>NZ_JBKKAD010000137.1:0-31805 GCF_046714715.1 Conyzicola sp. | reverse complement strand
CCGCCGTGCACCCGCACGATGCTGCCCGCGAGTTCGAGTGCCGTCAGGTCGGAGCGCACCGTCACGGCGCTCACGCCCAGCTCGACGCTCGCGTCGGCGACGCGCAGAAAGCCGCGGTCGACGATGTCTTGAAGCAGGCGCTCGCGCCGGATGATCGTGGGGGCGGAATCGTCCACCATCGTCGTTTGCTCCTTGCGAATACTTGCGAAAAGAAAAGGCTAACTTTCGTTATCGTAATAGCATGACAGATTCGGCGATCGTAAAACGTCCGACCATCCTTGCCGACGGTCGCGAGCTCATCTACTTCGACGCCGCGGACACCACCCTCGGGCCCGACCGCGCGGTCGACGCCCGCGTGCTCGACCCGCGCCCGCAGACCGCGACCATGCGCCAAGACGTGCTCACCGGCGAGTGGATCTCCATCGCCTCGTCGCGCCAGAACCGCGTGTTCCTGCCGCCGGCCGACCAGGATCCGCTGGCGCCCGCGACGCCGAACAACCCCTCGGAGGTTCCGAGCAACTACGACGTGGCCGTGTTCGAGAACCGCTCCCCCTCGTTCGGCCCGGGCATCGGCGCCGAGTTCACCCTCGACGAGCTCGACGCCGTGGGGCTCGGCCGCACACTGCCGTCGATCGGCCGCTGCGAGGTCGTCTGCTTCAGCCCCGAGCACGAGGGCTCGTTCGGCAGCCAGACCGAGTCGCGCGCCCGCACCGTTATCGAGGCGTGGGCCGACCGCACGGCCGCGCTGTCGGCGATGCCCGGCATCCAGCAGGTGTTCCCGTTCGAGAACCGCGGCGAGGCCATCGGCGTCACGCTGCTGCACCCGCACGGGCAGATCTACTCGTACCCCTACGTGACACCGCGCACAAAGAGGCTCGTCGAGTCGATCGAGAAATTCGGCCCCCACCTGTTCGAATCCATTCTCGAGAGCGAACGGGCATCCGAACGCGTCGTGATCTCGGGCGAGCACTGGACCGCCTACGTTCCCTTCGCGGCCCGCTGGCCCATCGAAGTGCACATGCTGCCGCACCGTCACATCCCCGACTTCGCGGCGACCAACACCGAGGAACGCGACGAGCTCGCCGGCCTGTACCTCACGCTGCTGCGCGGCATCGACAAGCTCTACGACACCCCGACGCCGTATATCGCGGCCTGGCACCAGGCGCCGGTCAACGTCGCGCGCGACGACATCCGTCTAATGTTGCAGGTCACGTCTCCGCGTCGCGCCGAGAACAAGTTGAAGTACCTCGCGGGGTCGGAGGCGGCCATGGGCGCCTGGATCGGCGACGTGACACCCGAAGCAACAGCAGCATTCATTCGAGAGGCAATCGCACGAGTATGAGCGACATCAGGGACGACGTTAAGGCCGACTTCACCGAGCTGTTCGGCTACGAGCCGGAGGGCGTCTGGTCGGCTCCCGGTCGCGTGAACCTCATCGGCGAGCACACCGACTACAACGAGGGCTTCGTGCTGCCGTTCGCGATCAACAAGCGCACTGTGCTGGCCCTCGGCATTCGCGACGACGGTGTGCTGCGCATCGCCAGCTCGTTCGCCGACGAGGTCGCCGAGATCGCCATCGCCGACCTCACCCCGTCGGCTCTGAGCGGCTGGTCGGCCTACCCGTTCGGTGTGGCCTGGGCGATGGGCCAGTTCGGCGGCGACCTCGCGGGCGTACCGGGGGTCGACATCTACATCGACTCGGTCGTGCCCGTGGGCGCCGGCCTCTCGTCGAGCGCCGCGATCGAGAGCGCCGTCGCCCTCGCCCTCAACGACGTGTGGCAGCTCGGCTTCGACCGCCCCACCCTCGCCAAGATCGGCCAGCTCGCCGAGAACAAGGCCGTGGGAGCGCCCACCGGCATCATGGACCAGTCGGCATCGCTGCTCGGCAAGCGCGACTCGGCCGTGTTCCTCGACTGCCGCTCGCTCGACGCCGAGGTGATCGACCTCGGGTTCGCCGCGGCGGGACTCGAACTGCTCATCATCGACACCGGTGTGAGCCACTCGCACTCGACCGGCGGGTACGCCTCACGCCGCGCCTCCTGCGAGGAGGGCGCCCGGGTCATGGGCGTTCCCGCGCTGCGCGACCTGCACGTCGACGACCTCCCGCGCGCGCAGGAGCTGCTCGACGACGAGACCTTCCGCCGCGTGCGCCACGTGGTCACCGAAGACCAGCGGGTGCTCGACACCGTGCGCACCCTGCGCGAGCAGGGGCCGACCGCGATCGGCGAGCTGATGGATGCCTCGCACCGCAGCATGCGCGATGATTTCGAGATCAGCGTGCCGGAGCTCGACCTCGCCGTGGAGACGGCCCTCGCGAACGGCGCTATCGGCGCCCGCATGACGGGAGGCGGCTTCGGCGGAGCGGCGATCGCCCTCATCCCGAGCGACGCCGTGTCGCGACTGCAGGTCGCCATCGACGGCGCCTTCGCCGAGCACGGCTTCGGCCAGCCGGTGACGTTCACGGTGAGCGCGGCCGACGGGGCCGTGCGCGAGAGCTAGCCCGCCCTCACCCGGACGACGCTGTCGAGTCGGCGCACCGCTGTCGCGTACGCAGCAGCCCGGCGTCGATCGCACAGCGCTGGCCGCCGGTGCGGCGTGGGGCGGTGTGGGGCCGGCGCACGACAGGACGACATGGCCTCGGCGCGCGCTCGACAGGATGGCTTGCCGGGGCCGGAGCCACGGCATCCTGTCGAGCGGGTCACGCTGATTGGGCAGGGCGCTCAGCGACCGTATCGAAACCGCCCGCGGCATTCGATTGCGTCACATGGGGCACTCAGGGCACCCTGCTGCCCCAAATGACGCAACCCGGCAGGAACGCGGCGGCGCAGCTCGACGGGCGGGGTCAGCGGACGGCGCCGAAGAGGTTGACGTCGAAGAGCGCCACGGCGATGAAGCCGACGGCCAGGACGATCGCGAGCACGGCAGCGAGGCCGACCAAGAACTTGCCACTGGAGAAACTCATGGCTCCACCCTAGCCGGGTGGCGTCAGGCTGCGGCGGGCGGGACCACCGGAGTCTCGGTGCCCGCCGTGATCGAGACCAGCTGGCCGTAGCTGAGCGGGAAGACCGTGTGCGCGTGACCCGCGGCCGCCCAGATCTCCGGGTAGCCGGCAAGATCGGCGTCGACGAAGGTGCGCAGGGGTTCGGGATGGCCGACCGGGGCGATTCCGCCGATGACCTGGCCCGTGGCATCCTTCACCGTCGCCGCGTCGGCGCGCGCGAACGTGCCCCCGACCCGTTCACCCAGCCACGCGGTGTCGACGCGGTGGGCGCCCGACGTCATCACCAGCACGGGCTCGCCGTCGAGCAGGAAGACGAGCGAGTTGGCGATCGCGCCCACGGCGATACCGAGGGCGGCCGCGGCCTCGGCGGCGGTCTTGGCGGCGCCGTCGAGCCAGACGACCTGCGTCACCACTCCGGCCTCGGCCAGCGCCGCCTCGACGCGCACGACCGCGGGATGCTCAGGCACGGCGTTCCGCAGCGTAGACGACGTTCACGAGCAGCATCGCGCGGGTCATCGGGCCGACGCCGCCGGGAACCGGCGAGAGGAAGCCGGCAACCCCCGCGGATGCCGGGTCGACATCGCCGACCAGCCGGGCCTTGCCGGTCTCGGGGTTGACCACGCGGGTGATGCCGACGTCGAGCACGGCCGCGCCCGGCTTCAGCCAGTCGGGCTGCACCAGGCCGGCGACGCCGACCGCCGCGACCACGATGTCGGCCTGGCGCACGTAGCTCGCCAGGTCGACGGTGCGGGAGTGCGTGAGGGTGACGGTGGCGTCGAGGCCCTTGCGGGTGAGCAGCAGTCCGAGCGGGCGACCGACGGTGAGGCCGCGACCGATCACGACGACGTGCTTGCCCGAGATGGGAACGTCGTAGCGCTCGAGCATCTCGACGATGCCGGCCGGCGTGCAGGGCAGCGGCGAGTCGAGCTCGCCGGCGACGCCGAGCACGAGGCGGCCGAGGTTGGTCGGGTGCAGGCCGTCGGCGTCCTTGAGCGGGTCCATCAGCTCGAGCATGGCGTTCTCGTCGAGACCGGCCGGAAGCGGCAGCTGGATGATGTACCCGGTGACGGCAGGGTTCTCGTTCAGCCCGACGATCGCGGCGCGCACCTCGTCGGCCGTCGCCGTCTCGGGCAGGTCGACGCGGATCGACTCGATGCCGACCTCGGCGCAGTCGCGGTGCTTGCCCGCCACGTACGAGAGCGAGCCGGGGTCGCTGCCGACGAGCAGGGTGCCGAGACCCGGGTTGATGCCTCGCGCCTTGAGCGCGTCGATGCGCGCCTTCAGTTCGTTCTTGACAGCGGTCGCGGTGGCGACGCCGTCGAGGGTGATTGCGGTCATGTGCACGTCCTAAAAAGCTAGAGCTGGTTGAGTAGGCCGTCCACGGCGGTATCGAAACCTCGGTGGGTTTCGATACGTCGCTGGCGCTCCTACTCAACCAGCGGAAATTTGTTACGCCCAGGAGCCGGGCGACGTGAGGCCCTCGTAGAGAGGGAAGCCGTCGGTGAGCTTCAGCACGCGGGCGCGGAGAGCCGCGACATCCGGAGTCGGCTTGAGGGCCGTCGCGATGATGTCCGCGACCTCCGTGAATTCGACGTCGCCGAAGCCGCGCGTCGCGAGCGCGGGCGTTCCGATGCGCACCCCCGACGGGGTCATCGGGGGACGCGGGTCGAACGGCACGGCGTTGCGGTTCACCGTGATGCCCACCGAGTGCAGGATGTCTTCGGCGTCCTGGCCGTGGATGGCCGCGTTGCGCAGGTCGACGAGCACGAGGTGCACGTCGGTTCCGCCGGTGAGAACGTCGATGCCCGCTGCGACCGTGTCGGCCGCCATCAGGCGCTCGGCCAGGATCTGCGCGCCACGGATGGTGCGCTCCTGGCGGTCCTTGAACTCGGGCTCGGCGGCGAGCTTGAACGCCGTGGCCTTCGCCGCGATGACGTGCATGAGCGGCCCGCCCTGCTGGCCGGGGAAGACGTTGGAGTTGATCTTCTTCTGGATGTCGAGGTCGTTGTTCAGGATGAAGCCCGAGCGCGGTCCGCCGATGGTCTTGTGCACGGTCGACGACGTGACGTCGGCGAAAGGCACCGGGTTCGGGTGCAGGCCGGCCGCGACGAGTCCGGC
Organism: Conyzicola sp.; assembly: GCF_046714715.1. Lineage (GTDB taxonomy): Bacteria > Actinomycetota > Actinomycetes > Actinomycetales > Microbacteriaceae > Conyzicola. The sequence continues at coordinate 26,686 of NZ_JBKKAD010000137.1, read as the reverse complement.
GAAGTGGGCCATGTCGACCCACAGCTTCGCGCCGACCTCGTCGGCGATCGCGCGGAACGCCTCGAAGTCGAGCTGACGCGGGTAGGCGCTCCACCCCGCGATGAGCACGTTCGGGCGGGTCTCGAGCGCCTTCTCGCGCACGACGTCCATGTCGACCAGGAAGCTGTCGGGGTCGACGCCGTAAGCGTGCGCCTCGTAGAGCTTGCCCGAGAAGTTGAGCTTCATGCCGTGGGTGAGATGGCCGCCGTGCGCGAGCTCGAGACCGAGGATGCGGTCGCCGGGGCTCGCGATCGCCGAGAGGACGGCGGCGTTGGCGGATGCACCGGAGTGAGGCTGCACGTTGGCATAGGCCGCGCCGAAGAGGCTCTTTGCGCGCGAGATGGCGAGAGTCTCCGCGACATCCACGAATTCGCAGCCACCGTAGTAGCGGCGTCCGGGGTAGCCCTCGGCGTACTTGTTGGTGAGCACCGAACCCTGGGCCTCGAGCACGGCGCGGGGAACGAAGTTCTCGCTCGCGATCATCTCGAGGGTGCCGCGCTGGCGGCCCAGTTCCTGCTCGAGAACGGCGGCGATCTCGGGATCGACTTCGGCCAGCGGAGCATTGAATGAAGACGACGGCGAATTGAAGGTAGAGGACACGAGCGACTCCTTGAAAGCGAACGGATGTAACTAAGGTATCCGTTCAGCCCAGGCGTACGGCCGAATCGTGTATCTCGCTCCCTGATGGTTACCCATCTCAACGCCAGTTGCGACCCGTTCAGTGTAGCGAAGAACGGGTGATCGCGGGCAAAAGAAAAGGCCCCCGCGCTCGCGCGCGGGGGCCTCGACGGTGTGACTAGGCGCTGCGACGGCGACGGATCACCGTGACGCCGGCGAACGCCGCGCCGGCGAGCAGCAGGCCGCCCGCGACGAAGAGGCTGGGCGCGACGTCCTGGCCGGTGGCTGCGAGCTGCGGCAGAGCGGCGAGCGCGGTGGCGCGCACGGCCGACACGGCGAGCAGGGTGCCCGTGGCGCTGACCGAGAAGTACACGACCGAGCTGAACGGCGAGCCGTCGGCGTTGGTGCCGGCGAGGGTGATCGAGTGCAGTCCGGGCGCGAGGCCCGCGGGGATCGCGACGGTCGTCGAGAGCGTGCCGCTCGCGTCGATCACGCCGGAGCCGACGACGATCGGGGTGGAACGCACGGTGGCGTTCCAGCCGGAACCAGCCTGGAGGCCGGAGGTGATGAGCACGACCTTGGCACCGGCGACCGCGGCGCCGTTGGCGGCGTCGATCGTGATGGGGGTGATCGAACCGTCCTTGTCGGCGATGACGATGTTCAGGCTCGCCTCTCCGGTGTTCTCGCCGTCGACGATGAAGAAGCCGGTCTTGATGACACTGCTGTACGTGGGCGTTCCCGCGATGTGGATGCGGGGAACGACGCCCGGGGTTCCCTCGTCGAGGATGGTGACCTTGAGGCCGGTGTACGGGTCGATGTAGCCGGGCGCCGGCTCGTTAGCCGACTGCGGTCCGAAACCGATGTAGCCGCCGGACGCGGTGAAATCGAGACCGGCCGTGGTGAACGGGATGTCCTGGTCGACGGCCACGCCGCGGGTGAGTTTCACGTCGGGGGCGCTGAGCGGGATGCTCGGGGCGACCGGGACTGCCTCGACGAGCGCGATCGACGCCTGCACCAGGCCGGCGGTGGTCAGCGCGGGAGCGACGCACAGAACGGAGCCGTCGGCGTTGGCGGTGGCGTCCGCGTAGGCGACCGTGTAGGTGTCGCCCGCGACGAATCCTGCCGCGGCGAGCTCGGGCCCGTTCGCGTAGGGCGCGGTCGCCGTCGCGATGGTCGCGATGGAGTTCGACGGGAGCGGGGTGCCGTTCCTGTACTCGAACATGCAGGCGTCGAAACCGGGGGCGAAGAACTGGTCGGCGCTGTCGGTGAAGATGCCCTGGGCGGTGCGGTCGACGGCGACCTCGGTCTCGGTGAAGGTCGCTCCGGTGACGACCGAGGCGTCGGCGAAGGCCGGCGAAACGGCCGCGAGCGGCGCTGCGACGAGGGCGGTGGCGAGCACGACGACACCGGCGCGGCGAGAGATCGCCGCCGATCGGGTGGCCGTGCGGACAGGGGAAAGGGCGCGCATGTGTGCTCTCCAAGAGTCGTGGGGATGGCTCCGAGCACACAGTACAAAGTCTCGCGTGACGGTTTCTCAGCAGACTACTAGAGGATCGATACGGTCAGTAGCATTTTTGAACCGATCGGCGTGACCCCGTTCGGGGGCCATACGACCGGTCAGGGGGCGAGGAGTTTGGTCGCCGCGCGCACGGCCGTGGCGCGACGCCGCGCGACGGCTTCGTCCGCGTCATCCGCAACCTGACTGACGCCCTCGAGGCGCATCGACGAGGTGGCGATGGTGAAGAGCAGGGTGAAGAGCTCGTGCGCGTCCCATTCGGGGTCGACGAGACCGCGCGCCTGGGCCTCGACGATGGCCGCCGCGTCGCGCTCGATGACGGATGCCGGCACCGCGGGGACGAGGTCGAAGTCGCCTCCCAGGCGGGCCCAGTCCATCATGCGGAAGTGCTCGGGGTGCTGCTGCGCGAAGTCGAAGATGGTGCCCACGAAGCCGGGCAGATCGCTGGAGTCGACGGGGATCGAGTCGGTCACTTCGGACATGTGGTGGTTCAGCACGGCGACGAACAGGGTGCGCTTGTCGCCGAAATAGGCGTAGAGCCGTTCCTTGCTGGCATTGGCGGCTGCGGCGATGCGGTCGACGCGGGCGCCGGCCAGGCCGAATTCCGCGAATTCGCTGCCTGCCGCCACAAGAATTCGTTCTCTGGTCGCTTCGCCGTCGGTTCTCATGGGTATGATCATACATAACCCAACCAACTAGTTCGTTTGACAGGATCCCGCTCTCTACATGTCTTCCCCCTCCACTTCCCCGAACCACCGCTGGTGGCTTCTCGCCGTTCTGGCGCTCGCCCAGCTGATGGTCATCCTCGACGGCACCATCGTCAACATCGCCCTCCCCGACGCCCAGATCGACCTCGGCATGAGCGACGGCGACCGCACCTGGGTCGTCACGATCTACGCGCTCGCCTTCGGCTCGTTGCTGCTGCTCGGCGGCCGCATCGCCGACTACTGGGGCCGCAAGCGCTCCTTCATGGTCGGCATGATCGGCTTCGCCATCGCTTCGGCCATCGGCGGACTCGCCGTCAACACCGAGATGCTGCTCGCCGCGCGCGCTCTGCAGGGTGCCTTCGCGGCCCTGCTCGCCCCCGCGTCTCTCGCCATCCTCACCATCACCTTCCCCGGCGGCAAGGAGCGCATCAAAGCGTTCGCGGTCTACGGCGCGATCGGCGGCGGCGGCGCGGCCGTCGGCCTGCTGCTCGGCGGCGTGCTCACCGAGTTCGCCAGCTGGCAGTGGTGCCTGCTCGTCAACGTGCCGATCGCGGCGCTCGCCATCGTGGGCGCGGTGCTCTTTATGAAGGAGAGCCGAGCGCACGGCAACACCCGCTACGACCTCCCCGGAACTCTGCTCGTCGTCGCCGGACTCGCCGCGCTCGTGCTCGGCTTCTCGCGCGCCGAAGAGGGCTGGGGCCGGGTCGACACGATCGGCTTCCTCGTCGCCGGCGTGATCCTGCTCGCCGTCTTCGTGGTCGTCGAGTCGCGCGTCTCCAACCCGCTGCTCCCCCTGCGCGTGATCGTGAACAAGGTGCGCGGTGGCGCGTTCCTGGTCTCCACTCTCACCGGGGCGGCGCTGCTCGGCGGCCTGCTCTTCCTCACGTTCTACTTCCAGATCGTGCTCGGCTACTCGCCGCTGCAGTCCGGCCTCGCGTCGCTGCCGATGACCGCGGTCATCATGATCTGCGCGACGCTGCTCTCGCAGATCCTGCCGCGGATCGGCGTGCGCCTGCCCATGACCGTCGGCCCGATCCTCGCCGCCGCCGGTCTGTTCTACCTCTCGTTCATCACCGTCGAGGGTGACTACGTCGTGCAGGTGCTGCCCGGCCTGATCCTGCTCGGCGTCGGCCTCGCGTCGGTGTTCGTGCCGCTGCAGAACGTCGCCCTCGCGGGTGTCGAAGAGCACGACGCCGGCGTCGCCAGCGCCGCGGTCTCGGCGACCCAGCAGATCGGCGGCTCGATCGGAACCGCGCTGTTCACCGCGCTGTACACGTCGGCCATCGCCACCTACCTCGCGAACAACCCGCCCTCGCCGACGGCCCAGCTCGAGGCGTTCGTCGACGGCTACTCGGTGGCGTTCATCTGCGCCGCCGCCCTGATGCTCGTCGCGGCACCGATCTCGTTCTTCCTCATCCGGCCCTCGCGGGAAGACCTGCTGAAGAACGCGGGCGCCGTGCACCTGGGCTAGTCGCCCCGCACCACCGCGCGCGTCGACAGGACGCAATGGCCCGGGCGCCCGTCGAACAGGATGAATTCGACGGTGTCGCCCGGGTCATCCTGTTTTCGCGATCTAGGCGATGCGGGCCCGCTTGGCGCGCGCCGACAACCACAGGTTGCTCACGATCATGAAGACCACACCGACGGCGATGATCACCACGTCGACGAACGGCAGCGTGATGATGCCCACCTGGTCGAGCAGCAGCCCGCCGACGAGGGCGCCGAAGCCGATCGCGAAGTTGAACGAGGTCGTGAACAGCGCGGCCGCGAGGTCGCGCATGCGGGCGGATGCCGTGTGCAGCATGCGCGTCTGCAGCATGGCCGGCAGACCGCCGAACGCGATACCCCACACCACCAGCGATGCGACGATGACGACCTGCGAGCCGGACCACAGGGCCATCACGAGCACCGCCACGGCGACGACCGCGGTGGCCACGATCATGCCGCCGCGCGGGAACCGGTCGCTGACCAGGCCGGCGAGCACGAGGCCTATCGCTCCGGCACCGCCGAAGAGGAAGAGCAGGATGGCGATCGAGTCTTCGGCGAAGCCACCCTCGGTGATGAGCCACGGCGCGATGTAGGTGTAGAAGAGGTTGTGGCCGGTCATCACGACGATGATCACGAAGCAGAGCACGATCACGCCGGGAATGCTGCGGTCTTTGCGCAGCGGCATCGGGATCTCGCCGGTCGCGAGGGTGACCCGGTGGTCGACCGCGGGCAGGAAGCGCAGCACGAGGATGGCGAGCACGACCACGATCACGCCGATCGTCGCGAAGGCGAGACGCCAGCCGAGCGCGTGGCCGAGTGCCGTGCCGAGCGGCACACCGAGCACGAACGCGGCGGTGCCGCCGCCGCTCGTGATCGCGACGGCCCGGCCGATCTGATGCTTCGGCACGAGGTGCGCGGCGTAGGCGCCGACGACCGCCCAGAACAGTCCGTGGGCGAGGCCGCCGATGATGCGCGCGCCGACGAGGATCTCGTAGGTCGGCGCGATGGCGGCGAGCACGTTGCCGGTCGCGACCACGAGCAGCACGATGACCACGAGGTACTTGCGCGAGTAGCGGCGGGTGAGCGCCGCGAGCGGCGTGGTCGACACCACAACCGTGCCGGCGAAGATCGTGACGAGCAGACCGATGCGCGACTCGGAGACCTCGAGTTCGCCGGCCATGTCGGGCAGCAGGCCGGTGGGCAGGAACTCGCTCGTGACGGAGACGAAGATCGCCCCGGCGAGAACGAGCAGTCCCGCCCAGGGGAAGGCGGGCGCGGTGGTGGTATTCGAAGCCAACGGCAGAATTCCGTTCGGAAGATGATGGCGCGGTACGAGCCGCGGGATGCCGCGTACGAGCGCGGCATCCATTCCAGAATACTCTTGACCGGTGACTGACACCTCGACGCACTGGATTCTCACCCTCGTCTGCGAAGACCGCCCGGGAATCGTGCACGCGATCAGCGGCGCGATCGTGACCGCCGGCGGCAACATCACCGAGTCCCAGCAGTTCTCGAGCGACGACACCGGCACGTTCTTCATGCGCCTGCAGGTCGAGTCAGCGGCGTCGCGCGACGAGTTCGAGGCCGCTCTCGCACCGGTCACCAGCCGGTACGCCATGACCTGGCAGCTCGACGTGGTGGGCCGCCCGCTGCGCACCCTCGTGCTGGTGTCGAAGGCCGGCCACTGCCTCAACGACCTGCTCTACCGCCAGCGCGCGGGCCAGCTGCCGATCGAGATGCCGCTCGTGATGAGCAACCACCCCGATCTCGAGAACCTCGCGTCGTTCTACGGCGTTCCGTTCGAGCAGCACCCGGTCACGAGCCCCGGCCAGAAGCTCGCCTTCGAAGACCGCGTGCTCGAGGTCGTCGAGCAGTACGACATCGAACTCGTGGTGCTGGCGCGGTACATGCAGATTCTCTCCCCCGAACTGTGCGCTTCCCTCGCCGGCCGGGCCATCAACATCCACCATTCCTTCCTCCCCGGCTTCAAGGGCGCGAACCCCTACAAGCAGGCGCACGCCCGCGGCGTGAAGCTCATCGGCGCCACGGCGCACTTCGTGACGAGCGACCTCGACGAGGGTCCGATCGTCGAGCAGAACGTCGTGCGCGTCGACCACTCGCGCACCGCCGCCGAGCTCGTCTCGATCGGTCAGGACGAGGAGAGCCGCACACTCTCACAGGCCGTGAAGTGGTTCGCCGAGCATCGCGTGCTGCTCGACCGCGCGCGCACCATCATCTTCAAGTAGCGCGCGTACTGCCCGACAGGGCGTTCGCTCCCTAAGCTGAGCGCATGAGCACGCTTTTTGAACACGCCCGCAAGCTCGACGCGCACGGGCAGGTCGACGACTTCTGGATGCTCGTCGAGGGCGACACCATCCTGTCGACGGGGCACGGTGAGGGTCCGGATGCCGCGGCTCGCGTCGATGTCGGTGGGCACTGGCTCGTGCCCGGGTTCATGGACCTGCACGGCCACGGCGGCGGCGGCCACTCGTTCGACGACGGCACCCGCGAGATGGAGGCCGCGCTCGCGACCCATCGCGCCCACGGCACGACGCGCTCGGTGATCAGCCTCGTGGCGAACCCCCTCGCGAGCCTGCGCACCAGCCTGCGCGAGATCGCCGACGTCGCCGACGCCGACCCTCTCGTGCTCGGCTCGCACCTCGAGGGGCCCTACCTGGCGCAGAACCGGCGGGGCGCGCACAACGGCGAGTTCCTGCGCGATCCGGCACCCTACGAGCTCGAAGAACTGCTCGGCGCCGCGCGCGGCACCCTGCGCCAGCTCACGATCGCGCCCGAGCTGCCGAACGCCATGGAGGCTATCGACGTTCTCGTCGAGGCCGGCGTCGCCGTGGCGATCGGCCACACCGAGGCCACCTTCGAACAGTCGCGGGAGGCATTCGACCGCGGTGCCCGCATCGTGACCCACGTGTTCAACGCCATGCCCGGCATCCACCACCGCGCACCGGGACCGGTGATCGCGGCATTCGAAGACGAGCGCGTCTGCCTCGAGCTGATTCTGGACGGCGAGCACGTGCATCCGGATGTCGCGGCCATGGTCTTCGCGTCCGCTCCGGGTCGGGTCGCTCTCGTCACCGACGCCATGGCGGCGGCCGGTTCGCACGACGGGGACTACTCGCTCGGCTCGCTGACCGTTACCGTGCACCAGGGGATCGCCCGCCTGCGCGGCACGCCGACGATCGCCGGCTCCACCCTGACCCAGGACCAGGCGCTGCGGGTCGCTATCCAGCGCTCGGGTGTCGCGCCGACCCGCGCCGTCGAGGCGTTGACGCTCACGCCCGCGCGCGCGCTCAATCTGCAGCACCGGCACGGGCTGCTCGCCGCCGGGTTCGCCGCCGACGCGGTGCTGCTCGACCACGACTGGAACGTCACCGGCGTGTGGGCCGACGGCCGACGCCTCTAGCGCGCCGCCCTCCCGTACCAAATGCAGGAGATTCCGCGTCGAGTCACACGGTGACGCCGGTGCGCGGGCCTCGAGCCGGAAATCTCCTGCATTCGGTACCGGGCGGGGCGGGGTACGCGAGCGGGAGCGGGCTCCCGCGGGTGACCCGCGCCGGGGTGCGCGGGGCGCATCCGGTAGCGGGCGGCGACCCGAACTGCCACGAAGCGGGGTATCCGCCGCCGCGATACCCGGTTTTGTGACAAATCGCGGGCCGAACTGCAGCGGCCTACTCGAACCGCTCCCAGTCGAAGCGGTTCGTCCAGGCGTGGCGGTAGTAGTCGGCGTGCGCGAGGTGCACGGCCGCCGGCTCGTCGACGATGACGGTGACCTTCGGATGCAACTGCACCACCGACCCCGGAGTCGACGCCGAGACCGGCCCCTCCAGCGCTGCCGCCACCGCCTGGGCTTTCGCCGCGCCGAAGGCGAGCAGCACGAGGTGCCGCGCGCGGAGGATCGTGCCGAGGCCCTGCGTGATGCAGTGGGTCGGCACGTCGTCGACCGACGCGAAGAAGCGGGCGTTGTCGGCGCGGGTCTGCTCGGCGAGCGTCTTCACGCGGGTGAGCGAGGCGAGCGACGACCCGGGCTCGTTGAACCCGATGTGTCCCGTGCGTCCGATGCCGAGCACCTGCAGGTCGACGCCGCCGGCCGCGCGGATGTCCCGCTCGTACCGCTCGCCGGCCCCCGGCAGCGCCTCCCCGTCGTCGCCGGGCACGCGCACGAGCGCGGGTGTGAGCCCGAGCGGTTCGACGACCTCGCGCGTGATCACGGCGCGGTAGCTCTCGGGGTGCCCGGCGGGCAGCCCGACGTATTCGTCGAGTGCGAATCCGCGCACCCGCGACAGGTCGAGCCCGCGGGTCGCCAGCGCCGCCCACGTGGTGAGCGGGGTCGATCCGGTGGCGAGGCCGAGCACCGCGTCCGGCCGCGACGCCACGACGGCGGCGATCGCGGCGGCCGCTATCGAACCGGCCTCGTCCGCCGACGCGACGATGACTACTTCGGCCACGCGATGCCTCCCAGGTGTGCGGCGCCGAGCGCCGCGACGGGCGCGCCCTCGGGTAGCAGCCGCACCCGGTCGGCGATGCCCAGCGACCGGATGAACGGCGACTGCGCACCCCACTCGTCGAAGATCTCGCCGACGCCGCCCATGACCCGGTCGCCGAGACTGCTGATTCCGCCGCCGATCACGACGAGGTCGACGTCGACGGTGAGCACGAGGATGCGCACGGCGGCGGCCACGCCCTCGTACAGTCGCCGCCTGATCTCGAGCGCTTCGGTGTCGCCGGCGTCCGCCGCATCCAGAACCGCACTCACCGCGTTACCGTTTCCGCGGCCCCACTGGCGGGCGATCCCCGACCCCGAGGCGACGACCTCGAGTCCGCCGTGCTGCCCGTCGAGGTCGAGCGGCCCGGCCGGGTCGACGAGGATGTGGCCGATCTCGCCGGCTCCCCCGCGCGCCCCGCGCCACAGCTCGCCGCGCAGCACGAGGCCCGCGGCGAGGCCGGTTCCGAGGTTGAGATAACCCATGGATGCCGCGGCCGGCTGTTCGAAGAGGTGGAACGCCCCGAGAGCTGCGGCATTCACGTCGTTCTCGACGCGCACGGGGGTGCCGAGCCGCGCCGCCAGTTCGGCACCGAGCTGCAGGTGCTCGAGACCCAGGTTGATCGCGTGGGAGACCCGGCCGCTCGCCGCGTCCACCGCCCCGGGGATGCCGACGCCGATCGTGGCGAAGTCGGCCATGCGCAGGCCCGTCGCCGCGGCGAGGGACGTCGCCGCATCGACCGTGGAGGCGACCACGGGCTTCGGGCCGAAGCCGGTCGCGAGCCGCACGCTCTCGACGACGCTGCCGTCGTCGGCGACGGCCACGGCCTCGGTCTTCGTGCCGCCGATGTCGACGCCCATCCTCATGGTTGTTCTCCTTCGAGCCACACGGCGAGCGCTTCGCCGACGTGTCGTGATGCCCCGAACGTCGCGACGTCCGAGTAGTTCTGGGTCGGGTCGGGCCACCCCATGTCGACCACGACGGCCCCCGGGTGGGCGGCGCGCGCCGATTCGACGAGCTGGCGCACCCAGTCGTGCCGGTGGTTATTCTTGCCGACGAGAACGAGCTGCCCGTGAACGGCGGGCAACGGGTCGCCCTCGGCCAGGCGGGCGGAGACGGGCGGCCCCCACGGGGAGACGCCGACGGCGATGTTCGCCTCGGTCTCGAGCGCGACGACGGTGTGCTCGGGCGCGACGACGACGCCGGGCCGCACGGCGAACGCCGCGATCGCCCTGCTCGGCGGGAAGGCGGTGTCGGCGGAGGGGAACGACGCGGCACGCGCCAGCCGCGTGGCGAGTGCCACGTTGCGGTCTCCGGCCTCCCCCAGCCGTGAACCGTCGAGCCGCCCCGACTCGACGGCCGCGTCGAGGGCGTGCTCGATCTGCCCGAGCTGCTCGTCGGTGTTCCTCGTTCCGATGCAGAGCAGGTCGCACCCGGCGAAGATCGCCCGCACGGCCGCCTCGGCGATACCGATGTCGCCGCTCGCGCCCACCATGTCGAGGGCGTCGCTGACGATCACGCCGCGGAAGCCGAGGTCGCCGCGCAGCAGGTCGTGCAGCACCGCGCTCGAGAAGGTGGCCGGGTTCTCGGCGTCGATCTGCGGCAGCAGTATGTGCGAGCTCATCACCGTGCTCGCCCCCGCCGCGACGGACGCCTCGAACGGCAGCAGCTCGCGCGCCCGCAGCACGTCGAGCGGCAGGTCGACGACGGGCAGGGCGAGGTGGGAGTCCTGCGCCGTGTCGCCGTGGCCGGGAAAGTGCTTCGCGCTCACCGCGACTCCGGTCGCCTCGTGCGCGGCGACCCACGCCCCACTGTGCAGCGCGACGAGCTCCGGGTCGGTACCGAAACTGCGCACCCCGATCACGGGATTATCGGCGTTCGAATTGATGTCGACATCCGGGGCGAAATTGAGGTTCACCCCGACCGCCCGCAACTCGAGTCCGACCGCGGTCGCGACGCTCGCCGTGTAGTCGAGATCGTTGATGCGCCCGAGCAGGGCGTTGCCGGGGAAGGGCGCGCCCGTCGACTGGTAGAGCCGGGTGACGTCGCCGCCCTCCTCGTCGATCGCGATGAGCGCGTTCGGGTTGGCCGCCGTGATCGCGGCCGTCAGGGAGCGCAGCTGCTCGCGCGACTCGACGTTCTCGCCGAAGAGGCAGACGCCGGCGAGCCCGTCGCGCAGGCGGCTTTCGAGCCACGCGGGCAGGGTGGTGCCGACGAACCCGGGCAGGAGCACTCTCGACGCGAGCGTCATCCCTTCACCGCCCCGCTCACGAGACCCGACGTCAGCCGGCCCTGCACGATGAGGAAGAACACGATCACGGGCACCGCGACGAGCGTCGACGCGGCCATCACCTGCCCCCAGTCGGTCGCGCGCGTGGCGCTCGCCTGCACGAACCCGCGCAGCCAGAGCGGCAGCGTCTGCGCCGACTCGGAGGGCAGCAGCACGAGCGCCACGGTGAACTCGTTCCAGGCCTGGAGAAACGCGTAGACGCCGGATGCCACGAGCCCGGGTGCGAGCAACGGGAATGTTATGCGCATGAACGCACCGAACCGGCTGAGGCCGTCGACCATGGCGGCTTCCTCCAGGTCGGCCGGAACGCCCGCCACGAACCCGCGCAGCATCCAGATCGTGAACGGAACCACGGCCGCGATGTAGATGATGCTCACCCCGATGACCGAGTCGAGCAGGCCCGCGCCGGCGACCATCTTGTACTGCGCGATGAACAGCCCTTCGGCGGGCAGCATCTGCACGACGAGCACCGCGATGATGAAGCTCGTGCGCCCCCGGAAGCGGAATCGGCTGATCGCCACGGCGCCGAGGAACGCGAAGATGATGCAGAAGAACACCGCGATCAGGGTGATCGAGACGCTCATGCCGAGCGCCGCGAAGAACTCGCCGTCGGCCAGAGCCGACGCGAAGTTCGCGAACGAACCGCCGAACGGAACGAACGTCGGCACGAACGACTGCAGCGTCACGTTGGGCAGCAACGACGAGTTGACCATCCAGTAGACGGGGAAGACCCAGACGAGCGCGATGACGATCGCGAGCGCCCCGAGGAGGGTGCGTGCGGTGCGGGCTCTCATGACTCGTCCTCCTTGAGCAGGCTGCGGATGTAAAACCAGCTCAGCAGGATGGTGATCGCGAGCACGAGGATCGACACCGCCGATGCCATTCCGAAGTCTTGCGACTTGGTGCCGAGCTTGTAGATGTAGGTGCCGAGCAGGTCGAACTCGCTCGACTTCGACCCGGCGTCCTGCAGCATGGTGATCTGGGTGAACACGCGCAGGTCCCAGATGATCTGCAGCAGGAAGACGATCGCGATCACCGGCTTGATCATCGGCAGGATGATGCCGAAGAACCGCTGGCGGCCGTTCGCACCGTCGAGCGCCGCGGCCTCGAGCACCTCCTCGGAGACCTGGGTGAGTCCGGCGAACGAGGAGAAGGCCACGAAGGGCACCGACATCCAGATCACGATGACGCTCGCCACGATGAAGAACGTGGTGGGTGTCTCGAGCCAGTTGAAGCGGTTGATGTCGACGCCGGGGATCATGTCGAGCAGGTAGTTGACCGCACCCCGACGGCGGTCGAAGAGCCAGATCCACACGGTCATGGCGGCGACGACGGGCATCGACCACGCGAGCAGCAACGCGATCTGCAGGATGATCCGCGGCGCCCTGCCGACGGCGTTCATGAGCAGCGCGAAGAGCACGCCGATGGCGAGCGTGATGACGGCCGTCACGAGGCAGAAGGCGATCGATTTGGCGACGACCGTCCAGAACTGCGGGTCGGTGGCCAGCTCGACGTAGTTGTCGAACAGCACGAAGGGTGCCGGCTGGCCGAACTGCTGCTTGAGGCCGTACTCCTGCAACGAGGTGATGATCTGCCAGATGAGCGGATAGCCCATGCCGACGAGGAGGATGCCGATGGCGGGTATGAGAAGAAGGTACGGCGCGCGGTTCGTGCGTCGTCGGTCGACGGTGGCGGTCATGGGGGCTTCCTCCTTTCTTATAGGGCGGTCCCTGAGCGTGTCGAAGGGCGCGGTGGATCTGCTGGTTGAGTAGGCCGCCCGCGACCGTATCGAGACCGGGTTTCGATACGGTCGCTAGAGCGACCTACTCAACCGGCGGGAAAGGGTACCTACCCGTTGATCAGCTCGTCGATCTTCGCGTCGTACTCCTCGGCGAGCGCTTCGACGTCGCCGCCGCCGTTGACCTTGCCGAAGAACTCCTCGAGCAGTCCGGATCCCTCGACTGCAGCCCAACCGGCCGCCGCGGGGGTCAGCTTCGACTCGGCCGCCGACTCGATGAGGGCGGTAGCGAACTGGTCGTCGCCGAGCGACGACGCGTAGTCGAGGTTCGCCGGTCCGAGGCCGTTCTCGCCGAGCAGCGTCTGGTATTCCTCGGAGAAGATGATCTTCATCAGTTCCTTCGAGGCGTCCTGGTTCTTGCTCGCCGCCGAGATGGCGATGTTCGACCCGCCCGCGAAGACCGGGGCTACACCGCCGTCGATGCCGGGCAGCACGAAGGTGCCGAACACGGCGTCGTTCCAGGTCGCCACCGACTTGGTGGCGTCTTCGGGGTCGGGTGCCAGGTCGCCGATCGACCAGTGCGCCCAGCCGGGTGCGATGATCGTCGCCGCCTCGGGTGCGCCCGTGGTCTCGTTGTTGTTGATGTTGACCCACGGGGTGCTGTCGGCCTCGGTGACCGGCGCGAGCGAGGCGTCGGCGAACAGTGTCTGCAGCTGGGTCAGGCCCTCGACGGTCTTCGGGTCGGAGAGGCTCGACGCCCACTCGTCGCCGTCTTTCACCGCGAGCTCCCCGCCGTTGGCGAACACCCACGAGACGCCGTTGCGCCAGTCTTCGCCGCCGATGTAGAAGCCGCTCTGGCTGTCGGTCTTCAGCGCGGCCGCCGCCTCGTTGAACTCAGCGAGCGTGGCCGGCACCGTGATGCCCGCCTTCTCCCACACGTCTTTGCGGTAGAACATGTAGCGCGATCCGAAGTAGTACGGCAGGGCGAACTGGGCGTCGTCGACCGAACCGACTTCGACGAACGACGGAAGCAGCTTGTCGCCGCCGAGCTCCTCGTACATGTCGCTCAGGTCGGTGAAGGCGCCCGCGTTGGTGAACGTCGGGGCCCAGGTGTTGCCGATCTCGACGACATCGGGGGTATTCTCGGCATCAGGCAGTGCCGTGGTCAGCTTTGCGAGAGCATCGCTCCACGACTGCTCTTCAATGGTAAGAGTGCCCCCGGTCGCGTCTGCGTACTCTGTCTCAAGGAAGTCGCGCAGCTCGTCCGGGGTGTCACCGCCGTTCACCCAGAGTGTGATGTCTGTGCCGCCCGAATCGGCGGGTGCGTCGTTCGACGAACACCCCGCCAGGATGAGAGCTGCGGCGGTGGCTGCTGCGACCGCTGCGATCCTTTTCTTCATCTCGTACTCCCTTGTTTGTGCATGGATGGTGCTGTGTGGATTCCCGGTGTCCCTACGAGACCCCGAGTTGGCCGGAGAGCACCATGACGGCGGCGCCGCGCATAACGATGTCCTCTCCGAGAGTTGTCATCCGCAGCGTCAGATCGCCGTGGAATTCGGCCATCGTTCGCGCCCGGAGCGTCTCGATAACCGCTTCGGCGAGCGGTCCGTCGAGCAGGTCGGTCGGTCCGCTCAGCACGACTTCGCTGAGGTTCAGGGCGCCGACCACCGGGGCCAGGGCGATTCCGAGGCGTTGGCCCGCGGCGCGCAGCACGGCGATTTTGTCTTCTGATGTCGCGGCCAACGCCAGCGCAGCGTCGAGCCTCGGCGTCGCCAGCCAGGTCTCTAGGCACCCGTGTTTGCCGCAGGCGCACTCGGCGCCGCCGTCGGTGCCTACCACGACGTGACCGATTTCGCCGGCCGCAAACCGGCTGCCGAAGAGCGGGCTGCCGCCGAGCAGCAGGCCGGCGCCCACACCGTGCCCGACCTTGACGACCATCATGTCGCTCTCGGCGCCACCGAAGCTGTGCTCGGCGAGCGCCGCCGCATTGGCGTCGTTGATCACGACGACGGGCAGGCAGTAGCGCTCGGCCAGCACGTCGTGCAGCGGCTCGGCGACCCAGCCGAGGTTGGGCGCGCTGAGCACCACGCCGGCGAGGTCGACGATGCCGGGCGACCCGACGCCGATACCCAGCACGGGTAGCGTGGCCGCGTCGACGAGCGACCCCACCAGCGCGACGACTTTCGCCGTGGCATCCGCCCCCGTGTTCGAATCGAGGGGCACTTCCGCCCGCGAGATCACCCGGCCGCGCAGGTCGAGTACGGCGCCGCGGAAGGTGGCTGCCTCGCTCAGGTCGATCCCGATGATCTGGAAGGCGATCCCGTTGAGCTCGAGCAGCGTGGCCGGCTTGCCGGGGCGGGCGTCTTCGCGCTGGCCCATCTCGAGCACGAGGCCCTCGACGAGCAGTTCAGCGACCAGGTCGGAGATCGTGACCCGGGTGAGGCCCGTCTCGCGGGCGATGTCGGCGCGGCTCTTCTGGCCGCCGGCGTAGAGCGCCTGCAGCACGAGGGAGCGGTTGTGGCCACGGGCGTGCTCCGGCAGAACCTTGCCGCTCGGCCGCAGCGCGCGGCTGCTGGCGAAGCCGTGACCCCGTTGGCTCGCGGGGGGAGATTTCTGCGTGGTCAACGACTCCATACTTTCTTCGGCGTAAGAACGGGTTCCGGCAACCCGGTGGGGGGTGCCGTGTTTGTTAGTGAACCTTACGAACCCCGGTCGCCGCAAGACTTTCGACAGATTCGTTAGGACTGTTTACAAATCCGTTACATCCGGAAACCGCCCCGAATTGTGCGGGTGGAGCGGGCGCGAAAAAGGCCCGCTCCGGTGGGCGGCGCGAACTGGGAATCGCGCCGTCCGCCGGAGCGGGGATCTCTACCGACCGTGCTGCCTAGAAGACGATCCAGACGACGGTGCTCGAACTCTTCGAGCCGGTGACCGAATCACTACCGCTGTAGCTGGCCTTCACCGTATGGAAGCCCGCCTTGAGCTTCGGCAGCGTGTAGGTGACGCGGCCGTTGTCGTCGGCGTCGAGCGCCACATCGACGGCCTTGCCGTTCACCGTCACGGTCACGGTTCCGGTGGGCGGTGCGGATGATCCGCTCGCCACCGTGACCGTCGCGGTGACCTTCTGCCACGAGAACCCGACGTGCCGGTTGAGCGACAGCGTCGTTGTGGAGGCGAAGGGCACGGTGACCGCGGCCGAGGTCGCCGTCGCCGAGGGCAGACCCTCGGCCGTGGCGGTCACGACGACGGTGATGGCCTTGCCCTGGTCGGCGGAACGCACCCGGTATGTCGAGCCGGTCGCGCCGGCGATGTCCACGCCGTCGGCCTGCCACTGGTAGGCGAAGGTGAGGCCCTCGGTGTCCCAGTCGCCGGGGGTGGCGGTGAGCGTCTTCCCCACGGCGGGCGTGCCGGTCACGGTCGGCGGTGCCGTGTTGACCGGCGCCTCCGGGTCGGGAACCTCGGCATCGCCGGTCGCCACCTGCACGACCGTGGCCGCGCCCGTGTCGCCGTAAGTCACGACTCCGACGTAGGTGGACGTCGGCTCGAGACCCGCCCACGACGCGGTGTAGGTCGACGGGACGCCCTGCTGGCCGGCGATCACCGGCGGGTCGAGCGTCAGCGCTGCACCACCCGGCACGACCGAGGTGACCGTCAGGTCCCACGCGGTCGACGGGTTCGCCGAGAAGACACTGGCGATCACTCGGTAGGTTCCGGCCTCGGGAGCCTCGAGGTCGACGCGTTCGTCGGCCGCGCCGGTTGCCGACTGCCAGCCGGCGACGGGCTCTCCGGCCGCGTTCAGCCGGTAGACCACGAGGTCGAGGTCGGACAGGTCGTCGACGGCGTCAAGGTCGAACCGGGCCAGTTCGGCACCCTCGGGCACCGCGACCTCGTAGACGACCTCGTCGTTCTTGACTCCCGAGCCCGAGTGGCCGGGAGCGGTGCCCGTCGGGTCGGCGAGCAGCGCACCCCGGCTGAGTCCGCTCGTCGCGAGCGGGATGTCGCCGGTGCCGCCGGGCGTCACGGTCACGTCGACCGAACCGGTGACCCCGGTGCCCTCGACATCCGTAGGGGCCACGATCGTCGCCGGGCGCACCGCGATCGGACTGCGCACCGTCGTGTCACCGGAGGTCCAGGTGAGCGCACCCGACGTGAACTCGTCCAGCGGTGCATCCGTTCTCGACAGCGTCACCGTGAACGACTTCTTCTCCCCCGCCGCGCCGAAACTCAACACGGAGGGTTCGACGACGGCGGTGATGCCGGCGAGGCCCTCGATCGACGCGGTGAAATCGCCGGCCTGGGTGGATGTCACGGTGCGGGTGATCGTCTCGGGGGCGGTGAGCGTTCCGATCGCGATCGACGCGAGGTTGAGGTTGCTCGGGTCGACGGGCTCGACGCCGTAGTCGTAACCGATGGCCTGCAGGTAGGCGGCCCAGTCGCTCGGACCGTTCAGGTAGAGCAGGCCCGGCTCGAAGTACCGGGTCGGATCGACGTGTCCCGCACCCTGCGCGAACGGGTCGGTGATCTCGGCGCCCTCCCCGTCGACCGTGTTGTACGCGGTCGTCATCATGGCCGATTTGATCTCGGCCGGGCTAGCGTTGGGCCGCTCCCCCAGGTAGAGGGCCGCCGCGCCGGCGATGTGGGGGCTCGACATCGACGTGCCGCTGAGGAACTCGAAGGTGGGCGTCGCGCCCTCCTGGTTCGGTCCGGCGGCCAGGATCGC
Organism: Conyzicola sp.; assembly: GCF_046714715.1. Classification (GTDB taxonomy): domain Bacteria; phylum Actinomycetota; class Actinomycetes; order Actinomycetales; family Microbacteriaceae; genus Conyzicola. The sequence continues at coordinate 9,071 of NZ_JBKKAD010000137.1, read as the reverse complement.
GACCCCGGGAGCCGTGATGTCGGGCTTCAGGATGTCGCTGCCGTCGGCCAACACCGGACCGCGCGACGAGAACCCGGCGAGCGCCGGCGTCGGCGGCTCGTAGCTCGTGGTGTTGCCGTTGCTCAGCGTGACGGTGGCGCCCGGGGTGGCCGCGTAGGCCACGATCGGTGCTCGGAAGCGCGCGTCGACGTGCACCGAGGGGATGGTGTGGGCGTCGGGGTCGATCGAGCTCGGCGTCGGGTTGGTGAGGACCATGCCGATGCCTCCCACGCGGGCGACCTCGGCCGACTTGGCCGTGCGGTCGATGACGCCGCGGTCGCACACCACGACCGACTGCGCGGGCACGAGTGCCGGGTCGAGACTGCCGGGGGCGCACAGGTTGGCCTGGGCGCCCGCCGGGCCGGCGGCGGCGACGGCGGTCGAGTTGACGAGGCCGCCGGTGACCGGGTCGGTCACCGTGATGCTCGCGCCCACGAACGCCTGTCCGTCGCCGAGGGTGACGGTGCCGTAGTAGCTCGGAATCGTGCTCGCGGCCACGGTCGTGATCCACGGCGAGGCGTTGTCGAGGGTGGAGGCACCCGGGCCGGAGTTGCCGGCAGAGGCCGCCACGAAGATGCCCGCCGCGGCAGCGCCGAGGAACGCGTCATCCGTCGCCGAGTACGTGGTCTCGGCCGCGCCGCCGCCGATGGAGAAGTTGAGAACGTCGACCCCGTCAAGCACCGCCTGGTTGATCGCGGCGAGCATGTCGGTCGTCGTGCAGCCGTCGTCGGTGGTCGCGCCGTCGTCCGGTCCCGACCAGCACACCTTGTAGGCCGCGATCTTGGCGGCGGGAGCCACACCCGAGATGGTGCCGAAGTCGCGGCCGAGAACGTCGGCCTCGGTGCCGAAGTTGCCGACGGCGGTCGAGCCGGTGTGCGAACCGTGACCGTCGCCGTCGCGCGGCGAGACGAACTCGCCGGTGCCGGTGATGGCGTCGCCGAGGTTGGCCTCGCCGAAACCGGCAACGAAGTAGCGCGCGCCCACGATCTTGGTGCTGCAGTCGTCGACGCCGAACTGCTCGCCGGTCTCGCAGGTGCCGGTGAAGGTGTTGCCGTCGCCCTTGACGAAGCTGATCGCGTTGTCACCAGACAGGTACGGCTCGGCCCCGGCGGTCGTGCCGAGCGGCTCGCCCGCGAAGGCGGGGTTCTCGGGCGCGATGCCGGTGTCGAGGACGCCGACCACGACGCCCGCGCCCGCCTTCTCCGCGCCGCCGACCGCGGCCCACACTCCGTCGTCACCCTCGAGGCCGAGGAACTCGGTCGACGGGGTCGCGGTGATGTGCTTGAGCTCGTCGGGGGTGACCGCGACGACGTTCTTGTTCGCGGCGAGCTTCGCCGCCTGCGCCGCCGTCAGTTCGGCACTGAACGCGTTCAGCGCCATCGTGTACGAGTAGTCGATGTCGGCGCCCACCTCGGCGGCGACATCCTTCTGCTTGGTCTCGAGGTAGTCGCCGTAGTTCTGGGCGGGCGCCTTTCGGGCGTTGAGCTGGTCGCCCGCGTCGGGGGCGGTCGCCTCGAAGCCCGAGATGCCGCCCTCGTAGGTGGCGACCGCGTTGCCGGCCAGGGTGACGATGTACCGGCCCGGTTCGAACGCGGTCTGACCCGCTCCGCCCGGCGCGACCGGGGCGGCGGACGCCCCCGCTGCGGAACCCACGACGAGTGCCGAGGCCAGGAGCCCCGTCGTCGCGATCGTGGAGAGTATCTGGCGGATGGACGGGGTGGCCTGACGGCCGCGGGGCGGATTGCTCACAGGTGAAATCCTTCTTAACAAGAGTGGACACGTATGAGGCAGTCGGGCCTGCGCACTCGCTCACCCTAACTGGGAAAACCACCCCCGAATAGGGGCGAAATGAGAATTTCATATTTCGGGTTCCTGAGCATGCGCTGGCTTTTGTGCTTTCACATAGCCAATTCATCAGCCCCACAGACATGCTTGAAGCGACAACTTATCTGTCGACGAAAGCCACGCAGAAAGCAGAAACATGAACACGCAACGCGCAAAGTACCCGTTCGCCATCCTCACCGGACTGACGCTCGTGGGAGCCCTCGCCGGTTGCAGTACCGCCGCCGACGGCGACACCACCACCGATTCCGGCACCGGCACCACCGAGTCGACGACCGCGCCCGACACGGCCGACGGTGCGACCACGACCGGCAGCTACACCGACGGCGAATACACCGAGAGCGCCGAGTACCAGTCGCCCAACGGCACCGAGGAGGTCACCGTGACGGTCACCCTGGCCGACGGGGTGATCACCGCCGTCGAGTCCGTGGGCGACGGCGACAACCCCAACTCGAAGCGCTACCAGACCGAGTTCGCCGACGGCATCGCCGATGTCGTGGTCGGGAAGAACATCGACGACATCTCCGTCGACAAGGTGGCCGGTTCGTCGCTCACGAGCGACGGTTTCAACGCGGCCATCGAGAAGATCAAGGCCGACGCTGCCAGCTAGCCACCGCTTCGACGCGATCGGTACGCGGTGGCAGATCGACACTGTCGATCCGCTACCCGCCGATCTCGTCGAGCAGATCGCCGCCCGCGTCGAGGCATTCGACCGCACCTACTCGCGCTTCCGCGACGACTCGCTCGTCTCCGCGATCGCGAGAACCCCGGGCAGCTACCCATTCCCCGACGACGCGGCCGAGCTGTTCGAGCTCTACCGCCGCCTGTACGAGGCGACGGATGCCGCCGTCAGCCCGCTCGTCGGCCGCACCCTGGAGACGATGGGCTACGACCGCGGCTACAGCCTGCGGGCGCTCGAACACCGCGCGCCGGTTCCCCGCTGGGAGGACTCGATCGCCTGGAGCGACGGGACGCTCACCGCACTGCGCCCGCTGGTGCTCGACGTGGGGGCCGCCGGCAAGGGCTACCTCGTCGACATCGTAGGGCGTCTTCTGCGGGCCGCGGGCGTCGACGAGTTCGTGGTCGACGCGAGCGGCGACATCGTGCACGCCGGCGCCGACCCGATCCGGGTGGCGCTCGAGCATCCGCTCGACCCCACGAAGGCCGTCGGCGTGGTCGAGCTGGCGAACGGCTCGCTCTGCGCCTCGGCCTCGAACCGACGAGCGTGGGGCGACGGCCTGCACCACATCATCGACGCCACCACCGGCCTTCCCGCCGACCGCGTGATCGCGACCTGGGCCATGGCGAAGACCGGCCTCGAGGCGGACGGCCTCGCCACCGCGCTCTTCCTCGCCGAGCCGGCCCGGCTCGCGCAGACCTTCGACTTCGATTTCGTGCGCGTGTTCGCCACCGGACGGATCGAACGTTCCACCCACCTGAATGGAGAACTTTTCGTATGAGACGCTGGCTGGATAGGGTCACGGGCCGCGTGACCATGTACCGACTCGTGCTGATCGCCCTGATGGTCGTCGCCGCTGCCGCGGTGCTGCTCTCGCTCGTCGGCCAGCTCGCGTTCCCGGTCACCGACCTGCTCGCGACGGGAGCCGTCGCGGTCGCCGCGAGCTTCGCGTCGAGTTGGCTCTTCGCACTGGTATTCCGCACGAAGGCGCACCCGGAGTCGTCGCTCATCACCGGCTTCCTGCTGTTCTTCCTGTTCTACCCCAGCACCGCACTGTCCGACCTGTCGAGTGTCGCCCTGGCGGCAGCGATCGCGAGCGCGTCGAAGTACCTCTTCGCCATCCGCGCGCGGCACATCTTCAACCCGGCAGCGATCGGCGCCTTCGTCGTCTCGCTGCTGGGGCTCAACTTCGCCGTCTGGTGGGTGGCCACGGGCCTGCTGCTGCCGCTCACCGCGATCGGCGCCCTTCTTGTGCTCTACCGCTCCCGCCGGCTCCCCGTCGGCCTGACCTTCGTCACCATCGCCGCCGTGCTCGTCACGGTGCGCCTCGTCTCGTCGGGTCAGGACGTGGGTGACGCCGTCGTCTCGGCCTTCACCCAGTTCCCCATCGTCTTCCTCGCGGGGTTTATGCTCAGCGAGCCGCTGACCCTGCCCCCGCGCCGCTGGCAGCAGCTCACCGTGGCGGCGGTCGTGGCCGTCGTGTTCTCGACCGTGTTCAGTCTCGGCCCGATCACCAACACCCCCGAGCTGGCCCTGTTGGTCGGTAACGTCGTCGCTTTCGCCTTCGGCCAGCGCCGCGGCATCCGTCTCACCTATCTGGGCAAACGCAGGCTCACTCCCAGCTCGTGGGAACTCTCGTTCCAGCCCGCCGGGGCCGTGCGCTTCACCCCCGGGCAGTATCTGGAACTCAGCGTGCCGCACCGGGCCGACTTCCGCGGCAGCCGGCGCATCTTCAGCATCTCCTCCGCTCCGACGACGGATGGCCCGCTGACGGTCGCGCTGAGCGTTCCCGACAGGCCGTCGAGTTTCAAGCGTGCGTTCCTCGCGCTCGAGCCGGGGGCGCGCGTGATGGCGACCGGCATCGGCGGCGACTTCCTCCTGCCCCGCGACAAGGCCACGCCCGTGGTGCTGCTCGCCGGCGGGATCGGCATCACCCCGTTCGCCAGTCAGCTCGCGCACGACCACGAGGCCGGGCACGACCGCGACGTCGTGGTCGTGTACGCCGTGCGCGACAACGCCGAGCTCGGGTACGCCGACCTGCTCGAGAAGTCACGGGTGCCGGTGGTGCTGGTAAGCCCCGAGCACCCCGACGATCTGCCCGAGAACTGGGTCTGGGCGGGTGTCGGACGCATCACACCCGACCTGCTGCGAGCGGCCGTTCCCGACCTGGCCGCACGTCGCGCCTTCGTCTCGGGTCCCCCCGGGATGGTGGCCGACCTCCGCGCCGCGCTGAAGAAGATCGGCGTCAGGAAGGTCTCTGCGGACTACTTCTCCGGGTACTGAGTCGTCGCAGAATTCCGGTGGAATCGTCTTGGCACTCTCGGCGGTCGAGTGCTAATATTTCTGTTGTTGAGTCACCACGACTCAACTTCTAAACGACAGTTACAGCCGCCCCAGCGGCGGCCGACGTTAGGGAGTTGACAACGATGGCAGTATTCTTCGATCCGTTCCGCGAGCTCGACCGAGTCGCAGCCAACCTGCTCGACACGACGCAGGGGCCTCGGCTGATGCCGATCGACCTCTACCGCGACGGCGACCACTACATTCTCAACGCCGACCTTCCCGGCATCGACCCGGGAACCGTCGACGTCGACGTAGACGGCCAGCTGCTCACCATCCGTGCCGAGCGCACCGTGCGCGGCCACGAGGGCGTCAAGTGGCTCGCCCAGGAGCGCCCGAGCGGCTCGTTCCTGCGCCAGTTCACCCTCGGCGAGGGCATCGACGGCGAGAAGATCAGCGCAAACTACGACAACGGTGTGTTGAGCGTCATGATCCCGGTCACCGAGCGGGCGCGCCCGCGCAAGATCTCGGTCACCGCGAGCGGCGCCGCCAAGAAGCAGGAGAGCATCTCCGCGGAGTAGCCGCCGTCGGGAGGGGTGGGCCGAGGCCCCGCCCCTCCCCTTTTTCGTGTGCCCCGTTTGGGGGAGCTGCCCCGTGCCGATAGGTTGGTCGAACAACCAATCAGGGGAGAATCTTGCGCACATCACGCCGCACCATCGCCAGCACGCTCACGGGCCTCGCCTTCGCGAGCCTGCTTCTCGCCGGTTGCGCCACCGGCGGATCCGACGCAGAAACCTCCGGCTCCGGGTCGGGCTCCTCGGGTGGTGGCAATTCGGGCGCTGCCGAGTCGAGCCAGACCACCGAAGAGGCCTGCTCGGTAGTGAAGAGCGGGGTCGAAGCCACCTACGCAGACCTAGAAGCCAGCCTTGGCGACATACAGTCGGACCCAGACAAGGCAGCCGCCGCCGTCGGAGCGCTCGGTGATGCGTTCGAAAAGTCCGCGTCGCAAGTAACGAACGAGGATGTACGAGCTACTGTCGACGACATAGTCGGGGCGCTCGATGGCTTCAGCGAACAGGTGAGAGTCCTCGCCGAGGCCCCGGAGACGGTAGACCAGGCTGCGGTCACTGCTGCATCGACGGAATTGCAGGAGGGGTTCGCCAAGCTCGGCACCACCTGCCCGTAGGCACCTAGCCGAGCAGTTCGGCGAGCGCCTGTTCGACGCTGACTCCCCTGCGGGAGGCGGTGGCGAGCAGGCGTTCGTGCTGTGCCGGGGTGAGCCGGGCGGTGACCTCGACGAACTCCGCCGGTCCCCCGGCGGGCTCGTCGAAATCGAACAGGGACGGCGCTGACGCGGGAGCCGCATCGGCGTCGGGCGTCCACGAGACGACGGGAGCCGCGACATCCGCATCGCCTTCGCGCGTGAAGCCCGGCCCCGCGGGAACGGGACGTCCGCGCATAAACGCCTCGGATGCCGCCCTCGCGCGGGCATCGGCCGCCTCGTTGAGCGGGTGGTTGGCGTGTCCCTTCACCCACTCGAAACGGTAGGTGCGACCCACGAGGGCCGCGTCGATCTCCTTGAGCAGTTCGACGTTCATCACGGGCTTGCCGTCGGCTTTGCGCCAGCCCTTCTTCTTCCAGCCGGGCATCCACTTGGTGACGCAGTTGATCACGTACTGGCTGTCGCAGAGGATGAGCAGGTCGTCGTCGAGGTGCGCGGTGGCGCGGAAGAACTGCAGCACCGCCATGAGCTCGCCCTGGTTGTTGGTGGCGTGCTTCCAGCCGCCGGCGGCCCAGCTCGAGTCGTCGACGTACCAGGCCCATCCTGCCGGGCCGGGGTTGCCGAGGGCGGAACCGTCTGCAGCGGCGCGGATAGTCATGGGTGTGCCTCTCGAAAGCGGTGGGGCAAGCTTTCGACCTTCGCCGGCACCGGGAAGGTCGGTTCTTTGCCCCTCAACACTAGGCGGGCCGTCGCCAGTGGTGTAATCAGAGCATGATCCGTCGTCACGTCACCGCCGCCCGCTTCGCCGAGATGCTCGCCGTCGGCGTGCTCGCCGGCCTGGCCGCCGGTGCGGCCGGCTGGTGGGAGTACGCGCCGACTGTGGGCTGGGCGGCCGCCGCGCTCACCTACTCGTCACGGGTGTGGCTGCACGTCGGCACCTTCGATGCCGCCGCCACCCGCGAACACGCGAGCCGCGAAGACCCCGAACGCGCGGTCACCGACGTGCTCATCCTGATGATCAGTGTGGCCAGCCTGTTCGCCGTAGGGTTCGTGCTCGTGCAGGCGTCGATGGCGCACGGCGCCGAGCAGGTCGCGCGGGCCGCCCTCGCGGTGGCGAGCGTCGCCCTGTCGTGGATTCTGCTGCACACCCTCTACGCGCTGCGGTACGCCCGGCTGTACTACGCGAACTCGGGAGGCATCTCGTTCAACCAGGACGAACCGCCGCGCTACACCGATTTCGCGTACCTCGCCTTCACGCTCGGCATGACCTACCAGGTGTCGGACACGAACATCGGCCGGTCGGATATCCGCCGGGCGGCGCTGGGCCACGCGCTGCTGTCGTTCCTGTTCGGCTCGTTCGTGCTCGCCACGACGATCAACCTGATCGCCGGGCTGTCGGGCTAGGTGCGCCCGGCCGCGCGCTAGGCGCGGATCGTCGCGATCGCGTCGTCGAAGAGCCGCACCGGGTCGAGGGTGCCGCCCGACTCGTACCAGGCGTCGACGGCCGCGTCGAGACACGCGAGGGCGGCGGCCACGAGGGCTCGCGCGCGCGGGTCCGGGTGCGGCGTCTCGGGCAGGCCCAGCCGACGCTGCACATCGGGCGCGAGCAGCTCTTGCCAGCGCAGGTGCTTCTCGAGATGCCGTGCCCGCAGCGAGGGAGCGTCGTGATACAGCCGGGCGAGCGACAACTCGTCGGCGTTCGGCAGGCCGTCGGTCTGCAGCACCATAAACGCACCGCGCAGGGCGGTCCACGCGGACTCGTCTGCCGGCCGCGCCTCGAGGGCGACCCGAACGCGTTCACCCAGCGCGACGGTGTCGCCGAGTACGAGGTCTTCTTTACTGCCGAAGTAGTGGAAGAACGAGCGACGGGAGATGCCCGCCTCGCGCGCGATCTGGTCGACCGTCGTCGCGTCGAAGCCGTTCTCGGCGAAGAGGCGCATCGCGGTAGCCGTGATCTCCGCGTGCACGGCTCGACGCGTGCGCTCGCGAAGGGTGGGAACGGCCATGTGCCCAGCGTAGCGGAATTGCCCTCGACGCAACTCCTTGCACCCGGTGCAAGGCTCTGCGTATAGTGCAGACATGACAGAAATCGACTTCGCCCACCAGACCACCATCGTCACCGGCGCCAGCTCGGGTATCGGCGCCGCCTTCGCCACCGAACTCGCCCGCCGCGGCTCCGACCTCGTGATCGTAGCCCGGCGGCTCGACCGCCTGCAGACCCTCGCGTCCGAACTCGAATCGGCCCATGGCATCCGGGTCACCCCGATCGCTCTCGACCTCAGCGCTCCCCGCGCGGGCCGCACCCTCGCCGACGAGATCGCCACCCGCGGACTCTCGATCACGGGCCTCGTGAACAACGCGGGATTCGGAACTGACGGCCCGTTCCACGAGGAAGACCCGGAGCGCCTGACCGACGAGATCAATGTGGATGTCACGAACCTCGTCGACATCACGCGGGCGTTCATCGAGCCGCTGCGCTCGGCGGGAACCGGCATCCTCGTCAACGTCGCGAGCCTCGCCGCCTACGCGCCGAGCCCGGGTATGGCCGTCTACGCGGCCTGCAAAGCCTTCGTGCTCAGCTTCACCGAGGCGCTCTGGTTCGAGTCGCGGGAGACGGGCCTGCGCGTGCTGTGCCTCTCCCCGGGGCTCACCCGCACGGAATTCTTCGACGGGCTGGCGGGCGGCGCCTACAACGGAAACTACGAGACTCCCGAGCAGGTGGTGCAGACTGCGTTCCGCGTGCTCGACGCCGGCGGCCGCCGCCCGAGCGTGCTGTCGGGCCGGATGAACTCGCTCACCGCCGGCATCACGCGCTTCACGAGCCGCAAGCGCGCCGTCATCCTGAGCGGTGTGATCAGCGCGCGCGCCGCCGGCCGCGAGGCGGCGAAGACCCGCTAGTCGCGGCCGCGGGCTAGTGGCGGTCACGAGAGTGCAGTTGTGGCGGGTGCTCGCGCGGCCACACTGTGCGCAAGTGCACTATCGCGGCGCGGGGCGGGCGCGGGGCCGGGG
>NZ_JBKKAD010000136.1:0-6760 GCF_046714715.1 Conyzicola sp. | reverse complement strand
GGCGGCCCGCGGCGCGCAGCTGCTGCGTGAGCGGCTTGTTCGCCTCGAAGACCTGCAGGCCGGCGACACCCTCGATGTTCGGCAGGAACTTGCCGCCGTCGTCGACGGAGATGATGACGGGGATGCCGGCCGCGGCACAGACCAGCTGGTCGTCTTCGCCGTAGGCGGGCGCCTGGTGAACGATTCCCGTGCCCTCGCCGGTGGCGACGTAGTCGGCAACGAGGATCTGCCAGGCGTTCTCGGTGCCGTACTCGTCGGTGTCGGCGTAGTAGTCCCAGAGCCGGTCGTACTTCACGCCGTTCAGCTCGGCGCCGAGCACGGTACGGGATACGGCGGCCTTCGCAGCATCCGCGCTCTCGTATCCGAGCTCTTTGAAGTAGGCGCCGACGGTGTCGGCGGCGAGCAGGTAGCGCGACTCGCCCTCGACGGTGAGGATGTCGCCGGCGACCACGCCGCCGACGGTCGTCGCCCCGACCGGCACGTGGTCTGCGGCGCCGTTCGGGCCGCTCGGCAATACCGCGTAGTCGATGGCGGGCCCGACGGCCAGCGCCATGTTGGTGGGGAGGGTCCACGGGGTGGTCGTCCAGGCGAGCGCCTTGACGCCGGTGAGACCGAGCACCTCGGCCTTGGCCCCGACGAGCGGGAAGGTGACGGTGACCGTCTGGTCCTGGCGCATCTTGTAGACGTCGTCGTCCATGCGCAGCTCGTGGTTCGAGAGCGGGGTCTCGTCGTGCCAGCAGTAGGGCAGCACGCGGAAGCCCTCGTAGGCGAGGTTCTTGGTGTGCAACTGCTTGAACGCCCAGATGACGCTCTCCATGAACGTCACGTCGAGCGTCTTGTAGTCGTTCTCGAAGTCGACCCAGCGTGCCTGGCGGGTGACGTACTGCTGCCACTCGTCGGTGTACTTGAGCACCGACTCGCGGGCCTTCGCGTTGAAGGCCGCGATGCCCATCTCTTCGATCTGGCTCTTCTCGGTGATGCCGAGCTGGCGCATCGCCTCGAGTTCGGCCGGCAGACCGTGGGTGTCCCAGCCGAAGCGGCGGTGCACCTGCTTGCCGCGCATCGTCTGGAAACGCGGGAAGAGGTCTTTCGCGTACCCGGTGAGCAGGTGGCCGTAGTGCGGCAGGCCGTTGGCGAACGGCGGGCCGTCGTAGAAGACCCACTCGTCGGCGCCCTCGCGCTGCTCGACCGAGGCGAGGAAGGTGTCGTCGCTCGCCCAGTAGGCGAGTATGCCCTCCTCGATGGCGGGGAAGTTCGGCGAGGCGGGAACGCCGGCCTTGGCTGCCGCTCCTGTCGGGTCGGCTGCTCCTGAACGGGCGTTGCGTGGGTAGGGCATCTCACTCCAGATCGGTCTGTCATCTGAACGAGGACGCCGACCTTGCAGTCTGCGCGGTACCACCCCGCTTGCCGGCGTGTGAGCGCCGACCGCTTGTTCTTTGGCTGTGACGGGCCAGTCCCGGCCGGTTCTACCGAGGCCGCGAGGCCCGTTCTTCCGGCGACTCCCCGGTGATGGCCGGATCGGTGTCTGTTCCCCCATCCTACCGGGCGGGCAGGCGCGCCGCACGGGTGCATCATTGACCAATGGCGAACGTCTCCCTCACCGTTGTGCTGGCGTTCTTCGCCAACCTCGTCGTCGCGCTCGGCAAGTCTTTCGCGGCGGCCCTCACCGGCTCGGCCTCGATGACCGCGGAGGCCGCGCACTCGTGGGCCGACGTCGGCAACGAGATCTTCCTGCTCGTGGCCGACCGCCGTGGCAGCGGCCGCGCCGACAAGCGCCACCCGCTCGGGTACGGGCGCGAGGCCTACTTCTGGTCGACGATCGCCGCCTTCGGCCTGTTCACCGCGGGTGCCGTCGTGTCGATTTGGCACGGCATCCAAGAGCTCATAGACCCCGAACCCGCCACCGACTACTGGATCGCCTACCTCGTTCTCGGCGTCTCGGCCGTGCTCGAGGGCGTCTCGTTCGCGCAGGCGCTGCGCCAGTCGCGGGCCGGGGCGAAACAGCGGCGCGTGACCACCCTGCGGTTCGTGCTCGGCACCTCCAACCCGACGCTGCGCGCGGTGTTCGCCGAGGACGCCGCCGCGCTCGTCGGACTGGTCATCGCCTTCGCCGGCATCCTGCTGCACCAGATCACGGGATCCCCCGTCTTCGACGCGATCGGCTCGATCCTCGTCGGAGTGCTGCTCGGCGTCGTCGCCGTCGTGCTCATCGACCGCAACCGCCGGTTCCTGGTCGGGCAGGGCGCGGGCGACGAGCTGAACCGCACGGTCGTCGACCTGCTGCTCGAGCGGCCGGCCGTCGACCGGGTCACCTACATCCACCTCGAGTACGTCGGGCCCGAGCGGGTGTTCCTCGTTGCCGCCGTCGACCTGCGCGGCGACGACACCGAGACGCACGTGGCGATCGTGTTGCGGCGGCTGGAACGCGAGCTGGAAGAGAACGAGCACATCGAAGAGGCGATCCTCACCCTCTCGACGCCCGACGACGCGTCGCTCTAGGAGACGTCGCGCTAGTAGACGTTGCCCCGGCCGACGTCGTCGAACGCGGCCCGGATGCCGGGGAACACCACATCGACGCTCTCCGCCAGGTAGCCCTGCAACGGCGAGCGCCCGATTCCGGCGCGGGCCCACGTGATCCACGCCGCCGAGACCGCGCCGGCGAGGGCGTTCGCGCTCGTTCGTACGAGCAGGTCGTCGGGATGCCGGGCACTGCGCGCCGCGAAGAACGCCGCGTAGATGCGGGTCTGGGCGGCGATGCGCAGCAGTCCCGACTGCACGACCTCGTCGGCAGCGCCCATCACCTCGCCCTGCGTGAGCGCGAGCGGAACGCGGCGTTCGTCGAAGTCCGCGGCGAGCGCGAGCAGCACGTCGCACACCGAGTCGAGCGAGCCGGAGACGGATGCCTCGGCGCACGCCTCGCGCAGGGAGTCGATCACGCGGTCGACCTCGAACCAGAGCAGGTCGCTCTTTGCGCCGAAGTAGTTGAAGAACGTGGCCCGGCTGACCCCGGCGCGCGTGGTGATCTGGTCGATGGTCGTTCGGGCGTAGGTGTTCTCGATGAACAGTTCCGCCGCGGCATCCTCGATCATCTGTCTCGACGACACCTTGGGGCGTCCGACGCTCGCCTGCTGTCCTGCACTGGTCTGCACGATGCTCCCCGCCGTGATTAGATACTGTACTGAGTCCAGAAACAAGGCTACCCACCTCGAAACCCTCCGAGAAAGACCCTCGTGAACCGCACTTTACCCTCCCTCGCTGCCGCGGCATCCGTCATCCTGCTTATCGCGGGGTGCACATCGACCGCCCCCGCCAACACCGAGCCCGTGTCGGGCGGCACTCTCGTCTACGCCACGGGCGACGCCGAGCCGACCTGCCTCGACCCCCACGTCGGCGGAAACTACCCGCAGGCCCTCGTCGCGACGCAGTACCTCGAGTCGCTCGTCTCGAAGGACGCCGACGGCGAGATCATCCCGTGGCTGGCGACCGAGTGGAGCGAGGCCGACGACGGTCTCAGCTGGGAGTTCACGCTGCGCGACGACGTGACCTTCACCGACGGCACCCCCCTCACCTCAGAGGCCGTCGCGGCCAACGTCGCCCACCTGCAGAACCCCGAGACGGGGTCGTCGACGGGATACCTCGCGCTGCAGAACGTGACGGGAGTCGAAGCGGTGGATGACACGACCGCACGCATCACCCTCAGCCAGCCCGACAGCGGTCTGCTCGATTCGCTCAGCCAGCCGTGGCTCGCGATCGAGTCGCCGACCGCCCTGCAGCGCACGGCCGAGGAGAACTGCGAGAGCCCGGTGGGCACCGGCCCGTTCGTCGTTACCGCGTGGGACCGCCAGCAGTCGATCACCCTCGAGCGCAACGACGACTACACCTCGCCTCCCGCCGACGCCGCGCACCAGGGCCCGGCCTACCTCGAGAGCATCGAGTGGCGCTTCCTGCCCGACTCGGCCTCGCGGTACGCCGCGCTGCAGTCCGGCACGGTCGACGTGATCGACAACGTGCAGCCCGACACGATCGTCGCGGCCGAGGGCGAAGACGCCATCGAGGAGATCAACGCCCCCCGCCCCGGCGCCTCCAACCGCATCGAGCTCAACTCGAGCAAGGCGCCGTTCGACGACGCGCTCGTGCGTGAGGCGTTCATCCGCTCGGCGAACGTCGACGACTCGGTCGCGAGCCTGTTCTTCGGCACCGCGGAGCGCTCGTACTCGGCGCTGTCGAGCGTCGAGTCGTTCGGCATCTCGAAGCCCGAACTGTTCGAGTACGACCAGGAGGCGGCCGCCGCCCTGCTCGACGAGGCCGGCTACACCGAGACCGACGCCGAGGGCTACCGGGTAAAGAATGGCGAGCGCCTCGAGGTCGACTTCCCGGTGAGCACCAACCAGTCGATCCCTGCCGAGGTGTCGCTCTTCGAGCAGCTGCAGTCGACCGCCAAGGAGGCCGGCTTCAAGGTGAACCTCGAGCCGCTCGACCTCTCCAGCTGGTACGGGGCGCTCGGCGAGAACGACTACGACCTGGTGAGCGCGCCGTACACGAAGGTGGGCGCCGACGTGTTGCGCATCCTGTTCGACTCCGACGGCACCGTGCCGGCACCGAGCGGCTACTTCGCCAACCACTCGCAGGTGAAGAATCCCGAGCTCGACGCGCTGCTGCGCGGTGCCAACGAGACCTCCGACGACAGCGAGCGTGCCGACCTCTATGCTCAGGCGCAGGACATCATCCTCGGCGGGTTCTACATCCTGCCGCTCTACGACCAGCAGAACCACTACCTGCTGCGTTCCGACGTGAAGGGACTGCGGGCCATGCCGACCGTGTCGACGCCCACGCTCTACGACGCATGGCTGGATCGCTGAGCGTCGATCTCGTCGCCGCCCAGCCCCGCGCGGGGGCTGGCGGCCGCCTGATCCGGTGGGCCTTGCTGCGGCTGGGCGGAGTGCTCTTCGTGCTCTGGGCCGTGGCGACGATCACCTTCTTCGCGCTGCGGCTCATCCCCGGAGACCCCGCCGAGGCGATCCTCGGCGGTCCGGGTTCGCAGGCGAGCGCCGAGGCCCTGGCGCAGGCGCGGGCCGACTACGGTCTCGACCAGCCGTTGTTCACGCAGTACCTCGTGTACCTCGGGCACCTCGCGACGGGCGACCTGGGCACCTCGTACGCGCTGCGGGAGCCCGTGGCATCCGTCATTCTCACCAACCTGTGGCCCACCCTGCTGCTCGCCCTGCTGTCGCTCGTCGTCGCGCTGGCGATCGCCCTCGGGCTCGCCGTCTGGGCCACGCGCGGCGGCCGCCTCGGTGCCGGCGTCGGCTCGCTGCTCGAGATCGTGGCCGCGGCCGTGCCGCACTTCTGGCTGGCCATCTCGCTCATCCTGCTGTTCTCCACGACGCTCGGCTGGCTGCCGCCGGTGAGCGTGCCCGGACCGCTCGGCCTCGTACTTCCGGTGCTGACGCTCGCGATACCGCTCGCCGGGTTCCTCGGCCAGGTGATGCGCGAGGCGCTGCTCGACGCGATGGACTCGCCGTTCGTGCTGTCGGCGCGGGCCCGCGGCGAGGGCGACGGCGGTGTGTTCTGGCGGCACGCGCTGCGGCACGCGGCCATCCCGGCGATCGGGCTGGTCGGCTGGGCGTTCGGCGCGCTCATCAGCGGCGCGGTCGTGGTCGAGACGATCTTCGCCCGCCAGGGCCTCGGGCGCAGCCTGCTCAACGCCGTGCAGAGCCGCGACGTGCCGCTCGTGATCGGCGTGCTGCTCGTGGTCGCCCTCGCCTACATGCTCGTCACGACCCTCACCGACCTGGCCGACCGCGTCGTAGACCCGCGGTTGAGGCGAGCATGAGGGCGCGCGAGATCGCGGCCGTGGCCGTGATCGTCTTCCTCGGGGTCGCCGCGCTCGCCCCTGGCCTGCTCGCGCCGGGAGACCCGCTCGCGATCGCGCCGCTCGACGCGTTCCGCCCGCCGTCGCTTGCGCATTTTTTCGGTACGGATGAATCGGGGCGCGACATCTACACGCGGGTGGTCCACGGCACGGGCGCCTCGCTGCTCATCGGCATCGCGGCTACCGCGATCGGGCTCGGGCTGGCCGTGGTGTTCGGGCTACTCGCCGGGTTCGGCCCGCGCTGGCTCGACTTCGGCACCACCCGGCTGCTCGAGGTGCTGTTCGCCTTTCCGGGGCTGCTGTTCGCGCTGCTGTTCATCGTGGTCTACGGCCCGGGCGTGGTGACCTCGACGATCGCCGTGGGGCTCTCGACCGCCCCGGGGTATGCCCGGATCATCCGGAGCAGGGTTATCCAGGTGCGCACCTCGCCGTATCTCGAGGCCGCCCTCGTGCTCGGGCGCGGCGGCCCGACCCGCATCGCCCTCCACGTGCTGCCGAACGTGGCGGGATCGCTGTTCGTGCTCGCCACCCTCGGTATCGGCCAGTCGATCGTCTGGGCCTCGTCACTCAGCTACCTCGGTCTCGGCGCCGTGCCGCCCGCCGCCGAGTGGGGCGCGATGCTCTCCGCCGGGCGAACCTACGTCACGTCCTTCTGGTGGATGACCTTCTTTCCGGGGCTGTTCATCGTGCTGACCGCGGTCGCCGCGACCCTCCTCGGCCGCGGACTGCAGGATCGGATCCGTTCCTCGTGAGCGCCCTCGTCGAGGTCCGCGATCTGACCGTCCGCTTCGGCGCGGCGTTGCCCGCGGTGTCCGGACTGTCCTTCCAGATCGAGCCGGGCGAATGCCTCGGCATCGTCGGCGAGTCGGGGTCGGGCAAGAGTGTGAC
>NZ_JBKKAD010000135.1:0-38527 GCF_046714715.1 Conyzicola sp. | reverse complement strand
TCCGGGCTGATCATCCCGCACTACGACTCGGCTCCGCGGTTCGCCGACGAGATCGTCGAGAACATGGTGTTCACGATCGAGCCGATGCTCACCCTCGGCGGTTCGCCCGCGTGGGAGATGTGGGCCGACGGCTGGACCGTCGTCACCGAAGACCGCAGCTGGACGGCGCAGTTCGAGCACACCCTCGTCGTCACCGAGCGCGGCGCCGAGGTGCTGACACTCCCCTAGCCCGCGGCTCAACTAGGCTGGGATCATGACAACGGCGCTGGGTATCGACATTGGTGGAACCGGAATCAAGGGGGCCATAGTCGACATCGACAGCGGCGAACTCCTGAGCGACCGGGTGAAGCTGCCGACGCCCACGGGCGGCGAGCCCGAGGCCATCCTCGCCACGGTCGTCGAGATCATCGACGCCCTCGGCGGAGTCGCGGCCGACGTGCCGCTCGGCGTGTGCTTCCCCGCGATCGTGAAGAACGGCAAGACCATGTCGGCCGCGAACGTGTCGCAGAAGTGGATCGGACTCGACGCCGAAGTGCTGTTCGAGAAGACGCTCGGTCGCGACATCACCTTCGTCAACGATGCGGATGCGGCCGGAGTAGCCGAGGTGCGCTTCGGGGCCGCGAAAGGCGTCGACGGTCTGGTCATCCTCACCACGCTCGGCACCGGAATCGGTTCGGCGATGATCTACAACGGGGTGCTCATCCCCAACTCGGAGCTCGGGCACCTCGAGATCGGCGGCAAGGACGCGGAGACCCGCGCGTCGTACGCCGCCAAGGAGCGCTCGCGCCTGACCTACGAGAAGTGGGCCACCAAGCGCCTGCAGCGCTACTACTCCACGGTCGAGTTCCTCTTCTCCCCGGACCTGTTCATCGTGGGCGGCGGAGTATCGAAGAGCCACGAGCAGTTCCTCCCCCTGCTGAACCTCACCACTCCGATCGTGCCGGCGAAGCTGCGCAACAACGCCGGCATTCTCGGCGCGGCCGCACTCGCCGTGAAGAAGCCCGAGGGCATCGCGTAGCTCGCAGAGTCGCGCGGGCGGGCGGTCGCTTCCCACCCCACGAACTCCCACCCCCGCGGATTTCGGAAATTCAGGAATCGGCGTCGAGGGGTGATCGGCGTCCCCGCGGAACGGCGGGCTCGGGCTGCGCGAGGCGCATCCGAAGTCCTGAATGTTCAACACGTGAGCGACGGGCGGGTTGGCGGGCTGGGCGGGCCGGGCTGAAGTCCACGGGTTGCGCCGATTGGGGAGTCGGGGACGCGTTTGCGCCCCAGACGGCGCAACCGGCGATGGCGAGTGGTCGCCCGGGTGGCTCGCGGCCGGCAGTTTCGGAAACTCAGGGGACCGCGTCGATAGTCGAGCGGCATCCCGGGCGATGGTGGGGGCTGGCCGTGCGGGCTGAACCGGAAGTCCTGAATTTCCGACACGGGCGAAACGGGCGAGGGTTCAGCTGCTGGCCGTCTGGGGTGCCGTGGACGAACGCTCGACGTGGCGGGGGTCGATGGGATGGTCGAGTCTAAGATTCAGGGTGGAGACCTCAATGACCAATCGCACGGCAGACCCGGCATGAGCCGCGGTCGCCTCGTCGTACTGCTCGGCGCCGCCCCCGGCGTGGGCAAGACCTACGCCATGCTGGAGGAGGGACGGCGCCTCGCCACCGCGGGAAACGATGTCGTCGTCGCGGTCGTGGAGACGCACGGGCGAGCCGCCACGGCGGCGCTCGTCGACGGCCTGGAGGTAGTACCGCGCTCGACGGTCGACCACCGCGGGGTGGCGCTCACCGAGATGGATCTCGACGCTGTGCTGGCCCGCCGGCCCGCGTGGGCGCTCGTCGACGAGCTGGCCCACACGAACGCTCCAGGTTCGCGAAATGACAAGCGCTGGGAAGATGTCGAGGAGCTTGTCGCGGCCGGCATCAACGTGATGTCGACGGTGAACGTGCAGCACATCGAAAGCCTCAACGACGTGGTGCTGCAGATCACCGGGGCGGCCCAGCGCGAGTCCGTCCCCGACGCGGTGCTTCGCGGCGCCGACAAGGTGGAGCTGGTCGACCTCGCGCCGCAGTCGTTGCGCGACCGGTTGGGCGAGGGACTCGTCTACCCCGCGGCCCGGGTGGACGCCGCGCTCTCGAACTACTTCCGGCTGGGCAACCTGACCGCGCTGCGCGAACTGGCGCTGCTCTGGCTCGCCGACGAGGTCGACAGCGCGCTGCAGAAATACCGCGCCGAGCAGGGCATCGACTCCAAATGGGAGGCGCGCGAGCGGGTCGTCGTCGCACTGACCGGCGGTCCCGAGGGCGAGACGCTGCTTCGCCGCGGCGCCCGCATCGCCGCCCGGTCGAGCGGCGGTCAGTTGCTCGCCGTGCACGTGACCCCCACCGACGGCCTCGCCGAGATCAACCCCGGCGTGCTCTCCGCCCAACGGCAACTCGTCGAGACACTCGGCGGCAGCTACCACCAGGTCGTCGGCGAGCAGATCTCCAAGGCGCTCGTCGCGTTCGCGCGCAGCGTCAACGCCACCCAACTGGTGATCGGTGTCAGCCGTCGCGGCTGGTTCAGCACCCTGCTCGGCGGATCCGGAAACGGCGCTGCCGTGATCCGGGAGGCCGGGGACATCGACGTGCACATCGTGTCGCACGCCGCGGCGGGCCGCCGCGCCCTCCCCCGCGTCGGCGGCGCCCTGTCGTCGAAGCGCCGGTTCAGCGGACTCGCGCTCGCGCTGCTCGGCCTGCCGGTCGTCACCTATCTTCTCGGCCTCGTGCGCACGGACGCGTCGATCACGAGCGACGTTCTCGTGTTCCAGCTGTTCGTGGTCATCGTCGCTCTCGTGGGCGGCATCTGGCCGGCGCTCGTCTCGGCGCTGCTCGCCGGCTTCCTGCTCGACTTCTTCTTCGTCTCGCCCCTGTACACGATGACCGTGAACGACCCGCTGCACCTCGTGGCGCTCGTCGTGTTCGTCATCGTGGCCGTTCTCGTCAGCATCGTCGTCGACCAGGCCGCGCGCCGGTCGCGCGCGGCGGCCCGCGCCCTCGCCGAGTCGGAGACCCTCGCGACGGTCGCCGGCAGCGTGCTCCAGGGCCAGGACGCGGTTCAGGCGCTCGTGACGCGCATGCGCGAGGCATTCGGTATGACGAGCGTGATCGTCTACGACAACGGCGTCGCCCTCCACACTGCCACCGAATCCGGCCTCGCTTCGCCCGAGGACGTGGAGACCGACCTGCCCCTCGGCGCAACGGCCCACCTGTATCTGCGCGGCCCGGATCTGCCGGCGTCCGACAGGCGCATCCTCGAGGCGTTCCTCTCTCAGATCGAGTCGGCCCTGCAGCGGCGTTCCCTCGTCTCCGAGGCGGAGGGGATGCGGCCGATCGCGGAGGCCGACCGGCTGCGCACCGCGCTGCTCGCCGCCGTGGGCCACGACCTGCGCCGCCCCCTCGCCGCCGCGACCGCCGCGGTCACCAGCCTGCGCTCGACCGAGGTCGAACTCTCCGCCCCCGACCGCGCCGACCTGCTGGAGACCGCCGAGGAGAGTCTCGGCGCGCTCGCCTCGCTCGTGACGAAACTGCTGGACGCGTCGCGCCTGCAGGCCGGGGTACTGGGCGTGTCGGTCGAGCCGATCGCAATCGACGAGGTCGTGCTCGGCGCGCTCGACGAACTGGGCACCTCGCCCGGCGAGGTGCGGCTCGAACTCACGGCCGACCTGCACCCGGTGTCGGCCGACCCGGTTCTGCTGCAGCGGGTGATCGTGAACCTGCTCGACAACGCGCTGCGCTTCTCGCCCGAGGGCGTCGCGCCGGTCATCGCGACGAGCGAGTTCGCCGAACGTGTCGAGCTGCGCGTGATCGACGCCGGTCCCGGCATCCCCGCCGAACGCCGCGACGACGTGTTCGTGCCGTTCCAGCGGCTCGGCGACACCGACAACACCACCGGCGTGGGACTCGGCCTCGCGCTGGCGAAGGGCTTCGTGGAGGCCATGGGCGGTACGCTCGAGCCCGAAGACACCCCCGGCGGAGGACTCACCATGGTCGTCGCCCTCCCCCTCTCGACAACGGATGCCTCGTGAAGATTCTGATCGCCGACGACGACGCCCAGATCCTGCGCGCGCTGCGCATCACCCTGTCGGCGCGGGGCTACGACGTGCTGACCGCGAGCGACGGTCGGGAGGCGCTGCGGCTCGCCGCCGACGGGCATCCCGACATCATCGTGCTCGACCTCGGCATGCCCGGTCTCACCGGCATCGAGGTGATCGAGGGTGTGCGGGGCTGGTCGACCGTGCCGATCCTCGTCGTGTCGGGCCGCAGCGACTCGCTCGACAAGGTCGAGGCGCTCGACGCCGGGGCGGACGACTATGTCACCAAGCCGTTCGCGGCCGACGAGCTGCTCGCGCGCATCCGCGCCCTGGGTCGGCGCACGCCGACAGCGACGGATGAACCGGTCGTCACCTTCGGCGACGTGACCGTCGACCTGTCCACCCATCTGGTCAGCCGTGCGGGAGCGCCCGTGCGCCTCACCCCCACGGAGTGGCGGCTGCTCGAGGTGCTGGTGCGGAATCCGCACCGGTTGGTGAGCCGCGAGACGCTGCTCACCGAAGTGTGGGGTCCGCAGTACACGACCGACACCGGCTACCTGAGGCTGTACCTGGCGCAACTGCGCAAGAAGCTCGAGGCAGAGCCGTCGAAACCGCGCTTCCTGCTCACCGAGGCCGGCATGGGCTACCGATTCACACCGGGCGAAACATAGCGCCGAGGTATATCGTTAGGGCTATCGTCCTATATCGTTCACGACCGACTAGGAGAACATGATGGCTACCTCAACGGGCGCATTCGGCGCCGGCAACTTCGATGGTGTGTGGCAGGCGATGGAGCAGCTGCGCGAAAAGTTCGAGAAGCGCGCGGGCACGCGCGTGGGCCGCGGCGAGGTGCGCACCGCGGTGCTCGCTCTCCTCGCCGAGAAGCCGCGACACGGCTACGAGATCATCCGCGAGATCGAAGAGCGCAGCGGAGGAAGCTGGAAGCCCAGCGCCGGTTCGGTCTACCCGACCCTGCAGTTGCTCGCCGACGAGGGCCTGATCAGCGCCGAGGAATCCAACGGCCGCAAGATCTATTCGCTGACCGAGGCCGGTCGCGCCGTCGCGGGAGACGAGAGCGGTTCTCCGTGGGACACCACGGACTCCGCCCAGAGCAACCGCTTCGCCGCGCTTCCCAAGGCCGGGGTCGAACTCGCGCAGGCCGCGGCGCAGGTCAGCCGCACGGGATCAGCAGAACAGGTCACGCAGGCCGTCGCCGTGCTCGACGACGCCCGCCGCCGGCTGTATTCGATTCTCGCCCAGGACTGACGCGGGTGACATCGGTTCCACAGCAGCGGAGAACACCGGTGCATATCGCCCCGGAAGGACGCGCGCGGTACCGTCGCATTCTGCGCTTTGCCTCCTGGTACCTCGCGGTGACCTGGTGGTTCGAGCTGTTCCTGCCGCGGATCGGGCTGCGGAAGGTCGCCGAACGCACCCGCGCGTCCAGGATGCGACGGTTCGCGCGGAGTTTCCACGTGTTGGCGGTCGATCTCGGCGGGCTCATGATCAAGGTCGGGCAGTACATGTCGTCGAGGCTCGACGTGCTTCCGCCCGAGATCACCAAGGAACTCGAGGGCCTCCAGGATGAGGTGCCGCCGGTGCCCTTCACGGCGATCCGCGCGTTCGCCGAAACCGAGCTGGGCGCACCGCTCGACCGCGTCTTCACGGCCGTGGTCGAGACCCCGGTCGCGGCCGCGTCTCTAGGTCAGGCGCATCGGGCTCGCCTCGGCCCGATCGACGCCGCGGACACCGGGCTCGACGCCGTGGTGGTCAAGGTTCAGCGCCCGGGCATCGACGTGATCGTCGACGTCGACCTCGCGGCGCTGCGCAAGGTCGGCGGCTGGCTCAGCCACGTGCGGCTCGTCTCCGACCGCGTCGACGCGCCCGCGCTCGTCGAGGAGTTCGCACAGACGAGCCTCGAAGAGATCGACTATCTGCACGAGGCATCCAGTCTGGAGAGATTCTCCGAGATCTTCTCCGACGACGACCGGGTGACGGTGCCCGCCGTCGTCTGGGAACGGACCACCCGGCGCGTGCTGACCCTCGAAGACGTGACCGCGATCAAGATCACCGATGCGGACGCCCTTCGAGCCGCGGGCATCGATCCCACGGAGGTGGCACCGGTCTTCGCCGAGGTCATGTTCGACCAGCTCTTCACCCACGGCTTCTTCCACGCCGATCCGCACCCGGGCAACATCTTCGTCACCCCGGTCGCCGACGACGCCGCCGGCGGGCGCCGGTGGAGGCTCACGTTCATCGACTTCGGCATGATGGGCGAGGTTCCGGCGACGACGCGCAGCTCGCTCCGCAAACTGCTGATCGCGGCGGCCTCACGCGACGGCAAGGGTCTGGTCACCGCCATGCAGGACGCGGGCGTGCTTCTCTCGACGGCCGACACCGTGGAACTCGAACGCGCCATGACCGAGCTCTTCGCCCGGTTCGGAGCCATGGGTTTCGCCGAACTACCCGAGGTCGACCCGCGCGAGTTCCGTATCTTCGCGGCGCAGTTCGGCGAGGTCGTGCGCTCGCTGCCGTTCCAGCTTCCCGAGAACTTCCTGCTCGTCATCCGCGCGATGACCCTGACGTCGGGTGTGGCGAGCGCGCTCGATCCCTCGTTCAACCTCTGGGACTCGGTCGAGCCCTACGCCGCCCAGCTGATCCGCGACGAGCGCGGAAACATCGCGCAAGACCTCGGGCGGCAGGCCCTCGACATCGCGGCGGTCACCCTACGGCTGCCGAGACGGCTCGACGGGCTCGTCACGCGGCTGGAAGACGGCTCGCTGTCGGTCAACAGTCCCCGTCTCGAACGTCAGGTCGCCCGACTCGACCGCACGGCGCGACGGCTGGTGTCGGCGCTGCTGTTCGGCGCCCTGCTCATCGCCGGCGCCGTTCTGCAGACGAGTGACGCCGGGCTCGGAACCGTGCTGATGATTGCGTCGATTGCGCCGTTGCTGCACGCTCTCTTCGCGGGCCGCGGCACGACCTGAGCCCGCGTCAGCGCGATTCGGGCAGCAGCGCCACCCAGTCGCGCACGACGTGCTGCAGCGGGAAGCGTTTGGCCGTGACATCCGCGGCGCTCGTGAACCGTAGTTCGCGGCGGTCCGCCCAGGTGCCCGACATCAGGCCGGTCGGGTCGGCGACCAGTCCGTGCGGGAACACGAGGATGAGGCGCAGGAACGCGGTCGGTCGCAGTTCGAAGGCGCCTAGGTCGTCCTTGCCTACATGGAAACTCGGCGACTTCCACTTGATGCGCTCAGAGACGCTCGGGTGCGCGGACAGGATGTACTGCCGTACCGACTGAAGCTCCGCGGCGAACGGGTGGTCGAGAGAGTCCATATACGAATCGACCGCGGCTGTGCCATCCATGGGCCCAATCTAGACCGAACCGGGGGCCGCGAGCGAGACTGGACCCATGGCATCCGAATCACGGCACATCTCCGTCGACATCAACCGACCCCCCGACGAGGTGTACGACTACACCTCCGACCATACGAACCTCCCCACCTGGGCGAGCGGAATCGGCGACGGCATCGAGCTCATCGACGACGAGTGGGTCGTCGAGTCGCCGATGGGCCGGCTGACCATTCGCTTCGCCGAGCCGAACGACCTGGGCGTGCTCGATCACACGGTCACCCTCGCGAGCGGCGAGACCTTCTACAACCCGATGCGCGTCATCCAGCACGGAACCGCGAGCGAGGTGCTCTTCACCCTGCGCCGCTCCGACGACCAGACCGACGACGAGTTCGAGCACGACGCCGCGACCATCGCCGCCGACCTGCACACCCTGAAGGCGCTGCTCGAGGGCGAGAACGACGCCGACGACATCGCCTAGGCGACCGGCGGGATCGGTGAGCGCTCGCCTAGGCTGACCGCATGACAGTTCGCCTCGATCCCATGGCCCAGAGCCGACTCGCCGACTGGATCGAGACCCGCCACGCGCGATACATCGAGTCGCGCATGCTCGCCGGAGAGTCGCGGGAGGTCGCCACGCAGAAGGCGGTCGATTCGCGGCAGGAGAACTTCCCGGGCGACCGGCCGCTCGACACCCACCTCGTCTTCGACGTGCGGGCGGATGACACGGTCGTCGGTCATCTCTGGCGGGGGCCCTCGCCCTCCGGCGCCACGGAGTGGTGGGTGTTCGACATCGAGATCGACGAGGCGCACCGCCGACGCGGGTACGCGCGACGCGCGCTCGAGCTCGGGCACGCCGCGGTTAAGCACCGCGGCGCCACCGCGATCGGCCTCAACGTGTTCGGCTACAACGCCGTCGCCAAGGACCTGTACAGCGCCCTCGGCTACGCCGTCACCGCCACCCAGATGAAGAAGCCGCTGTAGACCGGTGGGGCGAATGGGCCGGCTGATACGCCGGGTTCTGTTGACGCGCATCCGAGGATGCGCGCTGGACGGCCATCTATCTACGACGTACGTTGCCGCACGCCTCTAGCGATCTACCCGGAAACTGGACGAGCAGCCCGTAACGCTTCCTGTGTGATCTTGCTCCTGGCGAGGTTTACATAGCCGACCGGGTCACCCCGGCCGCTGGTGGTCTCTTACACCGCCGTTTCACCCTTACCTTCGGCTTGCGCCGCGGGCGGTCTGCTTTCTGTTGCACTGTCTCGCGGGTTACCCCGGGTGGGTGTTACCCACCGCCTTGCTCTGCGGAGCCCGGACGTTCCTCGGGGCCTGTTGCCAGACCACGCGACCGTCTTGCCGACCCATTCGGTAGACGAGTCTACCGGTGGGCTCAGAGCCCGGATTCCTTCGTGCGCACCAGGATGGCCTCGCTGGTGGCGCACATGATGACGTCGTCGGGCGCCGCCGCACGGATTTCGGCCATCTCGTTCTCGAGCAGCTTCACGCCGCTCGCGCTAGAGACGCCGAAGCGCAGGTGCGATGCGCCCACGCCGTAGCGCAGGCGCTGCTTGTCGTAGAGGGCCAGCAGGTCGTCGGGCACGGTTCCGGCGATCGCCGCGCGGTCGGCGTTGGCCGCCACGATGTCGGCCTGCAGCCCGACCAGTTCGGCGTCGCGCTCGACGACGATCGCGTCGATCTGCGCCTGAAGAGACTCGATGCCGGCGCCGGTCGCCGCGAGGGCGTTCTCGCGCTCCTCGAGCCGTTCCATGACGGTCAGCTCGATCTCCTCGAGGTCGTACTGGCGCTTGGCCAGGTTGGACAGCTCGTGCTCGAACGCCTGCGCGTCTTTCGCCGAGGTGGAGTGCTGAGCCCGCTCTGTGTCGCGTGCGATGCGCGCGGTGACGAGCGAGACATCCGATTCGATGCGTCCCAGCTCGGTGAGCACGTCTTCGCGCGCGCCCGACTGCTCGAGCAGCACGATGCGCAGCGCATCGATCTCTGCCTGCAGCTTCGCGATGGCGGCGTGCTGCGGAAGGCCCTTCGCCCGGTGCGTAAGCTGGGCGATCTTCGTGTCGAGGGCCTGGAGGTCGAGCAGTCTTGCCTGCGCGTCTGGACTGGCTTTCAGAGCCATGAGGCCTTCACCGCTTTCTTGCTTGGTCGTGGGGGTCTACTGGATAACAACGAAATCCCAGGGATCGGTGCGGAGGTCGCTCACCGTCACGGTCACGCCGGGAAGATTCTCGCGCAACTGGGCGGCGGCGGTCTCGAGCCACAGCCACTCGCTCGCCCAGTGCGATACGTCGATGAGCGCCGGGCCCGACCCGATTCGCGCGTTCTCGCGGGCCTCGGAGGCCGGGTGGTGACGCAGGTCGCTCGTGATGTACACGTCGGCCGCGAGCACGGCTGGCTCGGAGAGCAGCGAGTCGCCGGCTCCCCCGCACAGGGCGACGGTCGTGACGGTCGCGTCGAAGTCGCCGGAGACCCGGATGCCGCTGGCCGTCGCGGGCAGGATGTCGCCGAGTTCGCGGGCGAGCGTGCCGAGGGTGGTCGGGGTGGCGAGATGGCCGACGCGGCCGAGGCCGCGCGCGGGATTCGACGGGGAGGGCACGATCGGAGTGGCGTCGAGGAGGCCGAGCTTCTCGGCGAAGACCGCCGACGTGCCGGTCTCGACGACGTCGGCGTTGGTGTGGGCCGCGATAAGGGCGCAGTCGGCACGGATGAGGGTCGCGAGCAGCGCGCCCTTGTACCGGTCTTCGGCGACCGAGGTGACGCCGCGCAACAGCAGCGGGTGATGCACGAGCAGCAGGTCGGCGCCCGCGGCGACGGCCTCGTCGACGGTGTCGGCCACGGCGTCCACCGCCAGGTGGATCGAGGTGACGGGGTGCGTCGGGTCGCCGGAGAGCAGTCCGGGTGCGTCCCACGACTCGGCGCCGGAGAGCGGCCAGAGGGTTTCGACGACCGCGTTGACCTCGGCGAGTGTGGGGGACATGCGTCGATTCTACTTTGGCGTCGCGCGGCCCAATTGGCGCGCTGCAGCTTCCTGACGTCGGATCGTGCCGATTCCCGTGGCGAGCGGCGTGACGATCCCGAGGACGAGCGCGACCAGCACGCCGAGGTCGCTGCCGGCCAGCGGGCCGTCGAGGTCGACGCCGGCGACCGCGAAACCGTACCCCTGCCAGCCGAGCCCGGCGACCGTCGCCGACGTGAACGCCCAGCCGATGAGGGTGATCACCACGAGGGCGGGCAGGTTGACCCGGTTGACGTTCGGGTAGACGCCGCCCGCGCGCAGCAGCGATTCGGTGTGGAAGGCGCGATTGCGGATCATGGTGTCGGCGGCGAATATGCCCGCCCACGCGGCCACCGGCACCGCGATCGTCGTGGCGGCGTCGCGGAAGACGTCGTCGAGACGCAGGTCGAGCAGGGTGAAGCCGACGGCGACGACCGCGAGGATGCCGCCGACGGCGACGGTGGCCCACTGACGTTCGACCCGCAGGCCGACGCCCTGCAGTGCGAACGCTCCGGAATAGGTCGACAGCACGACGCCCGAGAGCAGCGCGAAGGCGGTAGCCACGACGAGCGGCACCGCGTACCAGCCCGGGAGGATGCCCGTCAGCGCGCCCACCGGGTCGATGGCGAGCTCGGCCCCGAGCGCGCCGTCGGAGGCCGCGAGCAGGGCACCGTAGGCCACGAGCACGAAGCTCGGCAGAGTCGTACCGAATCCCGCCCACAGCATGTTCGACCCGCTCGAGCCGGCAGAGGCCCCCGGACGCTGGTAGCGGGCGAGGTCGGAGGCGCTGTTGGCCCAGACCAGGCCGAGGAAGGCGAAGACGGCGACCGCGCCGGTGACGACGAGCACCCACGGCCCGTCGGCGACGGACAGCGCGACGGTGAAGTCGACGCGTTGCCAGGTGAGGGCGACGAAGCCGACGATGAGCACGGCCGAGACGATGCTCACGACGAGCTGCACGCGGGCGAGCAGCCAGTAGCCGAGGAAGGCGACGACCACCGCGAGCATCACGCCGACGACGATGAACACGACCACGAGCCCGGCCGTCGACCTACCGTCGCCGATGAGTGCTGAGACGGATGTCGCGAAGAGCCAGAGCAACACGGCGCCCCAGAACACCCGCGACACGAGAGCGAGGATCGCGGGCAGCACGTTGCCGACGATGCCGAACGCGGCCCGGGAGACCACGACGGTCGGCTGCCCGCTGCGCTTACCGGCCAGTGTGCCGAGGCCGAGCGGTATGAACGACAGGGCCACACCCGCGAGCGTGGCGACGATGGACTGCCGCAGGCTCATTCCGAGCGAGAACACCATGGCGCCGAGGCCGAGGCTGACGACCGAGGAGTTGGCGGCGAACCAGAGCCAGAACAGCCGAGCGGCGTGCCCGGTGCGCAGCTCGCGCGGCGTCGGTCGTTCCCCCGACTGCTCGAGGGTGAAGACCGACACGCGTCCGGCGGAGGGCGCTACGGCGCCGACCTGTGCGGCGGCGGGTTCCTGGGGGCTGCCGTCAGCGACGGCGACGCCAAAAGGGCGCTTTCGCTTCTCCTCCGGCGCGACATCGGCGCCTGTCTCGGGCGGCGACCCGGGCGGGGCGTCGGGCGCGGAGTCGGCGGCGATGAGCGCGTCGAACTTGGGCACGGGATAGCCGGTGGGCACCGCGACCGGGGCGACCGGAGCGGCGCCGACGGCGGGAGTCGTCACGGGTGGTTCACGAACGATGTCGCGAACGACGTCAGGCTGGTTGTCGGGTTCGGCCTCGGGTTCGGCCTCGAACTCGACCTCGGGTTCCGTCGGGTTGACCAGGGCGTCGAACCACGACTGGGGCATGTCGTGCGACACCTCGTCGTCGGGTTCGACCTGCGGTTCGGGTTGCACGGGCTCGGGTTGCACGGGCTCGGGTTGCACCGGCTCGGGTTGCACCGGCTCGGGAGCGGCCGGGTACTGGATCGGGATTGCCTGGGTCGGAACGAGTTCGTCCGGGATCACGATGGCGCTGAATTCCGGTCGCACCTGGGCCACCGCGGCGAGTGCCTCCGGCGTACCGACCGCGAGCATCGAGTCTTCCCAGTCGCGGTACTCCTGCACCTCGATCTCGCGCAGGCGCATCTCGTTCTCGAGCGCGTCCATCGCGCTCAGCGTGCCGCCGGGCTTGTTGTCGGTCGCCTCGAGCACGCTCAGCAACTCGTCGTCGGGAAGTGACCGGCGCTGCGGAACCCACGGCCGGCCCGCCGGCGGGGCCTGCGAGGCGAGGGCCGCGGCAGCATCCTCGGGGAAAGCGGGAGCGGGTGACTCGGGCGCGGGAACCTGCGGCTCCGAGACATCCGAAACCTCCGGAGCGGGCGCGGGAACCGCGGTACCGACGGGCGTCGGCGGGGCGTCCGGGAAGAGGGCATTCCACAGCGGGGTGGTCTCGGCGAAGGGCTCGGGCGTCCACGGGCGGTACGGATCGTTGCGCGGTGGCGGTGGAGTGTTCGGCAGCTCCGCGTCCTCACGCAGCCCGGTGTCGAGCGACCAGACGGGTGCCGGCGGAAGGGGCTCGACGGGCGGCTCGACCCTCTCGGGTGAGTAGGAGGCGGGGCGGGCCGTGTTCCAGTACGCGTCGGCGTCGACCGGGGTTTCAGGCGTCCAAGCGCGGTAGGGCGCTGTCGGCTCTACCGGTGGGTCGGCGGGCAGGTCTGCCTGCGGGCTCCAGACGGGGGCGGCCGTGAGCGGCTCGGAGACGGGCGCGGATGCCGCGGGTGCCGGTGCCACAGCCGGGGGCGTCCACGCCGCCGGTGGCGCGGGGATCTCGGGTGCCTCGGGTGCCGGCGTCTGGGGCGCGGGTAGCACCCAGGTCGGCGGCGCTTCGCGCGGCGCCTCGGCGACCGGT
Organism: Conyzicola sp.; assembly: GCF_046714715.1. GTDB lineage: Bacteria > Actinomycetota > Actinomycetes > Actinomycetales > Microbacteriaceae > Conyzicola. Next base: position 25,234 of record NZ_JBKKAD010000135.1, on the reverse strand, counting down.
TCGGAAATCGGCTCGGGAGCCGACTGCACGGGAGCCGACTGCACGGGGGCGGACTCGACCGGCGTGGCCCGCGCGGGCGGCGCCTGCACCATTGGCGTGACGGGCTCGGCGGGTGCTTCGGGCGGCGCGACCGTGTCGCGGTACTGCGGCGGCGGCGTGTAGGTCGAGCGGCGAATCCGGGGCGGTGCGAACTCGTCTTCGGCCGACGAATCGAACGGATCGACGCCGCTCACATCGTCGCCGCGTGGATCGCCCGTGCTGTTCATGCCGAAATCTTAGAACGCCCTGCGAGTTTTCGGCGGTTGCCGAGCCGCAATCAGCACGGTTACCCCCGCCAGGATCAGCGTGAGCCCGACCCAGCCGACGAGTTGCAGCCGCTCCCCCACCACGATCACGGCGAGCAGAGTGGCGACCAGAGGCTCTATGAGGGTCACCGTCGTCGCCATGCTGCTGCGCAGGTGAGTGAGCCCGTAGCCGAAGAGCAGGTAGGCGACGAACATCGGTCCGATCGCGAGGTAGGCGGCGATGCCGACGCTCTGCGCGGACTGCAGCAGCGGAGCGCCGAGCGCGAGCAGCACGGGAAGCAGCGCGACGGCGCCGAGGCCGAACATGCCGCCCATGACGCTGCGGCCGTCGTGCCCGACCGCGATCGCACGACTCGAGGCGTAGGTGTAGAGCGCGTAGGCCGCACCGGCGAGCAGGCCGAGCAGCACGCCCGCGCCGACGCCGGAACCTCCCGCCGTGTCATCCGTCGGTCGCCCGAAGCTCACCAGGACGATGCCCACGACAGCGACCGCCGTCGCCACCAGCCAGCGGGCGGAGAGCCCGCGACGCTCCCAGATCCACTCGAAGATGGCCGCGAAGACCGGACCCGAGCCGAGAGCCACGACGTTTCCGATCGCGACGCCCGACGCATCCATCGCGCTGTAGAACGCGAGGGGGTAGACGAAGACTCCGACGGCTCCGATCGCCAACCAGCGCCGCGCGCACCCGTCGCGCAGTGCGGCGACGGCAGACCTGGCCGAGACGGCGAACAGCAGGATGCCGCCGAGCGCCATGGTGCTCGCCCCGATAGCGAGCGGGCTCACGTTGTCGGGCAGGAAGCTCGCGGCGGTGCCTGTGGTGCCCCAGAGCACGGAGGCGGCGACGAGCGCCAGAGCGCCGGCGGTCACGGCCCGAGAATTACCCACCCCGTCACTGTAGGGCCCCGCGTGAAAGTTACTGCACCCGGCGCGACTGGCGACTGCGCAGGATCCCACCGGCGATGAGAGCGGCCGCGGCGACGAGCAGCGTGCCGAAGATCGACACACCCGTGTAGGCGAGCACGCCGGTCGCCGCCGACGGCGAAGCGGCCGCCGGTGATATACCGGCGGGCGTGGTGCCGTTGGTGCCGGCCGGTGCGGCTCCCGGGGTGCCGGGAGCGCCGACAATCGGACCGATCGGGCCACCGATCGGAACGATCACCGGGTCCGCGCCGACGGCCGCCGCGACGGTGACCCGCTGCCAGCCGAGCAGCACACCCGTCGCCGAATAAGCCGCGATGCGGTGCTCGCCCACGGGGAGGCTCGAGGGGGTGACGACCCGCACCGTGGAGTCGGCGCCGATCCTCGCGGCGCCGAGAGCGGTCGGGATGGAGAAGGCGAAGAGGTAGCCCGTCTCGCCCTCGTGTCCCGTGGGCACGGTGATCGTCAGCGTGTCGCCCGCTCGGAACGGGTTCGGCGTAACGGTGACGTCGCCCTCGAGGCTGGCCAGGAGGTCGGCGTCGGACGGGGTCCAGGCGCTGCTCTCGCCGATCACGAGCACGGCCTGGCGGGCGGCGCCGTCGCGGGTTCCGATGGACTGGACGAAGGTCAGGTCGTACGAACCCGAGCCGGTGAGGGGCGCGTCGAGGCGCACCGTCCAGGAACCGTTGGCCGCGACATCCGCCTTGCCGACAATCGTTCCATCGCGTTCGACGCGCACCGAGGCGCCCGCGAGTCCCGTGCCGCCGAACGTCGCGACGCTGGCGTCGGACGGGTAGACGGTGCCGAGGTCGGTGGTCACCGAGAAGTTCGGCCCGGTGGCGTCGATGTCGAGGCGGTTGTAGAGGAACTGGTTCGAGGTGAGGGCGTGGTCGACGATGCGCGTCTCGCCGACACAGCCGTTCCAGCCGTGTTCGACCTCGGAGTTCCAGGTGGAGGCGCCGATGATCCACGGCATGAAGTCGGATGCCATCATTCCGCCGACCTTCGAGGCGTTGCGCAGCACCGGCACACCGTCGACGTACATGATCGCGGTGTCGGCGACCGGGTTGTTGACGATCGCGACGTGGTGCCAGGCGCTCTGCATGATCTCGCCCGACCACAGGGTGTAGCTCTCGCCCGAATCGGACGTAGCCGCCGAGTACTGGTACTCGCGCAGGTTGGAGATGCCCAACCAGGAGACGCCGGCTCCGGCGTCGGAGCTGTCGTTGATGCCGGCCCACTCGCGCGAGCCGCCGCGGGTCAGGGCAGCGCTCCAGCGGTTCGCGGTCTCGGTCCAGTTCGCGTCGAGCTGCAGGAACGTCTCCACGGTGTAGCCGTCGTCGGCGTTGAGATCGGCGAACGTCGCCGGGGCGCCGTACTCGGTCGTGATGTACGACAGGCGGTCGGGCCCGGTCGTGTTGCGCGTCGCGTCGGTGAAGCAGACCGCGCCCGCGTCGGCGGAGTAGTGCGCCGCGTTGAGGTGTGTCACGTTGACGTCTTCGAGCTTTTCGGGCGAGTCGGTCGTGCCGATCGCGTTGCGGTACATCGGGCTGGCACCGGCGATGTCGGGGATGACCGTCGATTCGTCGACCACACCGGCCGCGACCTCGCCGAAGCGCCAGTGCGCCACGGTGCCGTCGACCTTCACGTAGTCGGACGGTGCGCCCGCGGCCGCGAGCGTGTCGCCGCCTCCGTTACCGACCCAGCCCTTCGACACGATCTTCTTGGCGCTCTCCGAGAGGTCCGCGTTGTCCTCCTGCGCGGCATCCGTCTTCCAGCCGAATCGACCGTTGAAGTCGAAGGCGAAGCTGAACGACTGGTTGGGGCCCGTCAGCACGGGGGTGTCCGACGAGGCGAGCGAGTCGGCGTCCTTCACGGTCACCCAGGGCGAAACCGATTCGACGTCGATCCTCTGGTTGGTGAGGTCGAACTCGAACAGCGTCATGATGCCGTTTCCGCCGTCGGCGGCCATCTGGTAGTCGGTGAGGATCTGGTGCACGGGGTGACCGAAGTCGTTCGTGCGGGTCTGCTGCGTCGAGCCGTGGAAGTGGCCGTTGACGGTGAGCATGATCTGGTCGTTCTTGCGGATGAGCGTGTCCCAGAGCAGGTCGCCCCACCACCACGGAGCCGGCGATGCCTGGTCTTCCGCGATGTTGATGATAGCGTGCGAGGACAGCACGACGGGCACGTTCTTGTGCTGGTTCAGGATGCCCTGGGCCCAGGCGAACGTGTCGTCGGACGCGTTCCAGGCTAGGGCGAGCGACATCCAGGTGTGTCCCTCGGCCTCGAACAGGTAGGCAGACGACAGGCCGTCCTGGAAGGTGCCGAGCAGGGTGCTGCCGGTCTTCGACGCCTGTGCGGCCATGGCCGAGGCGCCGAAGCGCGCGCGGTAGTTGGCCGAGATGCCGGTGGAGGAACGGGCGTTCATGTCGGATACGTCGTGGTTGCCCGGGATCACCGAGTACGGGACGTTGCCCGCGGTGAGCATGTCCATCGCCTTGTCGGCGGCCTCCCACTCCCCCGTGACGCCCTGCTGGTCGACGACGTCGCCCACGTGAACCGCGAACGGCACGTTCAACTCATCCTGGTTGTCGACGATCCACTTGGCTTGCACCTCGAACGGGTTGGTTCCGTACTTGGGGTAGAACTGCGAGGCGCTGTAGCGCGAGTAGAACTGGGTGTCGGGGATGACGGGCAGGACGAAGCTCGAGCGCTGGTCGTCGACGGGCGCATCGGGTGTTGCCGCCGAGGCGATGCCGACACCCGCCGTCGCCATGCCGAGGGCGACGGCGGTACTGATCGAGGCGGCGAGTGCGCGACGCAGGGCGCGTCGGCGTGGGTGCGAGGTCATTGGGTTCCTTGTAAGCGATGTGGCGCGAGACATGAGGGGTCTACCGTCCGCGATCAGCGGGCCGGGGCGAAGTCGGGGCCGTAGACCTCGAACTCGGAGAGAGACATCCAGGTGGCCGTCGACTTGACGGCGAACACGACGCGCGCGCCGGTGGCGAGCACGGGTGTGCTGTCGACCGTCAGCTCGAGCTTCGGCGTGGTGTTGACGTACGGCCAGACGACGTTCGTCGCGGGCAGGTCGACCCAGCCACCGGTCAGGTTGCGGTACTGCACCGTTGCGGTGCCCACGTTCAGCTTCGCGTCGGTACCGCGGTCGTAGACGGCGGCACCGGTGATCTGCCGGGGCTGGTCGAAGAAGTACATCACCTTGTTGGAAACCACCCGGTTGGGTGCGCCACCGCTCCTCCAGTCGGAGAAGCCCGCGCGATCGCGGTTGCCGTCGTTGAGGGCCTTGCCCTCGCCGAAGAAGGCACCGAAGTGCACACCGGCGCCCCGGGCGATGTTGACCTTCGCGGTCGCGACGATGGTGACGACGAGTCGGGCGGTGAAGCCCGTCTCGGCGGTGGCCGGCACGGTGAAGGTGCCCGCCACTGCGGTGGTGTCGTCGGTGATGCCGGCCCAGTCCCAGGTGACGGGAGCGGAGACCGTGTTCGCCGAGCCGGAGATCATGCGCTGCACGCGCGCGGGTTCGAGCATGCGCAGTTGCTTGATCGTGATTCCCGCGTGCCCGCTGATCGCCACGTCGACGGCGTCGCCGAGGGAGCCGACCAGGTACTCGGCGGCTACCGGCACAGCTTCGCCGAAGTAGCCCGTGCCGGTTCCCGTGATCGTCACGGTGCCGTCGGTGTTCCACACCGACGCGTCGGGCATGATCCAGGTGATGGGCGTGACGGCGACCGTGGCGCCCCAGCTGTACCGGGCGGTGCGCGACGACGGAGGTGTCGGGGCCGCGCCGGTCTCGGTGCGGCCGGAGAAGACCGGCACCTCGGGGGTGAGCGAGCGCAGCATCCATTTCTGCACCGCGGCCGTTCCCGCGTCGTAGGTCTGGATCTGCGAACCGTCGTCGGTCTTCCAGTCGTACATGTCGAGCGCGGCCGAGCGGCCGTTCGGGTCTTTCTGCACGTTCTGCAGGTAGACGGCACCGGCGCCGGCGTCGACCGCGGTCCACTGGGCGTAGGGGTTCTGCGCCTCGGCGGCGACCCCCGCCGTCGACACGCTGAGGGAGCGGAAGTTCGGGCTGTCGTTCGCGTCGCGCACGAGAACCTCGCCGTCCTGGTTGACGAACACGTAGGTGGCCGTCAGTCCGAGCACGGGATACGCGGTGATGGCCTGCGCCGAGAGAGTGGCGGGAACCGTCGCACGCGCGAAGATCGCGGCCGCCGCGATCGAGTCGGGGGTGACGCCGGTCTTCTGGGCGCGCTCGTTGCCGATCTCGAGGACCTTGCCCGCCGCGTGCAGGTTCTCGATCAGGAAGCGCTCGGGTGCGCCGAGGCCCGCGGGCTCTGGTACGGCTATCGCCGCCGGAGCCGGAACGGTGGTGGACAGGGTGAGCATCAGAGCGAATGCGCCGGTGATCACGGCCAGGTTTCGCAGTCTTCGGGTAGTGGTTCGCATCCGCAATCTCGTTGGTCTCGGGGCACGCTCGATGTGCGGGCCGAGAGGGAGACTACGGACGCGAAGTTGTGCGCGCTGACGGAGTCGTTACGGAGAACTGAACGCGACGGGACTTCTTGGGGTGGCCGGTGGGGCACGAAAAAGGCCCCCGGTTATCCGGGGGCCATGTGGGCTAGGGGGCTACTCCTCGTCGCGCAGGTCGATCGAATCGGGGTCGATCGTGCCCTCGTGGAGGTCGGGCTCGGCCTCGAGCGGCTCGGACCCGGTAGCACCCGCGTAGTGTCCGGTGTCGATCACGGTCTCGCCCGCCACCGCGTCGTTCGTCACGGTCTGCTTGTCGATCGCGGGGTCGGTGAAGACGTCGTCGTTCTCTTCCACGCGGCCGCTGGTTGCATCGCTCATGGTGCGCTCCTGTTCCTGCCGATGAATGACGGCTGCTTCCACACCATCACCGGATGCCTGTCGGCGCAACCCGCGGCCAGACACTTGCGGAAACACGAAAGCCCCCGCCTGAGCGGGGGCTTTCACTGTGGGCCCTACCGGGCTCGAACCGATGACATCCACGGTGTAAACGTGGCGCTCTACCAACTGAGCTAAAGGCCCGTCAATCCGCGCGAGGCGAAACAACGAGTCTCCATAGTACGACATACACTCGGGCCCGTGAGCACCACCCCTGAGCGCGCAGCGCGCGCCGAACACCGTTGGCCGGCGGTGGCGGCTCTCCTCGTCGCCATCGTGTTGTACGCCCTGCTGCCGAGCAGTTTCCTGCCCGAGCTGCGTTACACGGCGGTGGCGATCGCCGCGCTGATGTTCATCCCGTTGATCGCCGTGAACCCCCTGCGTTTCCACCGGCAGACGAAGTGGTCGCGTCGGCTGTCGGTCGGCCAGGTGCTGTTTCTCGGAGCGGCCAACCTGGTCGCGCTCGTGCAGCTCGTCTACGAGCTCGTACACGCCGACAAGAGCGACGGGCCAGGGCTGCTGCTCGCCGCCGCCCAGGTGTGGATCACCAACGTGATCGTGTTCGCCCTCATCTACTGGGAGATGGACCGCGGGGGCCCCGTCACCCGCACCCAGGCGAAGCGATCGGACCTGCCGCAGGCCGACTTCCGCTTCCCGCAAGACGAAGACCACGACGCCGTGCGGGAGGTCGCCGTGCGGTCGTCGAACACCTCGGACTGGACCGCGAGCTACGTCGACTACCTGTACTTCTCGGCGTCGAACTCGATGGCGTTCAGCCCGACCGACGCCATGCCGCTCTCGCACCGGGCGAAACTCCTGATGCTGATCGAGTCGTTCGCCGGCTTCGTGATCCTGGCGCTCGTCATCGCTCGAGCGGTGTCGCTGCTCGGCTAGCTGCGGCGGGCCGGCGGTCGGCGGGCGGGCGGCTGGCCAGCGGGCGGTCACTCCGAGCGCAATTCAGGCAGAAAAACCGGTGGGCGGATGCTCGTGGCCGGGTTTCCGGGGATCCGCACGACCGCGCCCCGTCGCATCCGAGATCCTGCCTGAGTTGCGGCGGCGGCGCGGTGCGAGCCCGGCCGGCAGGCCTCGGCTAGGCCTGCTGGAACGCGGTGAGCACGGCGGCCAGGTCGGCGGGGTCGCCCACCGCGCACAGCTCCCGCGCGGAGTGCATCGACAGCAGCGGGATTCCGACGTCGACCGTGCGGATGCCGAGCCGCGTGGCGGTCAGCGGGCCGATCGTCGAGCCGCAGGGCACGGCGTTGTTCGAGACGAACTCCTGGTACGCGACGCCCGCCGCGGCACAGGCGCGGGCCCACTCGGCGGCGCCGTGCGCGTCGGTGGCGTAGCGCTGCTTGGCGTTGATCTTGAGCATCGGGCCGCGGCCCATCACCGGCCGGTTCGCCGGGTCGTGACGCTCGGCGTAGTTGGGGTGCACCGAGTGTCCGGCATCGGCCGAGAAGCACCACGAGGCCGCGAAGGCCCGCAGCTTCTGCGACTCGGTGGCACCGAGGCCGTCGCCGATGCGGGCGAGCACATCGCCCAGGAACGGGCCGGCGGCACCGGAACGAGTCTCCGATCCCACCTCTTCGTGGTCGAACGCGGCGAACACCGACACGTGACCGGCCGCGAGCGGCGCGGCGGTGATGGCCGCGAGTCCGGCGTGCACGGAGACCAGGTTGTCCATGCGTCCGGCCGCGAAGAACGCCCCGTCGAGGCCGAAGACGGCCCCGGGCGCGGTGTCCGCGACGGAGATGTCGTACCCCGCGACATCCGCCCCCCGGATGCCGGCCAACCCGGCAAGGTGCCCCACGACATCACCGGTCGACCGGTCGCCCAGCCCGTACACCGGGTTGAGGTGCTGCTGCGGGTCGAGGCGCAGGCCCTCGTTCACCCCGCGGTCGAGGTGCACGGCGAGCTGCGGGATGCGCAGGAAGGGTCCGGTGCGCACGAGATGTTCGGCGCCGTCCGTCGTGACCAGGCGTCCGGCGAACTCGAGCTCGCGGTCGAGCCACGAGTTGTAGAGCGGCCCGCCGTAGACCTCGACCCCCGCCTGCAGGAAGCCGTGGACCGCGGTGCTCGGTTTCGGCTTGAGCTTTAAGCCGGGCGAGTCGGTGTGGGTTCCGACGATGCGGAACGGGGTATGCCCGACCGCGCCCTCGGGCTGCACCCACGCGATGACCGCGCCGTCGCGCACGACGAAACGGCGACCGGGGCCGTCGGGCCACTCGTGCGTCTCGTCCAAGCGGGCGAAGCCGGCGGCCTCGAGACGGCGGGCCGCTTCGTGCGCGGCGTGGAACGAGGAGGGCGAGGCGGCGATGAATGCCGCGAGGTCGCCGAGGTGGTCGGTCATACGCCCATTCAATCAGGCCGGATGACTCGGGGCCGGTGTATCAGTCGCCGGTGTCAGGCGTGGACCGGAACCGGCACGATCTCCTCGAGGGCGGCGCGGTACTCCTCGATCGACCGCGGCTCGCCCGGTGCGGTGATGAAACTCGCGCGGATGATGCCGTTGATGTCGATGAGGAAGGTCGCGCGGTTGGCGTAGCCCTTCTCCTCGAGGAACACGCCGTACTCCTTGGCGACGGCACCGTGCGGCCAGAAGTCGGCGAGCAGCGTGAAGTCGTAGCCCTCGGCCTCGGCGAACGCGCGCAGCGTCGCCTTCGAGTCGGCGGAGATGCCGATCAGCTCGACGCCGTTGCTCTTGAACATGGCGAGATTCTCGCTCAGTCCGCAGAGTTCGCTCGTGCAGGTCGATGAGAAGGCGAGAGGGAAGAAGACCAGCGCTACCGGTTTCTTTCCCTTGAATTCGCCGAGGCGAACGTGCTCGCCGAATTGGTTGGCTAATTCGAAGTCGGGTGCCTGGGTGTCATTCTCCAGAGCCATGATTGCGTCCTTTCGTGCCCGGCTAACAACGTCGAGCAAACACGATTCGTTATCCTACGCTCGCTGCAGCCGAATGCGCAGATTGACGCGATCGCGGGTGCCAGCCAGAACCTCTCGCGATGCATAGAATGTTCTGGCGTAGTCCTACAAAACCGGCAGCGTAATCCTTGCTCGACGGCGGCTCGCACGATCTGACTCAACCCAGGAAGAGGTCAACGGTGACGGTTAACGACCAGGATCCATACTCGGTGAACAACATCGACGGAGACCCTGAGGAGACCGCCGAGTGGCAAGAATCACTCGACGCCCTCGTCGAAGCTCACGGACACCAGCGTGCTCGCGAGATCATGCTCAGCCTTCTCAAGCGCTCCAAGGAGCTGCACCTGGGCGTGCCGATGGTGCCGACGACGGACTACCTCAACACGATCGCACCCGAGAACGAGCCCGAGTTCCCCGGCAACGAAGACCTCGAGCGCCGCTATCGCGCCTGGATCCGGTGGAACGCGGCGATCACCGTGCACCGCGCGCAGCGCCCCGGCATCGGTGTCGGCGGCCATATCTCGACCTACGCGTCATCCGCCGCTCTGTATGAGGTCGGACACAACCACTTCTTCCGCGGCCACGACGCGCCCGGCGGAGCCGACCAGATCTTCTACCAGGGTCACGCCTCCCCCGGCATGTACGCCCGCGCCTTCCTCGAAGGACGCCTGTCGACCGACCAGCTCGACGGATTCCGCCAGGAGAAGTCGCACTTCACCGGCGGGCTGTCGAGCTACCCGCACCCCCGCCTGATGCCCGACTTCTGGCAGTTCCCGACCGTGTCGATGGGTCTCGGCCCGATCAACGCGATCTACCAGGCGCAGGCCAACCGCTACCTCACCAACCGCGGCATCAAAGACGCCTCGGAGCAGCAGGTCTGGGCGTTCCTCGGCGACGGCGAGATGGACGAGGTCGAGAGCCGTGGCGCCCTGCAGTGGGCGGCCAACGAGGGCCTCGACAACCTCAACTTCGTGATCAACGCCAACCTGCAGCGCCTCGACGGACCGGTGCGTGGTAACGGCAAGATCATCCAGGAGCTCGAGAGCTTCTTCCGCGGTGCCGGCTGGAACGTCATCAAGGTGGTCTGGGGTCGCGAGTGGGACGACCTGCTCAAGAACGACACGGAGGGCGCGCTGCGCGACCTGATGAACCGCACCCCCGACGGCGACTACCAGACCTACAAGGCCGAGAGCGGCGCCTACGTGCGCGAGAACTTCTTCGGCCGCGACCCGCGCACGCTCGAGATGGTCAAGGACTACTCCGACGAGCAGATCTGGAACCTCAAGCGCGGCGGCCACGACTACCGCAAGGTCTACGCGGCCTTCAAGGCGGCCACCGAGCACAAGGGCCAGCCGACCGTCATCATCGCGAAGACGGTCAAGGGCTACGGCCTCGGCCCGTCGTTCGAGGGCCGCAACGCGACCCACCAGATGAAGAAGCTGACGCTCGACAACCTCAAGCAGTTCCGCGACGAGATGCGTATCCCGATCACCGACGCGGCGCTCGAAGAGAACCCGTACCAGCCGCCGTACTACACCCCCGGTGAGAACGACGAGGCCATCCAGTACATGCACGAGCGCCGGCGTGCGCTCGGCGGCTACCTGCCCGAGCGTCGCTCGAAGTACACCCAGATCGCCCTCCCCGAGGAGTCGGCCTGGGACATCGCGAAGAAGGGCTCCGGCAAGCAGGAGATCGCCACCACCATGGCGTTCGCCCGACTGCTGAAGGACATGCTCCGCGCCAAGGACTTCGGCCACCGCATCGTGCCGATCATCCCCGACGAGGCCCGCACGTTCGGCATGGACGCCTACTTCCCGACGGCGAAGATTTACAACCCGAACGGCCAGAACTACACCTCGGTCGACCGCGAACAGCTGCTCGCCTACAAAGAGAGCCCGCAGGGCCAGATCGTGCACGTCGGCATCAACGAGGCGGGCGCCTTCTCGGCGTTCACCGCCGCCGGCACGTCGTACGCCACGAACGGCGAGCCGCTCATCCCGGTCTACGTCTTCTACTCGATGTTCGGTTTCCAGCGCACGGGCGACGCCATGTGGGCCGCCGGCGACCAGATGGCGCGCGGCTTCATCATGGGCGCCACCGCCGGACGCACGACACTGACCGGCGAGGGCCTGCAGCACGCCGACGGCCACTCGCTGCTGCTCGCCTCGACCAACCCGGCCGTGGTGTCGTACGACCCCGCCTACGGCTACGAGATCGGCGCCATCGTCAAGGCCGGCCTCGAGCGCATGTACGGCGGAACGCACCCCGACCCGAACGTCATGTACTACATCACGCTCTACAACGAGCCGCTGCAACAGCCGGCCGTTCCCGAGAACTTCGACGAGGAGGGCGCCCTCCGTGGCCTCTACCTGCTGAAGACCGGCGAGACCGAGGGACCGAAGGTGCAGTTGCTGGCCTCCGGTGTCGCGGTTCCGTGGGCGCTCGAAGCCCAGCACCTGCTTGCGCAGGACTGGGGCGTCTCGGCCGACGTCTGGTCGGTCACCTCGTGGACCGAGCTGCGTCGCGAGGGCCTCGCGGCGGAGGAGCACAACTTCCTCTACCCGAACGAGGAGCGTTGGATCCCCTACGTGACGAGCAAGCTGTCGCGCACCCAGGGGCCGTTCATCGCGACGACCGACTACATGCACGCCGTTCCCGACCAGATTCGCCAGTTCGTTCCCGGCGACTTTGCGACGCTCGGCGCCGACGACTTCGGTTTCAGCGACACGCGCGCCGCGGCACGCCGCTACTTCAAGATCGACGGTCCGTCGATGGTCGTGCGCGCGCTCGAATCGCTCGTGCGCCGTGGCGAGATGGACTCCTCGGTTCCGGCCGCGGCGATCGAGAAGTACCGCCTGCTCGACGTCAACGCCGGCACCACCGGAAACGCCGGCGGCGAAAGCTAACGGTGGCCGTCACCCCCAAGACGAAGGAGCAGACGCTCGCCTGGCTGCGCACCATCTCCGGTGAGCTGTCCACGGCGACGCTGAAGCGACTGGACGACACGCTGCCCTGGTATGGCGATATGCCACCGGGGCGGCGGTCGGCCGTCGGCCTGGTGGCCCAGGCGGGCATCACCTCCTTCATTAGCTGGTTCGAAGACCCGAAGTCGACACCGTGGATCGCCGCGGACGTCTTCGGTGCGGCCCCGCGCGAACTGCTGCGGTCGGTGTCGCTGCAGCAGACGCTGCAGCTCATCCGCATCACCGTGGAGGTCGTCGAGGCGCGCATCGGCCTCGGCGACGACGTGCTGCGCGAGGCGATCCTGCTCTACTCGCGCGAGATCGCATTCGCGTCGGCCGACGTGTACGCCCGCGCCGCCGAGGCGCGCGGCCTGTGGGACGCCCGCCTCGAGGCGCTCGTCGTCGACTCGATCCTCAGCGGCGAGTACGACAACGAGCTGCCGAGCCGCATCGCCGCTCTCGGCTGGAACGGCCACGGCGAGGTGTGCGTTCTCGTCGGCACCACGCCGCGCATCCTCGACGTCGACCAGCTGCGCCGCACCGCGCGCCACCTCGACGCCGACGTGCTCATCGGCGTGCAGGGCAACCGGCTCGTGCTCGTGATCGGACGCTCCACCCCGATCGCGGACGAGACGGATGCCGCGACCCGCATGCCCTTCATCGAGATCGCATCGCAGCTCGAGCCGGGGTTCGGCCCCGGCCACCTGGTGCTCGGCCACGAGGTCTCGACCCTCGTCGACGCGTCGAAGAGCGCCAAGGCGGCCCTCGCCGGTTTCGCCGTGGCCCGGGCCTGGCGCAACGCCCCCCGCCCGACGCTCGCCGACGACCTGCTGCCCGAGCGCGCGTTCGCGGGCGACCCGCTCGCCCGCTCCACCCTCATCAACCGCATCTACCGCCCGCTGCAGCAGCACTCCACCGAGCTGCTCTCGACGCTGTGGTGCTACCTCGACAACGGCCGGTCGCTCGAGGCGACGGCGCGCGAACTGTTCGTGCACCCGAACACGGTGCGCTACCGCCTGAAGCGCATCAGCGAGGTGATCGGCTGGGACGCCACGGGTGCGCGCGAGGCGCTCATCCTGCAGTCCGCCCTCATCATCGGGTCGATCGCCGAGCCCGACGCCGCCCGCAAGCGCTGAGCCGAGTCATCCGCCCCATCCTCTCCGGCGCCTTACCTGCCAAATGAAGGAGATTGTGGGGTCGAGCCACACGTTGGGTGGGATCGGCCGTCCCGTTTGGTGAAATCTCCTTCATTTGGCAGGTGCGGGGCGGCGGGTGGCAGGATCGCCGGGTGAACGAGACCGGGTACGAGATCATCAGGGTGACGAGCGCGGATGACGCGGAGACCGTAGTCGAGGCGTTCGGGCACACCGGACCGCAGGTGCTCTTCCTGCCGGCGCTCGGCGTTCCGCTGCACTACTACCGGCCGTTGCTCGCACGCTGGGCCGAGCTCGGCTACCGGGCGTACGGGCTCGAGCTGCGCGGCATGCCGCAGAGTTCCACCGCCGACGTGCGCGCCCACGACTTCGGCTACCACCACGCTCTCGCGCTCGACATCCCGGCGGCTGTGGCGGCGGCGGGGCTGGACACCCCGTTCGTGCTCGCCGGCCACAGCCTCGGCGGCCAGCTCGCGCTGCTCTACGCGGCCGCGCACCCGCACGACGTGCGCGCGGTGGCCACCCTCGCCAGCGGGTCGAGCCACCACGGGGCGTTCGCCGCCGTCGCGCCGCGTCTGAAGCGCCGCGCGCAGATCGCCACCGTGCGCACCATCTCCCGCACGCTCGGCTGGTTTCCCGGGCACCGGCTGGGCTTCGGCGGACGACAGCCGCGCACCATGATGGCCGACTGGGGCTTCGAGGGGCGCCACGGCCGCTTCGTGCTGGCGGGCAGCGGCGCCGACCACGAGGCGGAGCTGCGCGCCCTCAACCTCCCCGTGCTCATGGTCTCGCTCGACGGCGACCCGATCGTGCCGCGCGTGTCGAGCGACCACCTCGGCGCCCGCATATCGGCGGCCACGCTCACGACGCCCCATGTCGCCCGCACGGAGAACGACGGCGCGCCGTTCGACCACTTCCGCTGGGCGCGCCGCACGCCCGACGCGGTGCTCGGCCCGGTGACGCGCTGGCTGGACGCGCAGCCCGTCCGCTAGCGCCGTTCGACAGGACGAAACCACCCCGCCGCCCGCTCAACAGGACGATTCGCGCGACGCGGGCCGCGCCATCCTGTTTTCCCGGCTCCTGAATTTCCGAATGGGCGCGCGGATTGTGGACACTCGCCAAGGGTCGGCCCGAATGTCAGGAGGGTCGGTACAGCGGGCGAGGGCGGCCTGCTGGCAGACTAGAGCGCGTGATTGTTGTTGTTGCGCCCGGACAGGGCTCCCAAACTCCCGGTTTCCTCGATCCTTGGCTGGCCGAGCCGCGGTTCCGCGACCAGCTCGCCGGCCTCTCCGACGCGGCGGGCATCGACCTCGCCGCGCACGGCACCACGAGTGACGCCGACACGATCCGCGACACCGCGGTCGCCCAGCCGCTCATCGTCGCCGCCGGACTGCTCACGCTGAGCGCCCTGTTCGCCGACGGTCGCCGCGACCGGGTCGCCGGCGTCGCCGGGCACTCGGTCGGCGAGGTGACGGCCGCCGCCGCCGCCGGAATCCTGAGCGAGACGGATGCCATCGCTTTCGTTCGCGAGCGCGGTACGGCCATGGCCGCCGCGGCTTCGCAGACCCCGACCGGCATGTCTGCCGTGCTGGGAGGCGACGAAGCCGAGCTGCTCGCTCGGCTCGACCAGCTCGGCCTCGAACCCGCCAACTTCAACGGCGGCGGACAGATCGTGGTCGCGGGAGCCCTTGACGCCCTCGACGCCCTCAAGAACAACCCGGTCGCCGGCAGCCGCGTCATCGCCCTGCAGGTCGCCGGCGCCTTCCACACCCGCTACATGCAGCCCGCCGTGGCGCATCTCGCCGAGTTCGCGGCCACCCTCTCCCCGAGCGACCCCACGCTGCCGATCTGGTCGAACCAGAGCGGTCAGACCGTGGCATCCGGGCCCGAGTTCCTGAGCCTCCTCGTCGGCCAGGTGTCGTCGCCGGTGCGCTGGGACAAGACCATGGCCGCGTTCGCCGGGGCCGGAGTCACCGGCATCATCGAACTCGCGCCGGCCGGCGCGCTCACGGGCCTCGCCAAGCGCGGGCTCAAGGGCGTGCCGAGCGTCGCGGTCAAGACCCCCGACGACCTCGCAGCAGCATTCGACCTGATTGACGGTAACGCAGCATGAGCATCCCCACCCTGAAGCAGTCCACCGGCGCGCAGTTCACGCGCATCTACAGCTACGGCGCCGCACGCGGCGACCTGATCGTGCCGAACGAGGAACTCATCGGCCCGATCGACTCGAGCGACGAGTGGATCCAACAGCGCACCGGCATCGTCACGCGCACCCGGGCTTCGCACGACCTCAGCGCCACCGACCTGGCCACCACGGCGGCCCTCGAGGCCATCGAGAAGTCGGGTGTGGCCCCCGAGCTCATCGACCTCGTGATCGTCGCGACGATCAGCAACGTGCGCCAGACGCCGTCGATGGCCGCGGTCGTCGCCGACCGGGTGGGCGCCAACCCCGCCGCCGCCTACGACACCAACGCCGCGTGCGCGGGCTTCAGCTATGCGGTGACGCAGGCCGACGCCCTCATCCGCTCGGGCGCCGGGCACTACGCCCTCGTCGTGGGCGCCGAGAAGCTCTCCGACGTCGTCGACCCGACCGACCGTTCGATCTCGTTCCTGCTGGGCGACGGCGCGGGCGCCGTGGTCATCGGCCCGAGCGACACCCCCGGAATCGCGGCTCCCGTCTGGGGCTCCGACGGCTCGAAGGCCGACGCCGTGGGCATGAACGCGACGCTCACCCAGTTCCGCGACGGCGAGACCGAGTGGCCGACCCTGCGCCAGGAGGGCCAGACGGTCTTCCGCTGGGCCGTCTGGGACATGGCCAAGGTCGCCAAGCAGGCGCTCGAGGCCGCGGGCATCACCTCCGCAGACCTCGCCGCCTTCATCCCGCACCAGGCCAACATGCGCATCATCGACGAGTTCGCGAAGCAGCTCGGCCTGCCCGAGCACGTCGTCATCGGCCGCGACATCGCCACCACGGGAAACACCTCGGCCGCCTCGATTCCGCTCGCCACCCACCGTCTGTTGGCGGAGCATCCGGAGCTTTCCGGCGGCCTCGCCCTGCAGATCGGGTTCGGCGCCGGTCTCGTTTTCGGTGCACAAGTCATCGTGCTCCCCTAGTGCGGCGCGCCTTCAGCCACGAAACCCTGCTCTAAACTGACTCTCGGTCAAACGACACACCCTTTAGGAGAAAAACCATGGCATTGTCCACCGAAGAAGTTCTCGCCGGCCTCGCCGAGCTCGTCAACGACGAAACCGGTATCGCTACCGACTCGGTCGAACTGGACAAGTCGTTTACCGACGACCTGGACATCGACTCGATTTCGATGATGACGATCGTCGTCAACGCCGAAGAGAAGTTCGACGTCAAGATCCCCGACGAAGAGGTCAAGAACCTCAAGACCGTCGGAGACGCCGTCAGCTTCATCACCGCAGCACAGGGCTAAGCGCCTCCCATCCGCGGCTGGCCGGACGTACAGCGTCCGGCCACGCCCCGAATGAGCTCGTTGAACTACATAAGGATGTCGTTGTGACCAAGAAAATCGTCGTCACCGGAATCGGTGCCACCTCCCCCCTCGGCGGAACCGCGCCCGAGACCTGGGCCGCCCTGCTCGCCGGAGAATCCGGCGTGAGCACGATCGAGCACGAGTGGGTCGCCAAGCACGAGCTGCCCGTCACGTTCGCCGGCCAGGCCAAGGTACGCCCCGAAGAAGCCCTCGAGCGCCAAGAGGTCAAGCGCCTCGACCCCTCCAGCCAGTTCGCGCTGATTTCCGCGCGTGAGGCGTGGAAAGACGCTGGGTTGGATGACGCGGACGTCGACCCCACACGCGTGGGAGTGGACTACTCCACCGGTATCGGCGGACTGTGGACGCTCCTCGACGCGTGGGACACGCTGAAAGAGAAGGGCCCGCGCCGGGTTCTCCCGATGACCATCCCGATGCTCATGCCGAACGCCGCCTCCGCCGCGATCAGCATGAACCTCGCCGCCCGCGCCTACGCCCGCACCGACGTGTCGGCCTGCGCCTCGAGCACCGAGGCCATCGCGAACGCCTACGACCACCTGCAGAAGGGGTACGCCGACGTCGTGATCGCCGGCGGCACCGAGGCCGTCGTGCACCCGCTGCCCATCGCCGCGTTCGCCGCGATGCAGGCGCTCTCGAAGCGCAACGACGACCCGGCCACGGCGTCTCGCCCCTACGACACCAACCGTGACGGCTTCGTGCTCGGCGAGGGTGCCGGCAGCATCATCCTCGAGACCGAGGAGCACGCGCTCGCCCGCGGCGCCCGCATCTACGCCGAACTCGCCGGCGGCGGCGTGACGAGCGACTCGTACCACATCACCGCTCCCGACCCCGAGGGCGCCGGAGCGGCCCGTGCCGTCTACGCGGCCCTCGAGCAGGCCGGAGCCAGCGTCGACGACGTCATGCACATCAACGCGCACGCCACGTCGACCCCGGTCGGCGACATCGCCGAGTACAAGGCGTTGCTCGCGGTGTTCGGTGAGCGGGTGCACGACATCCCCGTCTCGGCCACCAAGGCGGCCACCGGCCACCTGCTCGGCGGCACCGGTGCGCTCGAGGCGATCTTCACGATCCTCGCGCTGCACAACCGCCTCGCTCCCCCGACGATCAACCTGACCGAGCAGGATCCCGCCATCCTGCTCGACGTCGTCACGAGCCCGCGCGAACTGCCCGCCGGCCCGCTGCTCGCGATCAGCAACTCGTTCGGTTTCGGCGGCCACAACTCGGTCGTGGCGTTCCGCAGCTACGAGAAGTAGAAACCGCTGGTTGAGTAGGGCCGTCTGCGGCCCGTATCGAAACCCCGTGCGTGCTCGGGAGGTCTCGATACGGTCGCCGGGCGACCAACTCGACCGGCGGTTTTTGTTAACCGACCTTGTGCAGCCAGACGACCTGACTGTCGGAGCTCGCGTGCCGGAAGGCCTCGAGCTCGTCGTCCCAGGCCTGGCCGAGGGCGAGCCGCAGTTCGCGGTGCAGCTCGAGCGCGTTCGATCCGGCGATCTCCATCGCGTAGCGCAGACGGTCTTCGGGGATGACGACGTTGCCGACCGTGTCGGTCTGGGCGAAGAAGATGCCGAGGTCGGGGGTGTGCATCCAGCGTCCGCCGTCGCCGCCGGCCGAGGCATCCTCGGTCACCTCGAAACGCAAGTGCTCCCAGCCGCGGAGGGCGGAGGCGATCTTGGCGCCGGTTCCCACCGGGCCCTCCCAGTAGAACTCCGTGCGCTGCGCGCCCCGCAGGACGGGCTGATCGGCCCAGGAGAAGTTGACGGCGCGTTCCAGCGCGCGCCCTGCTGCCCACTCGATGTGAGGGCAGAGAGCACGAGGAGCGGAATGCACGAATAGCACTCCGCGAGCGTGTGGTGCAGTCACGATCTTCTCCGTTCTGTTAGGTGCGACTTCCCCATCGACCTGACTTACGGATGCGCGTGACCGCGCGTGTGAAATTGTGGAGGTACTCGTGCATTATGACGCACCAACCTGCCAAACAACAAGCGTGTAACTATTCGCCCGCGCGCTACTTGGCTTGGCCGTAGTTGTCGACGACGGCCGTGGTGATCGGAAAGGTCACGGGAAGCGCTCCGAAGATCAGGCGACCCGCTTCGGATGCCGCGGCGCGCAGTTCGTCGACGACACTGTCTGCCAGCTCCGCCGGGGTGTGCACGATCACCTCGTCGTGCAGGAAGAAGACGAGGTGCGGCCGGTCGGCCAGCTGCCCGCCCGACAGCTGCCAGAGCCGCCCGCGCAGCCCGGCCATCCAGCACAGGGCCCACTCGGCGGCGGTGCCCTGCACGATGAAGTTGCGGGTGAAACGGCCCCAGCTGCGGGATTGCGAGCGGGCCGCTCGCTGCAGCGCGTCGGACGCGCCCTGAACGGATGCCCCCTCCTGGAGTTCACGCCAGTCCTCGCCGGGCGGGGGCGAGCTGCGTCCCAATCGCGTCGTCACTATTCCGCCGCGCTCGCCCGTTCGCGCCGCGTCTTCGACCATGGCGATGGCTTTGGGGAACGCGCGGGTGAGCGCGGGCATCAGCCGCCCTCCGTCGCCGGCGGTCGCGCCGTACATCGCACCGAGCATGGCTACCTTCGCCTCGGCGCGCGTCTTGACGGCACCGCTCGCGACGATGCCCTCGTACAGGTCGCCGCGACCCGCCTCGGCCATCGAGCGGTCGGCGCTCAGGGCGGAGAGCACGCGCGGCTCCAACTGCGCCGCGTCGGCGACGACGAGTTTCCAGCCGGGGTCGGCAACGACGGCGCCCCGCACCTGCTTGGGCAGCTGCAGCGCTCCCCCGCCGCTCGCGCCCCACCGGCCCGTCGCGGTGCCGCCCGGCACGTAGTCGGGCCGGAAGCGGCCGTCGGCGACCCAGGTGTCGAGCCAGTTCCAGCCGTTGGCGGTCTGCAGCCGGGAGAGCTTCTTGTACTCGAGCAGTGGTCCGATGACCGGGTGGTTGATCTCCTTGAGCTCCCACGATCGCGTGGAGGCCACGGTGAGCCCGCTGCGCCTGAGCGTCTTGAGCAGTTCGGCGGGCGAATCGGGGTTGACGTCGGCCGTGCCGAGGATGGTCCGCATCCGACCGAGGAGTTCTTCGAGGCGCGCTGGCCGTTCGAATCCGCGCGGCCGTTCGCCGAGCAGATCGGCGAGCAGGCGCTCGTGCACGTCGGCGCGCACCGGCAGCCCGGCCGCCTTCATCTCGCAGGCGATCAGAGCGCCCGCGTTCTCGGCGGCGAGCAGCAACCCGATGCGCCCCGGTTCGGTGGATGCCGCGACCGCCTGCCGCTGCAGGGCGAACTCGGCGAGCGGGTCGAGCGGCACGTCCACGGCGGGATCGGCGTCGAAGTCGAACAGCGCGCCCTCCGCGCGGGGCTTCTCGGCGAGCGGGGTCGCGTGGTCCCAGGGCCCGAGGGCTGCATTGGCGAGGGCCGACGTAGCGGTGAGGGTGGAGGTGCGCAGGATCTGGTGCGACAGCCGCAGGTCGATGCAGCGTTCGACCCGCACGCCCGCGGCCAGCAGCGCCGGATACCAGCGGGTGGTGTCGTCCCACACCCAGCGCGGCCGCTCACGTTCGAGGCGGCCGACCCACGCGGGCAGGTCTGCCTCGGTCACGGACTCAGCGTCACTCAGCGGCGAGCCGTCGTCGTCGAGGCGCAGGGCCGTGATGCCACGGGCGGTGCGGGTGAGTACTGCGAACACTGTCCCAGTCTGCCGCGTGCCACTGATGCCGGAATACCAAGGGCGCTCCGGCATCGGCCGACGTCAGCAGGCGCTCTGGAAGTGGACCGGCGCCGTCAGTTCGGTGATCACGTCGTTCTCGGCGATTGCCTGCGCCCCCCAGTAGTCGTTGTCGGTCATGCCGTGGTCGGGGTCGGAGAAGTCCTCGTACTCTCCCGAGGCGACCGCGTAGTCGACATAGAAGAAGCCCGGGCTGTACGGATTTTCGTGCGTGCCCACGTTCGGAAGCGCGACGACGAGTTCGTTCACCGGGTCGCCCACCGCGACACCCTCGGGAGTCTGCACCGCTACGGCGCCCACCGTCGGCGCCTTCGCATCCAAGGCCAGCGACTGGCCCTCGGGTATGCCGGAGCGTTCGGGGAAGTCGTATACGAGTATGAAGGCGTCGTCACCCCAGACCGCGCGCGTAGCGTCGGAGACACACGACCCGTCGCCCGGGCGGGGCGAGACGACCGGTTCGCTACCAAAGGCCTCGGAGAGGAATTCGATCGCGGCGGCACCGTCGGACGTGTATTCGAGGGTGCCCACCACGTTTCCCGCGTCGTCGAGGGTGGAGAGCGCGGTTCCGCCGACGGACAGGGCGGTCACGGCGGGCTCTTCGGCCACGGGCGTCGACGACTCGACCGACGGTTCCGGCGTCGACGATCCCGCGGAAGGACTCGAGGCACAACCCGCGAGGAGCGCAACGGAAGCGAGGGCGCCGACGACGGCCAGTTGATATTTGCTCATACGAAGATTGTGCGGCCCGCCCCCGTCGGGCGCAATAACAGCGCGGTAACGAATACGTATCGGCCGGCCGCACGACCCGTCACTCGAATGGCGTCGCGGTCTCCATCAGCCGGGATCGGATGAGGAACCGCAGACCCTCGGGAGCCTCCAGCGAGAAGCCGCTCCCCCTGCCCTTGACCACGTCGACGGTGAGGAAGGTGTGGCTCCAGTAGGCGAACTGCTCCCGCGACATCCAGAAGTCCACCGGCTGCGGCTCTCTCCCGGCGGAGATGTCGAGAACGCCGAGCAGGATGTCGCTGTCACCCGTGATGAAGTCGCCGTCGGGGTAGCACATCGGCGAACTGCCGTCGCAGCATCCGCCGCTCTGATGGAACATCAACGGGCCGTTGGCGTCCCACAGTGTGCGCAGCAGGTCGGCGGCCTCGGCGGTGAGGGCGACGCGCGGCCGGGTCTCGCCCGGGATGGCGATGCTGGCTTCGATCATGACGGTGCTCCTTCGGCGGACGGGCCGGTCCGCGCGAACGGACCGGCCACGCGGTGGGTGGTTAGAAGAAGCCCAGCGCGTTCTCCGAGTAGGAGACGAGCATGTTCTTGGTCTGCTGGTAGTGGTCGAGCGCGAGCTTGTTGTTCTCGCGTCCGATGCCCGAGCTCTTGTAGCCGCCGAACGCCGCTCCGGCGGGGTAGGCGTGATAGTTGTTGACCCAGACGCGACCGGCGTGGATGTCGCGTCCCGCACGGTAGGCGACGTTGCCGTTGCGCGACCAGACGCCCGCACCCAGCCCGTAGAGCGTGTCGTTGGCGATCGCGATGGCGTCGTCGTAGTCGGCGAAGCTCGTCACCGCGACCACCGGGCCGAAGATCTCCTCCTGGAACAGCCGCATCGAGTTGTCGCCCTCGAAGATCGTCGGCTGCACGTAGTAGCCCTCCGCGAGGTCGCCGCCGAGGTCGGCGCGCTCGCCGCCGAGCGCGATCGTCGCGCCCTCCTGCTTGCCGATGTCGATGTAGCTGAGGATTTTCTCGAGCTGGTCGTTCGACGCCTGGGCGCCGACCTGGGTGTCGGTGTCGAGCGGGTTGCCCTGCACGGCCTTACGGGTGCGCTCGACGACGGTGCCGAGGAACGAGTCGTAGATCGGCTTGTGGATGAGCGCGCGGCTGGGTGCCGTGCACACCTCGCCCTGGTTGAACGCGAATAGGGTGAACCCCTCCTGCGCCTTGTCGTAGAACGCGTCATCCGCATCGGCGATGTCTTCGAAGAAGATATTCGGGCTCTTGCCGCCGAGCTCGAGGGTGACCGGGATGAGGTTGGCGCTCGCGTACTGCATGATGAGGCGGCCGGTGCTTGTCTCGCCCGTGAACGCGATCTTGCGGATGCGCGGGCTCGACGCGAGCGGCTTGCCGGCTTCGACACCGAAGCCGTTGACGATGTTCACGACCCCGGGCGGCAGGATGTCGCCGATGAGCTCGATCAGCACGAGGATCGACACGGGGGTCTGCTCGGCGGGCTTCAGCACGACCGCGTTGCCCGCCGCGAGGGCCGGGGCGAGCTTCCAGACAGCCATGAGGATGGGGAAGTTCCACGGGATGATCTGCCCCACCACGCCGAGCGGCTCGTGAAACTGGTACGCCACGGTGTCGTGGTCGAGCTGGGCGTGGTCGCCGTCCTGCGCGCGGATCGCCGCGGCGAAGTAGCGGAAGTGGTCGGACGCGAGCGGCAGGTCGGCGTTGAGCGGTTCGCGCACCGGTTTGCCGTTGTCCCAGGTCTCGGCGACGGCGAGCAGTTCGAGGTTCGCGTCGATCACGTCGGCGACGCGGTTCAGCACGGCGGCGCGCTCGGCCGTGCTGGTCTTACCCCACGCAGGGGCCGCCTTGTGCGCCGCGTCGAGCGCTGCGTCGATGTCTTCCGCCGTGCCGCGCGCGACCTCGGCGAACGGCTTGCCGGTGACCGGGGAGATGTCTTCGAAGTACTGGCCCTTCACCGGCTTCACCCACTCACCGCCGATCCAGTGGTCGTATCTCGGCTTGAAGGTGACTTTCGCATCCGGGGTTCCCGGGGCTGCGTAAACGGTCATTGCAGTTCTCCTCGTGACGTCGTTGTCGGGTCGGCGCCGGGGTGCGGCACCGCCCTCAGGCTATGACCGCTCAGGTTGCAAAAGGTTGCGCGAGTTCGCGCTCGATCTGCTCGAGCCGGGCCACCACGGAGGCGCGTCGGGGCGAGCGCGGCGGCAGCAGCCGCAGGCACGCGCGCCAGACCTCCGCATCGAACGCCGCCTCGTCGGTGCGGGCGTAGGCGAGCAGCGTGTCGGCGGCCGCATCCGTCAGCAGTGCCTCCCGCAGGCGGGCGCTCACCTCGGTTCGAATGCTCCGGATGCCCGGGGCGCGGGAACCGGGAAGGACCGGCCCGGCGTACGCCCCGAGGGCGACGCGGTGGGCACCCCGGTCGAGAAAGGCCAGGCACCGCGTGGCGTCGAGGTCGAGGCGGCGCTGCAGCCGGTAGGGGCGCGAGACGGGCACGAGGCCGGGGTCGACGGTCTCGAGCACGCGGCGCAGGCGCACCATCTCGGAGCGCAGGGTGACCACCGCGTCGTCACGGCCGTACACGAGGGTGGCGAGGTGTTCGGCGGACAGGCCTTCGGGGTGCCAGGCGAGCAGGGCGAGGATCTCGGCGTGCCGGGTCGTGAGGTCGACGACGCGGCCGGCCGCCTCGAGGCGGCCGACATCCGAACCGAGCACCTTCAGCACCGGAAGCGCCGGCGACTCGGCGGGACGCGCGCGTCTCGGAGTGCGGGCGCCGGAGTCGAGGCGGTCGAGGCGGAGTTGCGCCTCGACGGCGGCGACCGCGGCTTCCAACAGGGGCAGGGTCGCCGTTGCGATCGCATTCTCGCCTCCGGTGATGTCGATCACGCCGATCACGGCGCCCGACTCGGGGTCATGCACGGGCACGGCGCTGCAACTCCACGGGTGCACGAGCCGGGCGAAGTGCTCGGCGCCCTGGATCTGCACGCCGTGATCGAGCGCGAGCGCGGTTCCCGGCGCGCTGGTGCCGACCGCTCGCTCCGACCAGTCGGCGCCCTCGACGAAGAGCATGCCCTCGGCCCGGCGCCGCAACGCGCGGTCGCCGTCGATCCAGAGCAGGCGGCCGGCCTGGTCGCCCACCGCCACGATGAGGCCGGCGTCGAGCGTGTGGCGCACGAGCAGCCGCCGGATGGTGGGCAGCGCGAGGGAGAGCGGGTGGGCGTCGCGATAGTCGCGCAGCTCGTCGACATCGAGGTCGAGCCGCACCACGGGGTGGTCGGGATCGATCGCGAGGTCGAGCGAGCGCAGCCAGGAATCGTGCACGATGCGTCGCACGTCCGAGACGGCGGTGCGGGCGCCGACCACCGCGTCGTGGGCCTGGGCGAGGTGCTCGCGGGTGGAACGGTCGAAGGGCTCGGTGCTCCAGGGAGCGGTCAACGGCGCCTCCGATCATCATTAATCGAGTGGCCTTATGCTACTCCGCCGACCACGACGGCCGAGGGTTACTCGGCGTGCAGCAGCGAGCCGTCCTTCTGCAGCACGTTCTTCTCGCCCGCCTCGATCGGCACGGCGAAGCGGTTCTGCTTCGGCGGCATCGGGCAGTTGAAGTTGTAGCTGAACGCGCAGGGCGGCAGCACGGCGAGGTTGAAGTCGAGGGTGATCGATCCGTCGGGGCGCGGGGCGACGAAGAGGAAGCGGCCGACGCTGTAGGTGCTGTCACCACTCGTGGCGTCGGCGAAGACGAGCTGCAGCGCGCGACCCGACTTGAACGCGGCCAGGTCGTAGTCGACGCCGTCCTTCGTGAAGGTGATCTCGCCCGGCACGACCTCGTCGCGGGTGTTGCCGTCGTCTTTGAGGTGCTCGAAGCCGACGGTCTTGCCGCCGGGGATCTCGGTGAACTTCGCCGTGACGACCCAGTCGGGGTTGTAGGGGAACGCGTCGATCGAGCCGAACTTCTGGATCTCTTCGGAGTTCGCGTCCCAGACGCGCAGGGCGTAGCTGCCCGCTTCGCTCGCGATCACGAAGCCGGTCTTGCCGGCACCGAAATCGATATCGCCCGGTGCATCCGAAT
>NZ_JBKKAD010000134.1:0-10040 GCF_046714715.1 Conyzicola sp. | reverse complement strand
GGCTTCGGGCTTGAGCGTCGTCATGTGGTGCAGTCCGACGATCATGTCCTGGGTGGGCAGGGTCACCGGGCGGCCGTCAGACGGCTTGAGGATGTTGTTCGACGCGAGCATCAGAACGCGGGCCTCGGCCTGCGCCTCGACGGACAGCGGCAGGTGGACTGCCATCTGGTCACCGTCGAAGTCGGCGTTGAACGCGGCACACACGAGCGGGTGCAGCTGAATGGCCTTACCCTCGACGAGCTGAGGCTCGAAGGCCTGGATGCCCAGGCGGTGAAGGGTAGGTGCGCGGTTCAGCAGAACGGGGCGCTCGCGGATGATCTCCTCGAGCACGTCCCACACCTGCGGGCGCGAACGCTCGACCATGCGCTTGGCGCTCTTGATGTTCTGAGCGTGCGACAGGTCGATCAGGCGCTTGATCACGAACGGCTTGAACAGCTCGAGAGCCATTTGCTTCGGGAGACCGCACTGGTGCAGCTTGAGCTGCGGTCCAACGATGATCACCGAACGGCCGGAGTAGTCGACGCGCTTTCCGAGCAGGTTCTGGCGGAAACGACCCTGCTTGCCCTTGAGCATGTCGCTCAGGGACTTGAGGGCGCGGTTGCCGGTACACGTGACGGGGCGTCCACGACGACCGTTGTCGAACAGAGCGTCAACGGCCTCCTGAAGCATGCGCTTCTCGTTGTTCACGATTATCTCGGGAGCACCGAGGTCGAGCAGACGACGCAGGCGGTTGTTGCGGTTGATCACACGACGGTAGAGGTCGTTGAGGTCGGATGTCGCGAAGCGACCACCGTCGAGCTGCACCATCGGGCGAAGCTCCGGCGGGATCACCGGGACGACCTCGAGCACCATGGCTGCCGGCGAGTTGCCGGTCTGCAGGAACGAGTTGACCACGCGCAGTCGCTTGATGGCGCGGATCTTCTTCTGACCCTTGCCGTTGGCGATCTGGTCGTGCAGGTCGACGCTCTCGGTTGCGAGATCGAAGGCCTGGAGGCGCTTCTGGATCGCTTCGGCGCCCATGAAGGCCTCGAAGTAGGTTCCGAAACGGTCCTGCAGGTCGTGGAAGACGGCATCCTCGGGCTTGAGGTCGCCGACCTTGAGGCTGCGGAAGTCATCCCACACGCGCTCGAGCTGGGCGATCTGCTCGTCGAACGACTTGCGGGCCTGTCCCATCTCCTTCTCAGCGGCATCCTTTGCGCGACGCTTCTGATCGCTCTTGGCGCCTTCTGCCTCGAGGGCAGCCAGGTCTTCCTCGAGCTTGCCCAGACGGTCGGCGATGCGGGCATCGCGCTGGCCTTCGAGGGTCTTGATCTCGAGGCGGAGCTCGTTCTCAAGGCCGGGCATGTCTTCGTGACGTGCATCGACGTCGACGGAGATGATCATGTAGGCGGCGAAGTAGATGACCTTTTCAAGGTCCTTCGGAGCCATGTCGAGCAGGTAGCCCAAGCGCGACGGAACGCCCTTGAAGTACCAGATGTGGGTTACGGGTGCGGCGAGCTCGATGTGGCCCATGCGCTCGCGACGTACGGAGGACTTGGTGACCTCGACGCCGCAACGCTCGCAAACGATTCCTTTGAAGCGGACTCGCTTGTACTTGCCACAGGAGCACTCCCAGTCGCGCGAGGGTCCGAAGATCTGTTCGCCGAACAGACCGTCCTTCTCGGGCTTCAGGGTGCGGTAGTTGATGGTCTCTGGCTTCTTAACCTCACCGTGCGACCAGCGACGAATGTCGTCTGCTGTCGCGAGACCAATCTTGATTTCGTCAAAAGCGTGAACTTCGAGCAATTTAGCTTCTCTCTTAGATAACTGAAGTAGTTGTCGTCGGGTTCGGTCTAGATCTCGTCAATAGACGAAGACTCGAACCGGGTAGAGATGTTGATGCCGAGTTCCTCGGCGGCGCGGAAGACTTCGTCATCCGTGTCGCGCAGGTTCACGATGGATCCGTCGGCCGAGAGAACCTCGACGTTCAGACACAGCGACTGCATCTCCTTGATAAGAACCTTGAAGCTCTCGGGAATACCGGGCTCCTGGATGTTCTCGCCCTTGACGATGGCCTCGTACACCTTTACGCGACCGAGGATGTCGTCGGACTTGATGGTGAGAAGTTCCTGGAGCGCGTATGCGGCTCCATAGGCCTCGAGGGCCCAGACTTCCATCTCACCGAAGCGCTGTCCACCGAACTGCGCCTTTCCACCGAGCGGCTGCTGCGTGATCATCGAGTACGGACCCGTCGAACGTGCGTGGATCTTGTCGTCGACAAGGTGGTGCAGCTTGAGGATGTACATGTAACCGACGGAGACGGGCTGCGGGAACGGCTCGCCGGAACGGCCGTCGAACAGACGCGCCTTTCCGCTGTGGTCGATGAGACGCTCGCCGTCACGCGTGAGCGTGGTCGAGTCGAGCAGTCCTTCGATTTCCGCTTCGAGCGCACCGTCGAATACCGGGGTGGCCACCTTGGTTCCGGGAGCGGCACTGCGTGCTTCCTCCGGAATCGCCTCGGCCCACTTCGGCTTTCCGTCGATGTTCCAACCCTGCTTCGCAACCCAACCGAGGTGGGTCTCGAGAACCTGGCCGAAGTTCATTCGTCCGGGGATACCGAGCGGGTTCAGGATGATGTCGACGGGCGTTCCATCGGCGAGGAACGGCATGTCCTCGACGGGCAGAATGCGCGAGATAACACCCTTGTTGCCGTGACGACCAGCGAGCTTGTCACCAGCGGTGATCTTGCGCTTCTGGGCGATGTAGACGACAACGCGCTGGTTGACACCCGAGCCGAGCTCGTCGTCGTTGTCGGCGCTGAACTCCTTGACGGCGATGATCGTGCCCTGCTCGCCGTGGGGAACCTTCAGCGAGGTGTCGCGGACTTCGCGGCTCTTCTCGTTGAAGATGGCGCGCAGCAGGCGCTCCTCGGCGGAAAGCTCGGTCTCGCCCTTCGGCGTGACCTTTCCGACCAGGATGTCGCCGGGGCGAACCTCGGCACCGATGCGGATGATTCCACGCTCGTCGAGGTCGGCCAGGAGTTCCGGGCTGACGTTCGGCAGGTCGCGGGTGATCTCTTCCTTGCCCAGCTTGGTGTCGCGAGCATCGACTTCGTACTCTTCGATGTGGATCGACGAGAGAACGTCGTCCTTCACCAGGTTCTGGCTCAGGATCATCGCGTCCTCGAAGTTGTAGCCCTCCCACGGCATGAATGCCACGAGGAGGTTCTTTCCGAGGCTCAGCTCGCCGTTTTCGGTGGCGGGGCCGTCTGCGAGGACCTCGCCGACCTCGATGCGGTCGCCCGCGTTGACGATGACGCGGTGGTTGTAGCTCGTGCCCTGGTTGGAGCGGTCGAACTTGCGCAGGTAGTAGTCCTGCGTGCCTCCCTCGTCGAGCTGGATGGTGATGACGTCGGCCGAAACCTCGGCGACCACACCGGCCTTCTCGGCGGTGAGCACGTCGCCGGCGTCGATAGCCGCGTAGCCCTCCATACCGGTACCCACGAGAGGCGACTCGCTGCGCAGCAGCGGGACAGCCTGGCGCTGCATGTTGGCACCCATGAGTGCGCGGTTAGCGTCGTCGTGCTCGAGGAACGGGATGAGCGACGTTGCCACGGACACCATCTGGCGCGGCGAGACATCCATGTAACCGATGGTCTCGACGGGGATGAGGTCTACCTCGCCACCCTTCTTACGTGCGAGCACGCGGGGGTCGGCGAAGTGGGCGTCTGCCGTGAGTGGCGCGTTTGCCTGCGCGACGATGTAGTCGTCTTCCTCGCTGGCGGTCAGGTAGTCGATGGTGGTCGTGACCTTGCCATTGACGACTCGACGGTACGGCGTCTCGATGAAGCCGAACGCGTTGATGCGTGCGAACGATGCGAGCGAACCGATCAGGCCGATGTTCGGGCCTTCCGGGGTCTCGATCGGGCACATGCGGCCGTAGTGCGAGGGGTGAACGTCTCGAACCTCGACGCCTGCACGCTCACGCGACAGACCACCCGGGCCAAGAGCCGACAGGCGGCGCTTGTGGGTCAGACCCGCGAGCGGGTTGTTCTGGTCCATGAACTGCGAGAGCTGCGAGGTTCCGAAGAACTCCTTGATCGCGGCGACGACGGGGCGCACGTTGATCAGGGTCTGCGGGGTGATCGCTTCGATGTCCTGCGTGGTCATGCGCTCGCGGACGACACGCTCCATGCGGGAGAGACCGGTGCGGACCTGGTTCTGGATGAGCTCGCCGACCGCGCGGATGCGACGGTTGCCGAAGTGGTCGATGTCGTCGACGTCGAGACGCACGTCGACCTTCTTGCCATCGCGGACGCCCTTGACGGTCGACAGGCTGTTGTCGTGCACCGTGACGTTGGGGGCGGACTCATCGTGCAGCGAGACGAGGTACTTGATGGTCGCGAGGATGTCCTCGAGGCTCAGTACGGAGTCTGACAGCGGAGCGTCGATGCCGAGCTTGCGGTTGATCTTGTAACGACCGACCTTCGCCAGGTCGTAACGCTTCGAGTTGAAGTAGAAGTTGTCGAGGAGCGCACGCGCTGCCTCGGCGGCAACCTGCTCGCCGGGACGGAGCTTGCGGTAGATGTCCTTGAGGGCTTCTTCCTTCGTGAGGATGTTGTCCTTCTCGAGGGTGAGCTCGATCGACGGGAAGCCCTTGAACTCCTCGAGGATCTGCTCGCTCGTGAGGCCGAGGGCCTTGAGGAACACGGTCACGCTCTGCTTGCGCTTGCGGTCGATGCGAACGCCGACCTGGTCGCGCTTGTCGATCTCGAACTCGAGCCATGCGCCGCGGCTCGGGATGATGCGAGCGGAGTAGATGTCCTTGTCGGACAGCTTCTCGGGCGTGCGGTCGAAGTAGACACCGGGCGAACGCACCAGCTGGGAGACGACGACACGCTCGGTGCCGTTGATGATGAACGTTCCCTTGATGGTCATGAGCGGGAAGTCGCCCATGAAGACCGTCTGGGTCTTGATCTCACCCGTGAGGTGGTTCATGAACTCGGCGTTCACGTAGAGAGGAGCAGCGTAGGTCTTGCCACGCTCCTTGCACTCGTCGATCGTGTACTTCGGCTCTTCGAGCTCGGGGCCGGTGAACGACAGCTGCATGGTTTCGCCGAGGTCTTCGATCGGAGAAATCTCCTCGAAGATCTCATCGAGACCAGAGCGGGTCGGAAGGTCGGTGCGGCCCTGGGCCAGACCTTCCTCGACGCGCTTTTTCCAGATGTCGTTTCCGACGAGCCAGTCGAAGCTCTCGGTCTGCAATGCGAGCAGATCGGGAACCGTCAGGGTGTCGGTAATCTTTGCGAACGACACACGCGATGCGGTGCGGCCGTTCTTAGTGGACTTTTTGGTGGACGCGTTGCGCGCAGCAGCCAAGGAAATAACCTCCGTGGACCCCGTCGGGCCTTATGCCGGTAGAAACCGACTGTCGGTAATGAAATGCTCACCAGGACCTAAAAAAGGTCTACCCCGCCGCTATACTCGGGGCGCACCAACTGTCCACAATATGACTGCATGGTTGTCTGGGAGCGCAAAGAACAACTATAGGACAGAACAGTCGCGCGTGTCCACCTATTCCTTGACCACAATCGTGGATTCGGCTATAAGACCCACGGAGCATACTCAGCAATGACCGATATCGCCCCGTTCGCCGCCTGGGATGAACTATCGCCGACGGCCCGCGAGGAGCGGACGGCACGCGTGGTCGTGGTGGGTGCGGAGTCGACCGGCAAGACCACTCTCACGCAGGACCTGGTGAAGCACTACCGTTCGCGCGGCGGCATCTGGAAGAACACCCTGTGGGTCTCGGAGTTCGGTCGCGACTACACAGTGCGCAAGATCGCCGATCTCGGCATCAGTTTCGACGACGACGCCGAATTCCGCAGTGCCGACTGGACCTCCAGAGACTTCGCGGTGATCGCCCTCGAACAGCAGCGCCTCGAAAACGTGGCGGCATCCGCCGGTTCGCCCGTTCTGTTCTGCGATACCGACGCGCTCGCCACCCAGGTCTGGGAGCGGCGCTACCTCGGCAACGAGTCGACTGCGGCGCGCGAAGCCGTGCCGACGCTGCCGCCCCGCGCCCTGTACCTCCTAACCGACCACCGCGACGTGATGTTCACGCAAGACGGAATCCGCGACGGCGAGCAGTTCAGGCCGACGATGACGCAGTGGTTCGTCGACGAACTCAAGCTGCACGGCGAGCGCGGACAGTTCGTGCGGGGCGACCGCGCGCAGCGTCTGGCCGAGTGCATCGCGCTCATCGACGGGGTTCTCGCCGAGAGGGCAGCGCAGCTCTAACCACCCCGTGGTGTGGCATGGTCAATAGATGAACGAGATACCGTCGATCGTGCTCAGCCACAGCGGCTACCGTGCGGTGATCGAGACCGACCGTTGGGTGCCCGGCTCGTTCACGCTCATCGTCGACGGGACACCCCAGTCGCACGTCAACATGGACAATCCGGCCGAGCTGTTCTTCGAGTACATCCAGCGCATGGGCCACGTGATCGACCAGATCGGCATGCCGGGCCAGCCGATCACCGCCGTGCACCTCGGCGCCGGCGCCTTCACCCTGCCCCGTTACATCGAGGCGACGCGGCCCGGCTCGCGCCAGCAGGTCGTCGAGCTGGAGAGCGACCTCGTCGACTTCGTGCGCAAGGAGCTGCCGTGGTCGCCCCGCGCGCAGATCAAGGTGCGCCACGGCGACGCCCGCGAGGTTCTCGGCAAGTTTCCGGCGGGACTGCGCGGCTCGGTCGACCTGCTCGTGGTCGACATCTTCAGCGGCGCCCGCACCCCGGCCCACGTGACCAGCCTCGAGTTCTATACCGAGGCCGTGTCGCTGCTCTCCGACGAGGGCATCGTGCTGGTCAACGTGGCCGACGGGCCGGGCCTCGCGTTCGCCAAGGCGGCCACCTCGACGCTCGCCGCGGTCGTGGCCGACGTGGCGCTGCTGGCCGAGACCCAGATCCTCAAGGGCCGCCGCTTCGGCAACGTGGTGCTGGTGGGGTCGCGGTCGCCGCTTCCGCTCGAGTGGATGCCCCGGATTCTCGCCGGCGGCCCGCACCCGGCCAAGGTCGTGGCCGGCGACGAGCTGCGCGCGTTCATCGCCGGCGCGCCGATCGTGACCGACGCCACGGCGATCCAGTCGCCGCCGCCCGCAAAGAGCGTCTTCCAGGTGCGGCCCTAGCAGCGGGGCGAACTTTCGACGGTGAACCGGGCGGTGGGGGTCGATTGGTTGCCCCTCGGGTCGCCGGAGGCGAGACTGTGAGCATGATCCGATGGATGCGCGTGGTCGCCACCGCGGGAGCCGTCGCCCTGCTGGCGGCGTGCGCGAGCGGAGGCACCCCCGAACCCGTGCCCACACCGAGCGCACCGCCCAGCTCGTCGCCGTCGCCCTCCCCCACGCCCGAGCCTCTCGCGCTGCCGGTCGGCGAGCCGACGGTCGTCGCTCAGGGATTCACGACCCCGTGGTCCGTCGCGCGGCTGGCCAGCGGGTCGAGTCTGGTCAGCGAACGCGACACCGCGCTGGTGAAAGAGGTGACGGCGACCGGCGAGGTGCGCGTCGTCGGCACGGTCGACGGCGTGCAGCCGGGCGGGGAGGGCGGGCTGCTCGGTCTCGCGGTTTCGCCATGGGCCGCCGCACGCTCCGAAGCGGCGTTCGAGGCGCAGGCGGCAACCGAGCCCCTCTGGCTCTACGCCTACTTCACGGCGGCCGGCGACAATCGCATCGTGCGGTTCGCTCTCGACGGCTCGGCGGGCAGCTACACGCTCGGCGCCCGCGAAGACGTGCTCACCGGCATCGCCAAAGCCGGCAACCACAACGGCGGCCGCATCGCCTTCGGCCCCGACGGCATGCTCTACGCGACGACGGGAGACGCCGGCAATCGCGCGGCCTCGCAGGATCCCGCGTCGCTGAACGGCAAAATACTGCGGATGTCGCCTACCGGCCAGGTGCCGGCAGACAACCCGGCGGCCGGGTCGCACGTCTACTCTCTCGGCCACCGCAACCCGCAGGGAATCGCGTGGGACGGTTCCGGCCAGCTGTGGGCGGCAGAGTTCGGGCAGAACACGTGGGACGAGCTCAACGTCATTCGCCCGGGCGCCGATTACGGGTGGCCCACAGTGGAGGGCGTGGCATCCGACCCCGCTTTCGTTAACCCCGTCTACCAGTGGGCGACCGACGAGGCGAGTCCGAGCGGCCTCGCGTTCACCCGCGGCGCCTTCTACCTGGCGGCGCTCAAGGGCGAACGACTGTGGTCGGTCACCACCGACACCGGCGCGGTGGCGACGCCGTGGTTCGCGGGCGTCTTCGGCCGCATCCGGGACGTCGCGCCCGGGCCGAACGGCACGCTCTGGATGCTGACGAGCAACACAGACGGCCGCGGTGACCCCCGGGCGGGTGACGACAAGCTGCTGCAGGTTGCCCTCGAAACCGCCGGCCCGGGTTAACCTTGAGTCGCACGTCAATCTAAGGAACATCCCGTGGCAATCGTTTTGGGTTACGACCCCACCACCCTTCGCGAACAGGTCGACCCCGTCGCGCTCGAAGAGCGTCTCGAGGAACTCGGCCAGCTTCGCAGTGCCGCGGCCCTCGATGAGAAAGTCGGCCTGCTGCGGCTCGCCGGCAAACTCGACGAGGCGTGGGACATCGCGAACCAGGCGGTTAGGCAGGCCCGCTTCGGCGGCGACCGCGAGATGCTCGCGCTCGCCCGCGTCCGACGCGCGCAGGTTCAGCAGGCGCTCGGCAAGCTCGAGCCCGCCCTCGCCGACCTCACCGACTGCGTCAACGAGGCCCACTCGCACGACTGGTCGGCGACCGAGGCGTTCGCCCTCCAGCAGCGGGGCCGGGTCAACTTCGACCTCGAAGACTTCGATGCCGCCCGCCGCGACTTCAGCGACGCACTCAAGGTGCACGTGCGCATCAAGTCCTCCCCAGACGAGGTGGATGCCGCGATGATCGCCATCCAGATCACCGAGACCTTCATTGACGGTGCCGGGAGCTAGTTTCGTCAGGTGGCAGAACTAGTACGAGTACGGCAGTGGGCCGACGCCCTCATCGCCCTGCACCTCGACCCGTCGGTGTGGAGTTTCGGTTTCGACAATGCGAAGACCCGCGCGGGCCTGTGCAACTACACGACGAAACGCATCTCGGTGTCGCGGTATCTCGCGGCGCGGTACGAAGACGACGAGATCCACCAGGTGCTGTTGCACGAGGTGGCGCACGCCATGGCGGGGTCGCGCGCCGGGCACGGCGTGCGCTGGAAGGCGACCGCGGCCGAGTTGGGCTACGAGGGCAAGCGGCTGCACGACGGGGCGATCGCCGACGAGCTCGCGCCGTGGGTGGGCACGTGCCCGAGGGGGCACATCCACTACCGCTACCGAAAACCGACCCGACTGCTGGCGTGCGGCAGATGCTCGCGCAGCTTCGACCGCGCGAACGCGATCGACTGGGTAAAGCGCTAGCTAGGCCAGCGCGCGGGCCAGGTCGCCGACGACGCTCTTCCAGTGGCCGAGCATCATGCGACGCTCGTCACGGTCGGCGAGCTCCTGGTGGTGGATTGCGATGGTCGTGCCCGCTTCGACCTCTTTGACGCTGATGATGAGCACGGTGTCGTGGGGCCAGTCGTCGGGGCGCCACGACAGGCGGATCTTCGAGCCCTCGGTGTAGGCCAGAACTTCGCCTCGCACGCCGTCGGCCATCGAATACCGGAAGCCTTTGACGCCGCGCAGCTCGCCCTTACCGAGCCAGACCGGCACGCCGGCGCTCACCAGGTACTGCCAGACGACGGGCAGCGGAACGTCGATCGTCTCGCGCACTCCCACTTCCCAACCGGCGTCTTTCTTCGAGCCTGTATTGTCGGGAGTCGTGTTCGGAGCGGCATTCATGTAACCCACTATATTGGTTACGTGCAGTCTACGAAAACTACCGGCCAGTGGTTCGGCTCCGGCGACGGACACCGCTGGTGGTTCGATTCGGGCGCGCTCCCCCTCGATTTCGCCTATTCCGGCGCCATGGGCGACAACCCGGCGTGGGAGACGCTGCACTCGGCCGACGATCTCGCG
>NZ_JBKKAD010000133.1:0-12192 GCF_046714715.1 Conyzicola sp. | reverse complement strand
CCGCGGCTTCGCCGCCGCCCGTCTCGTCGCCCGCGGCTCTCCCGGCTGCCGCGTCGCCCGCGCCTGACGCCACGTCCGGCGCGCCGGTCACCGATGCGCGCCCCGCCACCGCCACGCCCGCTGCTCGCCGTTCCAGCGTGCAGGTGGCGCTCCTCATCGTGGGCGTCTCGCTCGTGTCGATCGCCGCCATCTACTTCCTCGTCTACGCGTTCATCACCTACGGACTCGTCTGGCGTAGCGTCATCATCGGCTCGATCACGGTCGCCGCATTCGTGGTGGCGTCCCTGCTGCGTCGCAAGCGGCTGACCAGCACGGCGGAGGGTATCGGGGTGTTCGCCGTGGTGCTCGTCTACCTCGACGCG
Source organism: Conyzicola sp. (assembly GCF_046714715.1). GTDB lineage: Bacteria > Actinomycetota > Actinomycetes > Actinomycetales > Microbacteriaceae > Conyzicola. The sequence continues at coordinate 11,830 of NZ_JBKKAD010000133.1, read as the reverse complement.
TTCGCCGTCCGAGCCAACAACCTGTTCGGCGCCGACTCGAGCGACGCCCTGGTCTACTGGGGCGCCACCCTCGTCGTCTCCGCGCTGGGGTTCACGGTCTGGCATCGCGCCTCCGCCCTACGGGTCGGGTCGGTGGCGGCGGCGACCGCCTTCGCGCCCGGCGTCGGTTTGCTCGTCGCCGGACTCGCGGAGCCTCTCGACGGCACGACCCGGCTGTTCGCGGCGTTCCTCGCGGTGGGACTGGCCGGGCTCGTGCACCCGTTCGTGGCGTCGCGCGGCACCGACCAGCCGACGCTCGCCGTCGCCGAGCGCGCCGTCGCCGCGACCATCGGCGCCGTCGGGCTATCCGTAGCGTTCTTCGCCGGATGGGAGATCGCACGGGTCGGCGAACCGCGCGTGTCCTACGCGCTCTGGGCGGTGGCGGCCGTCGCCGTCGCCCACGCGGTCGTCGTCGTCAGGTCGACCGACACGACGATCGTGGCCAGGGTGCTGACCTCGATCTTCTCTGCCCTCGGCGCCCTCGCGGCCAGCCTGGCGGTCGTGCTGTTGGCCTTCCGCACACTGACGACCGCCGGCGCGATGGTCGGCATCGCCGTGGCCCCCACGCTGATCGTCTTACTGCTCGTCTTCGTGCTGCTGCGCAACACGGCCCCGCTCGTGCGGTCGGCCCTCCGCACGGCTGCCTACACGGCCGCCGCCGTCGCGGTCGCGATGTTGCTCATCCCGGCGACGCACCTCGTGGTCCTCGGCGTCAGGGCGGTGACGACGGCCCTCGAGTCGGGCGCCTGGTCGCTCGACTTCGGCACCCCCGTCGCCGACCCGGCGCCCGAGACGGTGGCCTCGGCAGGTGCACTCGTCGTCGTTCTCGTTATGCTCGCGGCGTTCGCGCGTCTCACGGGAACCGCCGACCGCCTGCGCGCACCGACAGTCTGGGCGGCGGTCACCCTCGCCGCCCTGCTGGTGCCCCTGCTCGGTTCGCTCGGCGGCATCGTCATCGGCTGGCTCGCAGTAGCGGCCGCGTGCGTCGCGACGCTCGTCTGGACCGAGCGCGCCGCAACCGGGCGGACCGCCGCGTCAGCCGAGGTGGCGCCCCCCGTGGCCGGAGTAGTCGAATCGACGGGGCCTGCGTCGACCGGGCCCGCGCCGACCGGGCTGGCATCAGCCGGGCCGGCCGCGGCCGTCCGTCGCCTGCGCCTGCCGCTCGCGGTGCTCGGCGGCGTGACCGTGACGCTCGCCTACGTGCTCTCCTGGGCGAGCCTCGACATCTGGGTGCTCGGCACCGTGGCGACCCTGGTGCTGCTCGTGGCCGCGCGCGGCGCGGTGGCCGGTGCTCTCGTCGTACCCCGCGCCGTGCTTCTCGCGACCGCCGTCGCCGTCGCGCTCGGCGGCGCCGCCGCCGCGGGCAACCAGTTCGGCGCGGACCTGTTCGGCACTGACCAGTTCGGCACCGATCAGTTCGGCGACCCGGCCCGCGCGGTCGCGGCCCTCGCCATCGTGCTCTTCGGGCTGAGCGCAGTGCCCCTGCCCGGTGTGTTGTCCGCGCTCGACCGCCGCGCCGTCTTCGTTCTCTCGGCGTCGGCGATCGTGCTGGCTGCACCGTTCAGCGGCACGAACGTCGTGCTTGCGCTCGCGCTCGTCGTCGCGATCCTCGGCTGGCTCCTGCCGAGAACCGCGAGAGGCTTCCTGTTCGAACGACGCACGGCGGCGTTCGCTCTCGCTCCCGCGACGGCCTGGCTGCTCGCGTCGATCCCGAACGAGCTCGAACCCGCGTCCGTCTTCGTCGAGCTGGCCCCGATCGCGGCCGCACTGCTCGCGGCCGGCGGTTCGCTGGCGATCGCGGCCCGCACCGGATCGACCCTGCGCGTCGCGGGTGATACCGGCGTCGCCCTCGTCGCGGTGTCCGCAGTGCTCGCGGCGCTGCTGTTCGGCGACCACACCTGGCTCGTGCTGCTCGTCGCCGGAGTGACCGCGCTGGTCGGTGCGATCACTCCCGAGGGGCTGTTCGCCGCGACGGGACGACGCAAGCACCTCGGCTGGGTGGCCCTGGCGCTGGCAACGCTCGCGCTGTGGTGGCGTCTCAACGAGACATCCGTCACCGCCGTCGAGCCGTACGTGCTGCCCCTCTCCGGGGCCCTTCTCGTGATCGCCGCCCTCGACTGGCGCGCGCGTCGAGCGACCGAGAGCGCAACGGCGGCGCCGGTTCTCGTGCTCGCGGCGCTGCTCGTGGCGGTGGTCCCGGTCGCGCTGTCCACGGCCGGTGACGCCGGCGGCTACGACGACTCGGTCGTCCGCGCCGTGCTGGTCGGCGCTGTCGCGTCCGCCTTGCTGCTCGTCGGCAGTGTCACACGCGCGCCGGTGTGGGCGCGCCCCTACCTCGACGCGTCCGCGATCGCCGGCTTCGCGGGCGTCGTCATCGTCGCGGTCGCACGGTGCCTGTGGGCTTCGCCCGCGGATGCCACGGCCGACGTCTGGCTCGCGGCCGCCCTCGTGGTTCTCGTCATCGCGGCATACGGGCAGTGCTCCGGCCGGCCCGGCGACCGAACGTTCACGCCGCGCGCGGGCCGCGCCGTCGCGATCGCCGGGCTGACGATCGTGGTCGGCGTCGAGGCGACCCTGATCGATGCCACGACACTCGGCTTCGCCCGCACGCTCCTGGCCGTCACCCTGTTCGCCGCGATACACCTCATCGGACAGCTGACCAACCGGCTGCCGTTCGACCGCGTCGCCGGCTGGGTCGCGCTCGCCTCCGCGACCGTCGTCGCCGTGGTGGCCCTCGCCTCCGGGTCGGTGGACGACGTCGAGTGGGTGAGCGTGTCTATAGCGGTGTCACTGCTCGTCGCGGGCGGCGCACGCCTCGCCCGCGAGCCGGGGCTGCGCAGCTCGACGGCACTCGGCGGCGGAATGCTCGTGCTCTTCCTGCCGTCGCTGATCGAGTCGTCCGACGGCTCCGCCGTCTGGCGGCTCGTCGCGCTCGGGGTGCTCGCGGTCGCCGCCGTGGTGATCGGCCTGCTGCGCCGACTGCAGGCGCCCTTCGTGGTCGGGGCCATTGTCGCCGTCGTGCACGGACTCACGACGTTCGCCCCGCAGATTCTCGCGGTGTACGAGTCGACCGAGTGGTGGGTGTGGGCCGGCGCGGGCGGCATCGTCGTGCTCGTGCTCAGCGCGCGCTACGAACGCAGCCTGCGCACCGCGAAGAACGTGGTGGCGAGCATCGGCAACCTGCGCTGACAGACGGCCGGGGTCAGTGTCGCAGCGGTCAGCGCTGCAGCCAGGCCAGCACGGCGAGCACGCGGCGGTGGTCGTTGCCCGAGTCGTCGAGCCCGAACTTCTGGAAGATCGACGTGACGTTCTTCTCCACGGCACCGGTTCCGATGAACAGCGCCGCGGAGATGGCGGCGTTGGTGCGCCCCTCGCCCATGAGTGCCAGCACCTCGCGCTCGCGGGGTGTGAGCGTGGCGATCGGGTCGGTGCGCCGGCCGATCAGCTGGGCCACGACCTCCGGGTCGAGCACGGTGCCGCCGGCGGCGATGCGCGAGATCGCGTCGTCGAGCTCGTCGAGCGAGGCGACGCGGTCCTTGAGCAGGTAGCCGACGCCGCCCGTTCCCGAGGCGAGCAGCTCCTGCGCGTAGGCCACCTCGACGTACTGGGAGAGCAGCAGGATGCCGAGTCCCGGGCGTCGGCGACGCGCCTCGATCGCCGCCCGCACGCCCTCGTCGCGGAACGTCGGCGGCATGCGCACGTCGAGCACCGCGAGGTCGGGCGCCGTCTGGTCGAGGGCTGCGAGCAACTGGTCGGCGTCGCCGTAGGAGCCGACGATGTCGACCCCGGCCTCGCCCAGCACCCGCACGAGGCCCTCGCGCAACAGCACCGAATCGTCGGCGACGACCACTCGCAACGGCACGCCGCGCGGTGCCACGGTGCGCGGTGCCTCTGCGCGAGGTGGAGCGGTGCGCGGGGTCGCGCGGGACGCGTCGGGTTCGGTCATACCTCCAGCGTAGGCGGCGCGACGGTCGAGGCGGGGTAGCTCGAGACGAGCGGCAGGTGCGCCGTCACCACCGTGGGTCCGCCGACCGGGCTGTCGAGCTCGAGTGTGCCCCCGAGACCGCGCAGGCGTTCGTCGAGGCCCGCGAGACCGTGCCCGGCGACCTCGGCCGCCCCGCCGCGACCGTCGTCGGTGACGGAGACGTCGAGCCACGTGTCATCCGTCTCGAGCACCCGACGCAGGGCGACCCCGACCTCGACAGACGACGCGCCCGCGTGCTTCGCCGCATTGGCGAGCGCCTCGCTCGCGACGAAGTAGGCGTTGCGTTCGATCTCCTGCGGCAGCTCGAGCCCCTCGGGCAGTCCGCTCGTCACACGCACAGGCACCGTGCTGCGCACCGCCGCCGACTCCAGAGCGGCGACGAGACCCCGGTCGAGCAGGATCGGCGGGGCGAATCCGCGCGACAGCGCGCGCAGCTCCTCGAGCGCGTCCTTCGACTGGGCCATGGCCTCGGCGATCAGCTGGCGGGCCTTGACCGGATCGGCGTCGAGCTGGCGGTCGGCGGCGGCGAGGTCCATCTGCAGGCGCACGAGTCGCTGCTGCGGCCCGTCGTGGATGTCGCGCTCGAGCCGGCGCAGCGAGTGGCCCTCGGCCGAGATGGCGGCGCCGCGGCTCGCCTCGAGGTCGCCGACCTGCGCGCGAAGCGCCTCGGAGGCGAACGCGCCGAGCGTCACCCGGGCGATCACGTCGTGCAGCAGCACGAGGCCGCGCGTCACGAACGGCAGCGCGGCGAGCATGATCACGCCGATCACGAAGACGACCGCGGCCTCGAGCACGTCGCGGCCGACGCCGGGGGCAAGCCCCTCGAGCAGCCCGCTGGTCACGTACCACTCGCCGCCGCGGTCGGGCAGCGAGATCTGCCAGAACCAGAAGGTGACGGCCGAGAACGTCACCGATACCCAGATCACCGTGACCAGCCAGGTCGCGAGCGAGACGGCGAAGTTCACGACCATGGTGTGCAGCAGGTAGAGCCAGTAGTGGGCGCCGCCGAGAACCGAGCCGAGCCATTTCCAGAAGCCGTGGCCCCTGGTCGCCTCGGCCCAGAGCGGGCGCCTGATGGCGGGTCGTCCCGCCCAGCCCAGCCGGATGAGTTCGAACTCGCCGAAGAACCGGGAGACATACAGCGCCACGACGAGAACCGCCAGACCGATCAGGAACACGGGGATCGTTCCGATGCCGGCGAAGAACAGCGTGATCACCGTCGAGAAGCCGATCACGGCGACCGGAAGCGTGAGCACGAGGAAGCCGAGCTCCCTCGGAACGGTGCGCCAGAGCGACAGGTAGGTGGTGCGGACGGTCGCCGCTCGGTCAGTGCTGGTCATGGGTGTCTCCTGGGTCAATTGTGCCCGCACGCTGCCCGGGCTCGACGACCACGAACTGGCCCATCATCCCCTGGTCTTCGTGCTGCAGCAGGTGGCAGTGGTACATGTAGGGCGTCGTCGGGTCGGTGTAGTCGGTGAACCGCATGATGATGCGGTGGTCGGTGTTGGGGTGCAGCAGGATCGTGTCCTTCCAGCCGTCGAGCTGCGGGGGCGGCGGATCCCCGCCGATCGTCAGCACCTGGAACTGCACGTCGTGCACGTGGAAGCTGTGCGGCAATGCCATGTTGTTGCGCACGTTCCACACCTCGGTGGCGTCGACGGTGACGACCTCGTCGATGCGCGTGAGGTCCATCGGCTGCTGGTTGATCTGCAGGCCGTCGAGCACGAACCGCCGCTCGGCCGTCGCATCGAGGTCGTCGAGCCGCTCCATCGGAACCAGTTCGGACGGCACCGTGCCGACGGAGTTCAGGGCCGCGGACGCCACGAGCTCGAGCACGTCGAACCGGTCGGCGGCCCCGTTCGCCCCGCCCAGACCGTTGCCACCGAGCCCGACGTCGCGGGACTGCAGCCGGGCCGTCTCGCCCGCCGCCATGCGCACGAGCACCTCGGCGCGCTCGCCGGGCGACAACTGAACCGACGGCGTCGCGTACGGCCGTTCGAGCAGGCCGCCGTCGGTGCCGATCAGCGCGAGGTCGCGGCCGTCGTCGATGCCGAAGTTGTAGACGCGCGCCGGAGACGCGTTGAGCAGGCGCAGACGCACGACGTCGGTCGTCACCTCGAATTGCGGGCCGACGGTGCCGTTCACCAGCAGGGTGTCGCCGAGCACACCGACGTAGTCGCGCGACTCGCTCGACAGTCGGCCGTCGACGAAGCGGGCGTCCTGCACGATCACGGGCACATCGTCGACGCCGTAGTCGCGCGGCAGCGGAAGCGCCGCTTCGGGTTCGTCGCGCACGATGACCATGCCGGCGAGGCCCCGCCCCACCTGGTTCGCCGTCTCGCCGTGCGGATGCGGGTGATACCAGAGCGTCGCCGCCGGCTGGTCGACCGTCCACTCGGGCGACCACCGCGCGCCCGGCTCGACCAGCTGGTGCGGCCCGCCGTCGGCCGCGGCCGGCAGGTGCATTCCGTGCCAGTGCACCGTGGTCGGTTCGTCGAGGGCGTTGTGCAGCTCGATCCGCACGTCGTCGCCGCGATCGGCGACGATCGTGGGCCCGAGGTACGAGCCGTCGAAACCCGAGGTCTGCGTGCGCATTCCCGGCGTGAATTCGGTCGTACCGTTCTGGGCGGTGAGGGCGAAGGTATGGCGACCGGTCGCATCCGTCGTCGATTCGGCGAGCGGCGGAATCGCGAGGGGCGTGTCGAACGTCACCTTTCCGACGGTGTCGACCGTCGGCGAGCCCGCGGAGCAGCCGACGAGAACGAGGCCGAGGAGGGCGACGGCGAGGGCGGAGCGCGTGCTGGTCATGGTTCCAGCAAAGCGGCCGCGACGCGGGCCCGCCATGACGCCCGCGCCCGCATCGACACGGGGGTTAGCCCCACCTAAGCAAGCCTCACCTCATTGAGTGTTGCCTTCGCTTGCTTGCGGAATATATGGGGCTGAGTACCGTTGAAGCATACGTAGACGCCCGTTCGTGAGTGTCAGAAAAGGAGTCCTCCCCATGACCGAAGTACAGGCTGTTCCCCAGAGTTCCATCGACGCCGACATCGTCTCGGGTGTCGCCCAGTTCCTCGGCCCCGTGGTCGTCGACCTCACCGCCCTCGGCGTCGACGGCAAGCAGGCGCACTGGCACGTTCGCGGCGCGAACTTCCAGGCCGTGCACGAGCTGCTCGACGAGGTTGTGGAGCACGCGCAGCGCTACGCCGACACCGCCGCCGAGCGCGTCGTCGCCCTCGGCCTCCCCCTCGACGTGCGCATCCAGACCGTCGGAGCCAAGGCCACGAACCCGCCGCTGTCGGCCGGATTCCAGCAGTCGGATGTCACGATCGCCCAGATCATCGCATCGATCGACGCCACCCTGGCCACCGTGCGCACCGCCGTCGCCGAGCTCGCCGAACTCGACGCCGTCAGCCAGGACGTCGCCATCGAGATCGCCCGCGGCCTCGAGAAGGACCGCTGGTTCCTCTTCGCGCACCTCGCGAGCAAGTAGCCACCGCAGCCCTCACGCTGGTTGAGTAGGGCGCTCTGTCGCCCGTATCGAAACCTGGTTTCGATACGGGCGCAAGCGGCCTACTCAACCGGCGGCTTCTGCTTTAACCCGCGCGTAGACCGCCATGTCGACCCGCCTGCCGGGCATTTGCAGCGAGCTGCGCTGCACGCCCTCGAGCTCGAATCCGAGCCGCTCGAGCAGCGCCCGGCTGCGCCCGTTCTCGACCGCCGTGCGCGCCTGCACCCGGAACATGTCGCCGCGATCGAAGACGTGCTCGACGAGCGCGGCGACGCTCTCGAACGCGACACCGGTGCCCTCGACCCCCGCGCCGACCCAATAGCCGATCTCGGTGTTGCCCTCGGTCACATCCACTCGCGCGGTGCAACTGCCGACCGCCTTGCCGTCCAGCACGACCACGAACGGCAGCTGGGTGCGCGACACGAACGCCTGCGCCTGCCACGCCAGATAGGTGCGCGTCGTCGCGAGCGTGTGCTCGTCGTTCGCCCACGGCTCCCACGGCGCGAGGCGCGGAAGGTTGTCGCGCAGGAGCGCGAAATACTCGTCCGCGAGATCCGGATGCTGCAGCTCGAGTGTCAGCCCGGGCCGCACCTCGAGCGGGTAGCCGTCGGCCGCCACCACGGCGCTAGCTCGCGAGGCGCGCGAGCCGGCGTTCCCGCTGCTCGGCCGGGTCGGGCACGGGCGCGGACGCAATGAGACGCCGTGTGTAGTCGTGCTGCGGCGACCCCAGCACGACACTGCGCTCTCCTTGCTCGATGATGACGCCGCGCCGCATCACGGCCACCCGGTCGCAGAGCGAGTCGACGACCGCCAGGTCGTGGCTGATAAATAGGCAAGCGAACCCGAGCCGCTGCTGCAATTCGCGGAAGACGTCGAGCACCCTCGCCTGCACCGACACGTCGAGCGCGCTCGTGGGTTCGTCGGCGATGAGCAACGCGGGGTCGAGCGAGACGGCGCGGGCTATTGCGACGCGCTGGCGCTGGCCGCCCGAAAGCTCGTGCGGGTAGCGTTCGCGCCACGCTCCGCCGAGACCGACCTCGGCAAGCAGCGCGTCTGCACGGTCGCGCAGGGCGCTGCCGCGCAGACCGAGATGTACCCGCAGCGGTTCCTCCACGGTCTCGCCGATGGAGTATCGGGGGTTGAGCGACGTAGCGGGGTTCTGGAACACGACGCCGACGCGCTGGCGCATGGCGTGTCGCTCGGCCCGTCTCGCGGTCTTCAGGTCGAGCCCGTTCACCGCGACGGTGCCGGCGCTCACTGGCGAGAGCCCGATCGCGGCGCGACCGAGGGTGGTCTTACCGCTCCCCGACTCCCCCACGAGGGCGACAATCTCGCCTCGACCCACGGTAAGGGTCGCATCGTCGACGGCGCGGAATCTGCCCCGAATGGTGCTTCCGAAGTCCACGGAGAGGTGCCTGATCTCGAGAACAGGCACCGCGGCATCCGGAGCCTCTGTATTCGGTCCTCTTGTCGGCGCGACGCGCGCCCCGAGCCGCGGTACCGCGTCGAGTAGCTCGCGCGTGTACGCGGCGGCCGGCGAGGCGAACAGGGTGGTCGCATCGGCCGTCTCCACGACTTCCCCGCGACGCATGACGACGACGCGGTCGGCCATGTCAGCGACGACGCCCATGTCGTGGGTGATGATCAGGATGCTCGCAGAAAGTCTTTCGCGAAGTGAACGCAGCACCTCGAGCACTTCGGCCTGCACCGTGACGTCGAGGGCGGTCGTAGGTTCGTCGGCGATGAGCAACTCGGGATCGCAGGCGAGGGCCATCGCGATCATGACGCGCTGGCACTGGCCACCCGACAACTGGTGCGGATAGTAGCCCATCCGCTTGGCCGCCTCGGGAACCTCCACCGACTCGAGCAGCTCGATCGCCTTGGCGCGGGCCTCAGCCTTCGAGAGCTGCTTGTCGTGCTCGCGGATCGCCTCGATCAACTGGAAGCCGATGGTGAAGACGGGGTTCAACGCGGCGGCAGGGTCTTGGAAGATCATGGCGATACGCGCGCCGCGGATCAAGCGAAGCTGCGACTTGGGCGCCCCGAGCAGCTCGACGTCGCCAAACCGGATGCTGCCGGTCACGGTCGCGTTGGCCGGCAGCAGTCCGAGCACCGACATCGCCGACACGCTTTTACCCGAACCCGACTCGCCGACAATCGCAAGGATCTCGCCCCGACGCACCTCGAAGCTCGCCGAGGAGACGGCGACGTGTTGTTGGCCGTCGACATCGAAAATCACTGAAAGGTCATCGACAGCGAGCAGCGGCAGGGCGGGCGAGATCATGGTCCGGGTTACTCCTTGGTCGGGTTTCCTGCGTCACGGGTGGCCTTGAAGGCCTCCCAATCGGAGTGCATCTTGCGGTGATAATTGGCGACCCACGAGAAATAGTCGCGGCCGTTGACGAGGCGCTCGTGCGCCGCGGAGTTTCTCTCGTCGTCGAGGTCGATGATCGAAAGGCCGTACTCGATCAGCTCGCGTTCGCGATCGAGATACCGCCGCTCGCCGGCGAGCCATGAGCCCCAGATGTCGCGGTCGGCGCGGAAGTAGTGGCTGCGATCGCCGGGAACGACGTGCCTCTTGATGTAACCGATGTCGAGCAGGCGACGGGTGCTCGTCGATACCGATCCGGCGCTCGCGTTGAGCACAGCACCGAGGTCACCCGACGATATGAAGGGCTGTTGCATGATCATGAGGTATCCGAGCACCCTGCCGTCCATGGTGGGCGAACCCGCGCTCGAGAGCAGAGCGCCGAATTCGTCGGCGTAGGCGCGACGACGCTGTTCGTCGGCATCGATATCCTCGCCCATGGCGGGCACATCGCGATCTGTCATGACGTCTCCTCGGTGATGTCCGGCCAGCCTATGTCAGCGGGTGGACCTCTCCCATTGCGCCGAGCGGCCAGAGGCTCATGCCTCCGCTGCCGCGCACCGATACCACCGCGCCGCCGGCATCGAACTCGTAGATCATGCGTTCGCCCACCGAACCGAAGCCGCTGCCCTTGCGAATGAGCAGCGTGTTCTCGTCGACGATTTCGAGCTCGTCGAGGCCGTCGAGGGGGTTCGGGCTGCCGGGGTGCAGCGACACGAGCCGCTCGCCGAGCTGCACGACGTCGAGCACACCCCACATGTTTGCGAACCGCCCGGTGAACCGTGCAGACGGGATGTCGGTGCGCGCCGTGGCGGGCGCCGCGAGCGAGAGCGCCGGGGTTTGCACGAGAGCGGCGTCGATGAGACGCAGCACGCCGTTCGACAGTTCGGCGGCCGGGCCGTCGACCGCGTTGGTGAGCACCGAGATCGCGAGGCCCGCGGCCGGGTCGAACAGGCTGCGGGTGATGTGGCCGGGGTAGCCGCCCGAGTGCCCGACAACACGATGGTCACCGATGCGTTCGATGATCATGCCGAGTCCGTAGTGTGCGGCACCAGGCGTCGCCGTATCGCTCAGCCATTGCTCGCGCTGTTGCATCCGCTTGCTGGAATCTTTCACTAGGCGCTCGTCGCCCGGGAAATGCGCGGCGAAGTAGTGCACGAGATCTTCAGCCGTTCCGTAGAAGCCGGTGGCAGCGGCCATGGCGCGGGTGTCGACGTGGTCGACGGGACGGCGATCGAGCGTCGTGTGGAAGCCGGTGTACCCCCGTGCGTACTCGTCTGCCCGGAGGGCGTCGAGCTCGGGACCGGTGTTTTTCAGTCCGAGCCGGTCGACGATCTCTGCAGTGACGTAGTCGTTGTAGCTGCGCCCGCTAGCGGCGGCCACGATGAGGCCGAGCAGCGAGTAGCCGACGTTGGTGTAGTTGAACCCCTCCCCTGGCAGAGCCTTGTCGCCGCCTTCGATGATCATCGCTATGAGTTCCGCCTGGTCGGGGAAGGCGCGAACGTGCTGCCAGTAGTCTCCGTCGAGGCCGTCTCGGATGACTCCCGCGGAGTGTTCGAGCAACTCACGCACGGTGACTTCCGCCACCGGCGAGCCGGCCTCGACGAGCGCGGGCACGAAATTACCCGCTGGGTCGTCGAGTCGCAGCTCGCCCGCCTCGAACAGTTGCAAAATGGCCGTCGCGGTGAACGTCTTCGAGTGCGAAGCGATCCGGAAGAGATGATCGGATGTCAGTGCGACACCGTTCTCCACGTCGGCGAAACCGTAGGCCTTCGAGAACTGCAGGGCGCCGTCGAAGTAGACGGCGGCCTGCACACCGGGGGTGCGCGTATTACCCGCGCGGGATTGGAGCCAGGAGTCGATGTATGGCAAGACCGCCGTGAGAGCGTCGACGGCGGGGTTGGGCATGGGGTTCACTTTGGTTGGGAAG
>NZ_JBKKAD010000132.1:0-2611 GCF_046714715.1 Conyzicola sp. | reverse complement strand
GGGGGGGTTTGTGGGGGGGGGGGGGCCCGCGCCCCCCCCCGGACCGGAGTGCGACTAGCCGACGATGTCGTCGACGCCTGCCTGGTACTGCTCGCCCAGCTGCTTCTGCACGTCGGCCGGCGACTTGGTGTCGTTGACCAGCTCTTGGAGCGCCGCGTTCAGCTCGTCGTAGAACGTCGCGGTGGGCCAGTCGGGGTAGAAGCCGATGCCGTCGCGCTCGGTGAGCGTGTTGAAGTTGGTGATCAGCTCGATGCTCTTCGGGTCGGTGATGTCCGCGACATCCGCCGCAACCGGGATTCCGCCGTTGTTGCCGATCATGGCCTGGATCTCGGGGCGCATGGTGATGTCGATGAACTGCGCCGCCAGGTCCTTGTTCGCCGCGTTCTCGGGAACGACCCACATGTTGCCGGCCGATCCGGGCGCGAACTCGGCCTCGGGGAAGAGGAAGGTGCCCCACTCGAAGCCGGTGGCCTCGGTCGTGAACCGGTTGTACCACCAGCTGCCCGAGAAGAAGATCGGGTAGGTGCCGTTGATGAACGCGGTTCCGGCGTCCTCCGCCTTCAGGCCGGTGGAGTCCTTGCTGATGTAGCCGGCGTCGGTCCAGTCCTTGATGGTCTCGGTGGCGTAGCTGACCTCTTCGCCCTCCCAGTCGATGTCGCCCTTGTAGAGCTGGTAGTCGTCGATCCATCCGCGGTCTGCCTTGGTCAGCGCGAGCTGGTACCAGAGCTGGCCGAGGGGGTATTCGGCCGCCGCCTCGGCGAGGGGCGTGACGCCCTTGTCGGCGAACGACTTCATCACGCTCTCGAGCTCGGCGAGGGTCGTCGGAACCTCGAGGCCGTTCTCGGCGAACATGTCCTTGTTGTAGTAGACCTCGACGAACTCGCCGTAGTTCGGCACACCGTAGAACGAGCCGTCGCCCATGATGCCCTTGTCGTCGTAGCGGGCTGTCGTCTGCAGCGAGGGTGCGAGCTTGTCGGCCCAGCCGTACTCGTCGTAGGCGTCGTCGAGGCTGGAGAGCAGGCCCTGGCTGGCGAGCAGGCCGGCCGTTGCATTGCCCTTGTTGTACTCGAGGATGTCCGGTGCCTCGTCGGAGTTGAGAACCTGGCTGGCGGTCGAGCGGATCTGCTCGAAGCTCTTCTCCTCGAAGTCGACCGTGGCACCGGTCTCCTCTTCGAAGACCTTGATCGCTTCTTCCCACGCGATGCCCATGGCGCTCGTGTCGCTTTCGAAGTGCCAGAGGGTGAGGGTGTTGTCGTCGGAGGCGGAACCGCCGCCGGAGCATCCGGCGAGCACGATGGCGCTGACGGCGAATGCGGCGATTGCGGCCGCGTGCCTGGTGTTCTTTTTCACTGTTGCTACTTCCTTGTAGAGCCGGCCGTTCGGCCGAGATTGAAGAACTGCTGCTGCTGGTCGAAACGTTTCGACTGAAGAGGTGGGATCGTCCTTTCCTGGTGCTGTGGTCAGACCCGGTCGCGGGCGGCGGTCGAGCCGCGCTCGATCAGAGTGGGAGGGAGCAATTCGACACGCGGCTCGACGCCGGTGGAGAGCTGTTCCATCAGGAGCGCGACGGCGCGACCGCAGGTGTCGCTCGCGGGGAGCGGGATCACGTCGAGGGGCGGGTTCAGATGCACGGTGTCGAAGCTGGAGCACGCGGAGATCACCGACAGGTCGGTGGGTATCCGGATGCCACGCTGGTCGAGAACCTCGAGCACCATCGACTGCACGGGTTCGTTGCAGTGCAGAATCAGGCCGGTCATCGCCGGCAGCTCGGCCGTCAGCTCGTCGACGGCGGCGCGAACGCTCGCGGTGTTCTCGCGCGACGGCACGAACGCGGCATCGATGCCCAGACGCAGCGCCTCGGCCTCGAACGCCGCACGGAACCGGTGCGGGAAGTTCGAGCCACGCTCGTAGATCAGCGGGTCCTGGCCGACGAGGCCGACCTGCGTGTGCCCCTGGGCGGCGAGCGTCTGCACGCTTAATTCGGCCGCGCGCTCGAAGTCGAGGTCGACACAGACCAGCTCGTCGGTGACTCGCGGAACGCCGACGAGCGCCGTCGGCACGTTGAGCGTGCGCACGAGCTCGATGCGCTCGTCGTCCTGCGAGACGTCGAGCAGGATGATGCCGTCGACGAGCGCCGAGCTGGCCACGCGGCGGAGACCGCTCGTCGCGTCATCCTGAGTCAGCAACACCACGTCGTAGTCGAAGGTGCGTGCGGCATTGATGACGGCCAGCACGAAGGCCATATGCGCGGGGCCGTGCGATCCGGCGTGCAGCGGCGCGCTCAGGGCGAGCAGGTTCGTGCGTGTTCCCTTGAGCATGCGCGCGCCCGCGTTGGGGCGGTAGTCGAGGGCGAGAACGGCGTCTTCGACGCGGCGACGGGTGGAGGCGGCGATCGAACGCTTGCCGCTGATGGCGTACGAGACGGTGCTGATGGAGACACCCGCCGCGCGAGCGACGTCGTGAATGTTGGCCATCGTGACTCCATCGTCTAAACGTTTCGATTCGAACTGATAGGAGGCTAAGCGGTGACAGCTGGGTTGCGCAAGGTTTTTGTGGCACATGACAACAAATTGGCTTCGGGGCTGCGGCCGGGGGCGCCGATAGTGCACTT
>NZ_JBKKAD010000131.1:0-10308 GCF_046714715.1 Conyzicola sp. | reverse complement strand
TCCCACCAGTGTCGCAAGGCTCGCGTCGACCCTTGCGAGTTCGAGGGCGACCCAGCCGCGGAACACGGCCGTGTTCTCGAACACGCGCGTCTCCTTCCACGGTTGGCCGAACAGGCCGAGGTCGGCGAGGCCCGTCACGATCGAACGGGGGAAGAACTCGGCGTTGGCCCAGTGCTCGTTGACGATGGGGCGCACCTCGGCTTCGAGGTTGGCGCGAAGGCGCACGATGAGGTCTTTCTCCTGGTTGGAGAGGGCGTTCTCGTACCCGTAGAAGTCGCTGCTGAGTGACTCGAATGACATCTAAATGCTCCATTGCTTGTCGGAATCCTCCGAAAGGGTACGGCTCGCGGTCGGGCCTTTCCTAGGCGCTTGGTACTTTGGTCTAATCGAGCGACAAGGACGGCCCCCATGTTTGTAGGCATCACCAATACCCCGCGCGACTATGCCTGGGGATCGACGTCGGCGATCGCCGAGTTGCTGGGAACGACCCCTTCGGGTGGTCCGGAGGCAGAACTCTGGTTGGGTGCGCACCCCGGTTCCCCCAGCCGCGTCGAGGGGTCGGATGACACGCTCGTCGACATTCTCGACGGGCGCCTGCCGTTCCTGCTCAAGGTGCTCGCCGCCGCATCGCCGCTGTCGCTGCAGGCCCATCCGACCATGGCCCAGGCGGCCGTCGGATTCGAGCGCGAGAACGCCCTCGGCATCCCGCTCGACGCCCCGAACCGCAACTACAAGGACGCGTTCCACAAGCCCGAGCTGATCTTCGCGCTCAGCGAGAGGTTCCGCGCCCTCTGCGGGTTCCGTTCCGCGCACGCGATCACCTCCACGGTGGAGCGCATGATCGGAGCGCTGCCCGGCGACTCCGCGCTCAACGGCTTCTCCGACCGGCTGGGCTCCGACGACGACCTGCGCGAGGCCTTCGAGTGGCTGGTCACGGGCGGCGACGACGTCGACGAGCTGGTCGCCGCCGTGGTCGAGGCGTCGACCGGGCTCGACGGCGACAACTTCGCGCTCGTGGGCGAACTCTCGGCCGCGTACCCCGGCGACCCCGGGATCGTCGTGTCGCTCATGCTCAACCTCGTGACGCTGAAGCCGGGCGAGGTGCTCTACCTTCCGGCCGGCAACGTGCACGCCTACGTGGAGGGGCTCGGTATCGAGCTCATGGCCGCGTCGGACAACGTGCTGCGCGGCGGACTCACCCCGAAGCACGTCGACGTGCCCGAGCTGCTGTCGGTGCTCGATTTCACCCCGCTTCCGGTGCCCTACCTCGAGCCGGTCCGCCTGCCGGGCGGCGTCGCGCTGTACCGGCCGGGCGTGCCCGACTTCGCGCTGGCGGTCGTCTCAGAGCGAGTCGACGGCACCCGGTACGAACTAGCGGGCGACAGCATCGCGCTGTGCACCTCGGGCTCGTTCACCCTCGCCGGGGAGACCGGCTCCACCACCCTGGCGCGCGGCGAGTCGGTCTTCGTCACCGCCGACGAGGGCTCTCTGACGATCGCGGGCGACGGCACGCTCTTCATCGCCGGCCCGGGCGCCGAGCCCTCGGCGGAGTAGCCCTTCCCTAGGCCGACTGCCGCACGGCGAACGTGCGGCGGTACAGCGTCGGCGTGGTCTGCAACACCTTCACGAAGTGGTGCCGCATCACCGAGGCCGTGCCGAAACCGGTGTCCTGCGCGATCGATTCCAACGAGGCATCCGTCTCTTCGAGCATTTGTTGCGCCCGGATGATGCGCTGACGATTGAGCCAGGCGGAGGGCGTCGTGCCCATGTCGGCGCGGAAGCGACGCGCGAAGGTGCGGCTCGACATCAGCGCCTTGCGGGCGAGCTGGTCGACGGTGAGGTCTTCGGCGAGGTTCTGCATCATCCAGTCGGCGACCGCGGCGAACGAATCGGCGCAGACGGGGGAGACCGGTGACTGGATGAACTGCGACTGGCCGCCGTCGCGCTGCGGGGGAACGACCATCCGGCGGGCGACCACGTTGGCGACCGAGGCGCCGAGCTCGCAGCGCACGATGTGCAGGGCGGCGTCGATGCCGGCGGCGGTTCCCGCGCCTGTGACGACGTGACGGTCTTCGACGAACAGCACGTCGGGGTCGACGTCGGTGTCGGGGTATTCCTTCGCGAGGCGGTCGGCGTACATCCAGTGCGTCGTCGACCGGCGGCCGTCGAGGATGCCGGCCTGCGCCAGGATGAACGCCCCGCTGCACAGGCTCAGCACCCAGGCGCCGCGGGCCTCGGCGGCGCGGATGACCTCGAGGTATCGCTCGTCGATGTCTTCGAACCGGTGGGCCGTGACCGCGATGAGGTCGGCGTCGGCGGCGACCGAGAGGTCGCTGGCGATGCTCATGGCGTAGCCGAGGTTCGTGGCGACCAACCCCGGCTCGGCCGTGGCGATGGTGAAGTCGAATGCCGGCCCGCCCATCTCGCTGCGGTCGATGCCGAACACCTCGCACACGACGCCGAACTCGAACGGCGCGACGCCGGGGATGGCGAGCAGCACGACCTTCTTGAGCATGAGACCCCTATTGGCAGAAATGAACCGAACGCTGTCGATTCTGCCACTGTCGGCAGTATCTCGCCACTCCTAGATTTACTGCCATGTGGATATTCATCGTGGTACTCAGCTTGCTCGTCATCTGGGCCGTCGTCGCGGCGATCATCATCACGTTCCGCGACGGCTATCGCCCGGTTCCCACTTGCGATTTCGAAGGAGAACGCAACCGCAGCCGGCGCGATAGCGTTGGAGCATGACATGGCTGGTAACGGGTGGAGCAGGATATATCGGGTCGCACGTCGTGAAGGCGCTGGCCCACGCGGGGCTGTCGACCGTCGTCGTTGACGACCTGTCGAGCGGCTTCCGCGAGTTCGTCGGCCCCGAGGTGCCGTTCGTTCGCGGTTCCATCCTCGACGGCGAGCTGCTGCTCGCGACGATCGAAGAGCACGGAGTCACGGGGGTCATCCATGTCGCCGGCTACAAGTACGCCGGAGTGAGCGTGCAGCGCCCGCTGCACACCTACGAGCAGAACGTGACCGGAACGGCGGTGCTGCTCGCGGCCATGGCCGAGAAGAACGTCGACCGCATCGTGTTCTCGTCCAGCGCCGCCGTCTACGGAACGCCGCCCACCGAACTGGTGACCGAAGACACCCCGAAGAACCCGCAGTCGCCCTACGGGGAGTCGAAGCTCATCGGCGAGTGGCTGCTGCGCGACCAGGGCATCGCGGCCGGTCTGCGCCACACGAGCCTGCGCTACTTCAACGTCGTCGGCTCCGGCGACCCCGCGCTCTACGACACGAGCCCGCACAACCTCTTCCCGCTGGTCTTCGCCGCGCTGAAGGACGGCAAGACCCCGCGCATCAACGGCGACGACTACGACACGCCCGACGGCACCAACGTGCGCGACTACGTGCACGTCGCCGACCTGGCCACGTCGCACGTGGCTGCCGCGCTGCGGCTCGACGCCGGCGAGCCCCTCGAGGCCGCCTACAACCTCGGCAGCGGCGACGGCAACTCCGTCGGCGACATCATGCGCACCGTAGCCGAGGTCACCGGAATCGCGTTCGACCCGGTGATCGCCCCGCGCCGTCCGGGTGATCCCGCCCGCATCGTCGCGGCCGGCGATCTCGCCGCCCGCGACCTCGATTGGGAAATGCGCCATGACCTGCGGGAAATGGTCGCGAGTGCGTGGGAGGCAACTCGCCGCGCGTCGTAACCCTCTAATGGGGGTCGAAGGTTTTATGATCTCCGACTTGACTCTGACGAACTACACGGGTGTAATTATCTCTAACGCATTACGGTCATCCGGGTCGAGCGGCGAGGGGTAGAGCAATGGCGAACAGCGAATATCGCGCCAATGTTCCAGACGACTGGTTCGTCGATCCGGTTCGCTTGGGGGTACCGGGCGTACGCAAGGCCGACGTCGAAGAGAACCCACTCGCGTGGCAGACCGACTCGCTCTGCGCGCAGACCGACCCCGAGGCGTTCTTCCCCGAAAAGGGCGGATCGACCCGCGAGGCGAAGAAGATCTGCGGCTCGTGCGAGGTGCGCAACAACTGCCTCGAGTACGCCCTCGAGAACGACGAACGTTTCGGCATCTGGGGTGGCCTCTCCGAGCGTGAGCGCCGTAAGCTGCGCAAACGCGCGTAGTTCGGCGTCCCGGGTCCGCCCTCCACTGAAGCTGGCATTTGCCGGGGTGCGAGCGTGTCAGGCTCCCGTCGCGACGAGAGAGACCTAGGCTCACTGCGATGCAACCGAGAGTCACAGCGATACTTGTCGCCCGAAATGGGGCCGGCTATCTCGAGCGAACCCTCGCGGCGCTCGCGGCACAGACCCGGCGTCCCGACTCCACCCTCTTCACCGACGACGGTTCGACCGACGGCTCGGATTCGATCCTCGCCCGCGCCGACGCCACCGTGTTCGTGCCGGCCGCGAGTGCGCGAAGCTTCGGGTCGGCAGTCGCGAACGCACTGCGCGTGGCCGCACCGGACGGCGACAAAGACAGCTGGCTCTGGCTGCTCGCCCACGACAACGCCCCGGCGCCCGACGCCCTCGCCGCACTGCTCGGGGCCGTCGAGATCGCGCCCTCCGTCGCCGTGGCCGGCCCCAAGCTCATGCGCTGGCAGACGAGCGACGTCATCGAGTCGTACGGCGAGACCATCACGACGTTCGGCGCCTCCGTGTCGCTGGTGTCGGGCGAGCTCGACCAGGCCCAGCACGACAGGCACAACGACATGCTGGCCGTGTCGGCCGGCGGAATGCTCGTGCGCGAGAGCGTCTGGCTGGCGCTCGGCGGTTTCGACCCGGCCCTGCCGTCGGTCGACGCGGCGCTCGACTTCTGCATCCGAGTGCGTCTCGCGGGCCATCGCATCGTCGGCGTGCCGGATGCGCGCGTGGCGAGCGCCGGCGGGCCCGAGCGCTTCGACCGTCCGACCATCTCCGCGCACTCCACGCATTCGCTGCGGCGCCGCGCCCAGTTGCACCGTCGGCTCACCTACGCGCCGGTCGCCGCGGCCGTGTTCCATTGGCTCTCCCTGCTTCCCCTCGCGTTCGCGCGGTCGGTCTGGCACCTCATCGGCAAACACCCCGGGTTCATCCCCGGCGAATTCGCCGTGGCGCTCGCGACTGCCTTCAGCGGGTCGGTGCTCCCGTCGCGTCGTCGGTTGCGCAAGACGCGCGTGCTCGGCTGGGCGTCGATAGCGAAATTGCGGATGCCGTCGCGGGAGGTCCGCGAATTGCGCGCCAACCAGCGGGCGATAGCCGCGGTCCCCACCAGTCAGACGCCGCAGGGGCCCGAGTCGACCCGGCCGAGTTTTCTCTCGCAGGGCGGAGCCTGGGTGGTGCTGCTGGCCGGCACGATCGGCGCCGTGGCGTTCTCGTCTCTCTTCGGCGCGGCCGCCGTCTCCGGCGGTGCGCTCGCCCCGCTCAGTGCCACAGTCTCCGAGCTCTGGGCGAACGTCGGTTTCGGCTGGCGCGGGATCGGCGCCGGATTCGACGGGGCGGCCGACCCCTTCTCGTTCGTGCTCGCGCTGCTCGGCACCCTCACCTTCTGGGCCCCGTCGCAGAGCATCGTCGTCCTCTACTTTCTCGCCCTGCCGCTGGCCGCTCTCGGCGCGTGGTGGTGCGCCGCCCGCTTCGCCGAACGCGGCTGGTCGCCCGCGGTCGCCGCCATCCTCTGGTCGCTCGCGCCGCCGTTCCTCGCCTCGCTCGGCGGGGGACACCTCGGGGCCGTCGTCGCGCACCTGCTGCTCCCGTGGGTCGTACTCGCCACCGTTAACGCCGCACGCAGCTGGGCGGCCAGCGCGGCATCCGCTCTTCTCTTCGCGGCGACCGTCGCTGCGGCTCCCTCGCTCGCGCCCGCCCTGCTGATCGGCTGGCTGGCGTGGATGTCCGCCCGGCCGAAGAGCATCCACCGCCTGATCGGAATCGTGATCCCGGCGGCCGTGATGTTCGCGCCCCTCGTCGTGCAGCAGGCGATTCGCGGCAACTGGCTCGCGCTCGCCGCCGACCCGGGTGTGCCCGTGATCGGCAGCACCACCTCCGGCTGGCAGCTCGCCCTCGGGTCGCCGGTCAATGGGTACAGCGGGTGGAGCGACGTCGCCGCCGGCATGGGTCTGCACGACCTCGCCGCACCCGTCATCGTGGCAGCCCTGCTGGCGCCGCTCGCCGTGCTCGCCCTCCTCGCCCTGTTCCTTCCCGGTTCGAGCCGCGCGGTGCCGGCCATGGTCATCGCGTTCCTCGGTTTCGTCACCGCCGTGGCGGCCGCCCACGTGCAGGTATCGGCCGTGGGCGAGAACACCGCGGCGATCTGGCCCGCCGCCGGGCTCAGCCTGTTCTGGCTCGGCCTCATCGGGGCCGTCGTCGTCACGCTCGAGGTGCTCGGCCGCGCCGTCGTGCTCCCGGCCCTGCTCGTCGGTGCGACGGCCGTCGTGCTCGCCGGCCCGCTGCTCGCCGCCCCCATCGTCGGCGACAGCGCCGTGCGGGCCAGTAGCGGCCGCACCCTGCCCGCGTTCGTCTCGGCGGAGGCGGCCGGCGACAGCGCGCTCGGCACGCTCGAGCTCATCGCCCAACCCAGCGGCGCCTTGGCTGCCGTGCTCTACCGCGGCGAGGGCACGAGCCTCGACTCGCAGTCCACGCTCGCCGCGACCAGCACCGACACGACCGAGGCGCAGCGCCGGCTCGCCACCCTCGCCGGCAACCTCGCATCGAAGAGCGGGTTCGACACCGCGGCCGAGATGCAGAAACTGCACATCGGATTCGTGCTGTCGCCGGATGCCGCGGGAGATGCCGCCACGGAGACCCGGAAACGGGCGGGCGAGGCTCTCGACGGCAACCCGTCGCTTACGGCGATCGGCGAGACCTCCACCGGTTTCCTCTGGCGGTTCGCCGAACTCGACGACACCCGGCCGGCTGTGGGCCCCGGCCCGCTCGGCACCCCGCTCGGCGTCATCGTGACGCTCACGCAGGGCATCGTGCTCATCATCACCCTGCTGTTGGCCGTGCCGACCGGATCGCGTCGCCGCACGCGCACCCCGTCGAGCCAGCACAGCGAACCCGCCTCCACGTTCGAGGAGGACGACAATGTCTGATCGCATCGAGCCTGGTCACATCGAGCCGAATCACATCGAGCCCGTCGGCGACGACTACCCGGTCGACGAGAACGAGGCCGCAGCGCCCAAGGCCAAGATCACGGCGAAGAGCGCCGCGATCGTCGGGGTGCGCGTGGTCGCGGGCACCGTGGGCATCGCGGTCGCTCTCGCCACGATCGCCGGCGCCACGTTCCTCCCGATTCCGACGGTCGGCACGACGCCCGCCTCGGTCGACGTCACGCCCGTCCCCACGGCGCAGCAACTCGTCTGCCCGGGCGCGCTGCTGCGCCTCGGTGACGAGACGGGGCAGTCGGCGACGACGGCGTCGCCCATCGGCACACCCACCGTGCGTTTCGGCTCCACGAGCGGCGGCGACGATGTGAGTGTCAGCCCGTTGCAGCAGTCGGACGCCGGCACCGCGGGCACCGAGAGCGCCCCGATCCAGCTGCGTTCCACGGTCGGCGGCGACGACGATCTCGTTGCCGGCGCACAGTCCCAGGTGCCCGACACCGGTGAGTTCGACGGTCTCGCGACGGCCGACTGCGCCGGAGTCGCCACCGAGACGTGGCTCGTCGGCGGATCGACCTCGGTCGGGCGCACGACGCTCATCACGCTGGCCAACCCGAGCGACACCGTCTCGACCGTGTCGCTCGCCATCAGCTCGGAAGACGGCGCCGTCACGGCACCCGGTATCACCGGCATCGTGGTGCAGCCGCACGGGCAGCGCGTGCTGCCCCTCGCCGGTTTCGCCCCCGGAGTGGAATCGCCCGTGGTGCATGTCACGAGCCGGGGCGGCCAGATCGTCGCCAACCTGCAGCAGACCACCGTGCGCGGCATCGAGGCGGGCGGCGTCGACTTCGTCGGCGCGGGCCACACCCCGTCGACCACCCAGGTCATCCCCGGCGTTCGGGTCACCAACACCGACGCCCTGCAGTCGCGCCTCGGCGAAGAGGGCTACGGCGACCTGGCCTCTGTTCTGCGCGTGCTGGTTCCCGGCGACGAGGAGACCATGGTGGAGGTCACCGTCACGTCAGACGACGGTGCCGCCGCCGGAACCGCGTTCTCGGTCGACCTCGACGCCGGGGTCGTCGACGATCTCGCGCTCGACGGCCTCGTCGACGGCACGTACACCGTGCACATCACCGCGTCGCACCCGATCGTCGCCGGCGCCCGGGTGTCGACGGTCGCCCCCTCGGCGCCCGAGGGCGAGGCGCCGGGAAGCGACTTCGTCTGGCTGTCGACCGTCAACGCGCTGAACGACCGCGCCCTGGTCAGCATCGCCTCCGGCCCCGGTTCCCGGGTGAACCTCGTGAATCCCACCGACGTCGATGCAGAGGTGACGCTCGAAGCGACCGACGGCGACGACGTCACCCTCACCGTGCCGGCCGAGGGCGCTGCCCACGCCGATGTCGCCGAGGGCGACACCTACCTGGTGACCGGATTCGATCGGCTCTACGGCTCGGTGAGCTATGCGAGCGACGCGCAGGTCTCCGGCTACGCCATCCAGCCGCCCGCCGCGAGCGCCGAGGCGATCACGATCTTCCCCTAGCGGGTCAGTGGTTGCGGTAGCGATCCGGCGCGAGGTCCCACGGGTCCTTGCCGAGCAGCTCGGCCACGGCGCGGAAAACGCAGGTCTCGATCATCATGCGGCGGTGCAGCTCGTCGTGCCGGTGCAGGTGCGACAGGCGCTCGATCGGCAGCCGGTACAGCACGACGCGGTTCTGCGCCGGGAACACCCGCCAGCGGTCCACGCCGGGTGAGGTGCCCAGCTCGGCGGGCATCGCGGCGACCTCGAAGACGACGCCCGCGAGTTCGCTCGGCCAGACGTCTTTGAGATATTCGGCGGTCGAGGCGATCGTCATGTCGAAGATGTCCGACCGGCTGTTCAGGGGCGGCAGGTGGGGTCCGGTGACCGCGGCCCGGATGCCGCGACCGTGCCGGTCGCGCGAGCGACCACGCGTAGACGCCGGTGCGCTGCTCCTTCGCGATCTGACCATCCATCCAGTGTATTGCGGTGCGCGTTCGCCCGATGCCGGCGCGTGGTTCTAGGCTGGGGTCACGATGAGCCCACGACCGTGCAGCAAGGTGGCGTGCAACCACACGGCGGTGGCGACGCTCACCTACGTCTACGCGGATTCGATGGCCGTACTCGGTCCGCTCAGCCAGAAGGCCGAGCCGCACAGCTACGACCTGTGCACCAAACACGCCGAGCGCATGTCCGTGCCTCAGGGATGGCAGGTAATCCGTCATGTAGTTTTGGGGTCGTGAATTATTCCCCCATTGATCTGACCCAGTTCGTTAAGACCTACGACGTGCGCGGCCTCGTCGGCAGCCAGCTCACCAGCGAGGTCGTCAGCGCCCTCGCGGCAGGGTTCGTCGACGAAATCGGCGCGGCGGGAACCGACGTCGTCGTCGGTCACGACATGCGCGATTCCTCGCCCGAGTTCGCCTCCGCCTTCGCGCGCGGCGCTCAGGCCCGCGGCGCCAACGTCGTATCGATCGGCCTCTGCTCGACCGACGAGACCTACTTCGCGTCCGGCTCGATGGACGCCCCGGCCGCCATGTTCACCGCCAGCCACAACCCGGCCACCTACAACGGCATCAAGTTCAGCCGCGCGGGAGCCCAGGGCATCAGCCTGAACACGGGCCTCGCCGCCATCCGCGACCGCGCCACCGCCTACCTGGAGTCTGGCGTCACCCCCGTGGGCGACCCCGGCTCCTTCCGCGAGGTCAACGTGCTCGCCGACTACGCCGCGTACCTGCGCAAGCTCGTCGATCTCGGCAGCATCCGCCCCATCCGCGTGGTCGTCGACGCCGGCAACGGCATGGGCGGCCTCACCGTCCCCGCCGTGCTCGGCGAAGCGGCCGGTCTCGCCGGCCTGCCGATCGAGATCATCCCCATGTACTTCGAGCTCGACGGGACCTTCCCGAACCACGAGGCGAACCCGCTCGAGCCCGCGAACATCGTCGACCTGCAGAAGGCCGTCGTCGAACACGGGGCCGACCTCGGCCTCGCCTTCGACGGTGACGCCGACCGCTGCTTCGTCGTCGACGAGAAGGGCGACGCGGTCACCCCGTCGGCCGTCGCCGCCATCGTGGCCCTGCGCGAGATCACCCGCGTGCGCGGCATCGAGCCCGACCTCGACATCGTCGTGCTGCACAACCTCATCACCTCGCTCATCGTGCCCGAGACGATCGAGGCCGCGGGCGCCACGGCCATCCGCA
>NZ_JBKKAD010000130.1:0-2799 GCF_046714715.1 Conyzicola sp. | reverse complement strand
GGCCATGAGCGACACCGTCACGTGGCGACCGAAGGCGGGGGAGATCCCGACCGCGCCCGGCGTCTACCGTTTCCGCGACGCCGGCGGGCGCGTGCTCTACGTCGGCAAGGCCAACAGCCTGCGCGCGCGGCTGGCCAACTACTTCCAGCCGCTGCGCAGCCTGCACGAGCGTACCCGGCGCATGGTGCTCTCTGCGGCGAGCGTCGAATGGACCGTCGTCGGCAGCGAGTTCGAGGCCCTGCAGCTCGAGTACACCTGGATCAAAGAGTTCGACCCGCCGTTCAACGTCAAGTTCCGCGACGACAAGAGCTACCCGTACCTCGCGATCACCCTCGGCGAGACGGTTCCGCGGGTGCTCGTCACCCGCAACAAGAATCTCAAGGGCGCCCGGTATTTCGGCCCGTACACCAAGGTGTGGGCCATCCGGGAGACCGTCGACCTGATGCTCAAGGCGTTCCCGATGCGCAGCTGCTCGGACGCCACTTACAAGCGCGCCGAGCAGACCGGTCGGCCTTGCCTGCTCGGCGACATCGGCAAGTGCGCGGCGCCCTGCGTGGGTCGCGTGAGCAAGGAGCAGCACAAGTCGATCGCGCTCGACTTCGCCTCGTTCATGGGCGGTAACGACACGCGCTACACCGCCGAGGTTTCGAAGAAGATGATGGCCGCCTCGCAGGAGATGGACTACGAGTCGGCCGCCCGCTACCGCGACCAGCTCTCCGCCCTCGAGAACGCCCTGTCGAAGAGCAGCGTCGTGCTGAACGACGAGGTCGACGCCGACATCTTCGGCATCGCGCACGACGAGCTCGCCGCCGCGGTGCAGCAGTTCATCGTGCGCGGCGGGCGCATCCGCGGTGTGCGCGGCTGGGTCGTCGATAAAGAGCTCGACCTCGAGTTGCCCGAGCTGGTCGACACCGTGCTGCAGAACGCCTACGGCGACCAGGAGCCGCCGCGCGAGATCCTCGTGCCGGCCCTGCCCGAAGACGCCGCAGAACTCGAGCTGTTCCTCACCGACCTGCGCCAGGCACCGGGCAAGGTCGCCCTGCGCGTCGCCCAGCGCGGCGACAAGGCCGCCCTCGCCCTCACGGTCTCCACGAACGCGCGCAACGCGCTTATGCTCTACAAGACGCGGCGCAGCGGCGACTTCGTGGCCCGCTCTCAGGCCCTCGCCGACATCCAGGAGGCCCTCGGCATGTCCGACGCGCCCCTGCGCATGGAGTGCTACGACGTCTCCCACCTCAGCGGCACCAACATCGTCGCCTCGATGGTGGTCTTCGAAGACGGGCTGCCGCGCAAAGACCAGTACCGGCGCTTCTCGATCGCGGAGTCGACCGACGACACCGAGTCGATCTACCAGACCCTCATGCGCCGGCTCGCCCACCTCGACGACGAGCCCGACGCGGGGGAGGCAGCCGAGGCGGCGATAGCCCTGTCGACGGATGCGACCCTCGTCGTCGGCGGCGACGATGTAGCCGTCGAACGCAAGCGATTCGCGTACCGGCCCAACCTGCTGATCGTCGACGGCGGCCAGCCCCAGGTGGCCGCGGCCCAGCGCGCACTCGACGACTCGGGCGTCACGGGCATCCAGCTCTGCGGTATCGCGAAGCGGCTCGAGGAGATCTGGCTGCCCGACTCCGACTACCCCGTCATCCTGCCGCGCAACAGCGACGCCCTCTTCCTCTTCCAGCGCATCCGCGACGAGGCGCACCGCTTCGCCATCACCTACCAGCGTCAGCGTCGCAAGTCCGACATCACCTCCCGGCTTGCCGACATCCCGGGGCTCGGAGCGAAGCGCGTGGCCGATCTGCTCACCCACTTCGGCTCGATAACCCGCCTCCGGGCGGCCAGCGTCGAGCAGATCACCGAGGTGAAAGGCATCGGTGCCGCCCTCGCCCAGCAGATCGTCGAGGGGTTACGTAACCCGTGACACCTTCGCTCGGTATCCTTAGACCCTCATGAGCACTCACAGGGATCGTCAGGAACTTCTCATCGTCACCGGCATGTCCGGCGCGGGACGCTCGACGGTCGGCAACGCCCTCGAGGATCTCGGCTGGTACGTCGTCGACAACCTCCCGCCGCAGATGCTGCGCCCGCTCGTCGAGCTGGCCCAGCACGCCGGCAACGCGCTGCCGCGTATCGCCGCCGTCGTCGACGTCCGCGGCGGAAAGCTGTTCGCCGACGTGCAGGAGGCCGTCGCCACCATGCGCGAGAACGCCGACGTCAAGGTGCTCTTCCTCGAGGCGACCGACGCCGTGCTGGTGCGCCGCTTCGAGCAGGTGCGTCGCCCGCACCCGCTCCAAGACGACGGGACCCTGCTCGACGGCATCAGCGCGGAGCGGCAGCTCATGAGGGAACTGCGTTCGGGCAGCGACCTCATCGTCGACACCTCCGAACTCAACATCCACCAGCTCGCGACCACCATCCAGGAGAGGTTCGCCCAGGCCGAGACACCGGGAGCCCAGGTGACGATCCTGAGCTTCGGGTTCAAGTACGGCCTGCCCGCCGACGCCGACCTGGTTGCGGACGCACGCTTCCTGCCCAACCCGTTCTGGCTTCCCGAACTGCGGCCCCACACCGGCCTCGATCCCGAGGTCAAAGAGTATGTGCTCGGCCAGGAGGGGGCGCGCGAGTTCGTCGACGCCTACGCCACCGCGCTGTCGCCCGTGCTGGCCGGCTACCAACGCGAGAACAAGAGACACGCTACGATCGCTGTTGGATGTACAGGGGGCAAACACCGATCGGTGGCCGTCGCTGAAGAGCTGGCGACGTTGCTACGTGCCCTTCCCGGCGTCGCCGTCAGCG
>NZ_JBKKAD010000129.1:0-22332 GCF_046714715.1 Conyzicola sp. | reverse complement strand
CCGAGCGACCACGTGCCGGTGCTGGTCGAGCTCGACGACGTGCTCGGCGACGACGACGATCGGCCGATGATCTTCTAACGCCTCGCTCGACAGGACGCGGGCCGCCCGACCCGCGAATTCCTCCTGTTGAGCGTGCGTCAGCGCCGGTTCTTCCTGTCGGCGTCAGTCGCCACCGCCACCGCCACCACCGCCCCCGTCGCCACCCCCACCCCCACCGCCCTCGCCGTGGCCGTGGCCACCGTGGTGCTGCCCTCCGCCGTCGCCGAAAACGAACGGCGTTCCCCCGGCCGCACCAGCGTCACCGCCCGCGCCGCCGCCGCCGCGCTGATAGCTCGCGAGTGAGAACCGCAGGAGGTCGACGAGTCCGCCGACAACCAGCCCGATCCACACCACGTGCCAGCCGGCATTCATCGGGCCCGCGACGACTATTCCCACGACGAGCCCGACGATGAGGGTCCACGGCACGAACCGTCTCTTATCCATAGCGCCACGCTAGCCCCGCGACGCCCCTTCATGTAAGAGATGCTCGAATCTGTACTCCAGCAGCTCACGCAGCACGATCGACGTCGCCGTGCGGTTGATGCCCCGGCAGCCCTTGATGCGCTTGGTGATGTCGTAGACGTGGTCGGCGTCGCGCGCCACGATCTGGATCATCAGGTCGTTCTCGCCGGCGAGCCCGACGCACTCGATCACCTCGGCGATTCCCGCCATGTCGGCCATCATCTGGTCGAACTGGTCCTGGTCGACCTCGGCGGTCACGAGCGCCCGCATCGGATACCCCAGCGCCGCGGGCGACAGGCGCACCGAGTTCTTGCGCAGAACGCCCTCGCGCCCCATGCGGTCGAGGCGGGCGTGCACGGTTCCCCGCGCGAGGCCGAGGGTCAGAGCAAGCAGTTGAACGGATGCTCGTGGATCGTCGTCGAGGGCGGCGAGAATCCTGCGGTCGGTTGCGTCCAGAGCGGTCATGCTGGCCAGTGTATGCCGGTACCCGGGCGTTGGGTTGAACAGATCGTTCAGTAACTCCGCGAACTCTTGTCGCTCACGACGGATGATGCTGAAATGGGCCTCAATACCGCCCGCTCGCGCACATCCACAGAATCGATCGACGATGACCGCAGTTCTCCCCGTCCGCACCGCCACCACGGCTCCCCTCGCCTTCGACCACGAGACCGTCGTCGCCGCGACCGGCACCCGCTCGGGCCTGTCTATGGTGGTCGCGGTGCACAGCACTACCCTCGGCCCCGCGCTGGGCGGCTGCCGGCTGTGGTCGTACGACTCCTGGGCCGACGGGCTCGCCGACGCGCTGCGCCTCTCGCGCGGCATGACGAGCAAGAACGCACTCGCCGGGCTCGACGCGGGCGGCGGCAAGTCGGTCATCATGCTGCCCGCCGGCACGGTGCTCGAGGGCGACGCGCGGCGCGACGCCTTCCTCGACCTGGGCGACCTGGTCGAGTCGCTCGGCGGCAGCTACCGCACCGCCGAAGACGTGGCCACCACCTCGGCCGACATGGCGATCATCGCCGAGCGCACCGCGCACGTGGTCGGCCTGCCGACCGAGACCGGCGGCCACGGCGACCCCGCCGAGTACACCGCCCGCGGCGTCTACGCCGGACTGCGCGAGACCCTGCGCCGCACCACCGGAAGCGCGTCGGTCGACGGCCGCCGCATCACCGTCGCCGGCCTCGGCCAGGTCGGATCCCGCCTCGCCAGCCGGCTCGCGCACGAGGGCGCCGTGCTCACCGTCACCGACTTCAACCCGGCGCGCGCCCAGTTCGCCGCCGAGCTCGGCGCCACCTGGGTCGCGCCCGACGAGGCGCACCGCGTGCCGGCCGACGTGTTCGTGCCCGCCGGCGTCGGCGGCATGCTGTCGCCCGCCGTCATCGCCGAGCTCGCGGCGACCGCCGTGTGCGGCCCGGCCAACAACCAGCTCGCCGAGAACGACGGCGACGCGCAGCTGCGGGCACGCGGCATCCTGTACGCGCCCGACTATCTCGTGAACGCGGGCGGCGTCATCCGGCTCGGCGACGAGCGGTCGACCGACGACGAGGTGTTCGCACGCATCGACGCGATCGAGCGCACCCTGGGCGAGGTGTTCGACGAGTCCGAGCGCAACGGCGTCACCTCGGTCGAGGCCGCCGACCGGCTCGTGGCGGAACGCCTGCGTTAGGTCGCGGGTTAAGTCGGGCGATCTCCGAAAAGGAGATAGTCTCCTCTTAGAGAAAAACGGAGAGGTTCCCCGTTTTATATAAGGGAGGTGACTGCAATGCCCGAGATCGCGACGAGCGGGGTTCGTGCCCCGCGGGCCGACGCCCGACGCAATAGGCACCACATCCTCGACATCGCCGAGCAGCATTTCTCGCAACACGGGGTCAGCGGGTCGCTCGACGCGATCGCGAAACAAGCCGGCGTCGGCGCGGGCACCCTGTACCGGCACTTCCCGAACAGGGAAGCGTTGCTCGCCGAGTTGCTCACCGCGCGCGACGAGACGCTCGTGGCCCGACGGGACGACCTCCGAAACGGCTCGGCGAACGCCGCAGAAGCGCTCGACGGCTGGCTGGCGGCGCTGACCGAATGGGCAAGCGCCTTCGATGGTCTGCCCGGACCGCTGCGTTCTGCGATGACGGACAGCCGGTCGCCCTTGGCCGTCACCTGCCAGGGATTCATCACGACGACCGATGAGTTCCTTCGCGCCGCTCAGAACGAAGGTCGCGCGCGCAACGAGGTCAGGGGCCGCGACCTCTTCCTTTCCACACTCGCCAGCAGCTGGGTGCGCGGTGCGGCTCTGGCTGACGACGAGTCGGCCGCCGCGCTGATGGCTCTCACCAGAAACGGTTGGGAGTTGACCAAACATGAATGACCACGATCACCAGGAGAACACCATGAAGCGCATCGGAATCATCGGCAGCGGAGCCATCGGAACAGCGATCGCTCGGCTGGCACTCGCCGCCGACTACGACGTCTTGATCGCAAACTCACGGGGACCGGAGTCGCTCAGCGACCTCATCGACGAACTCGGCCCCAACGCACAGGCCGGCGACGTGCGCGCTGCAGCGGACTTCGGCGACATCCCGGTTCTCGCCGTACCGTTGACCGCCTACCCAGACCTGCCCCACGACGCATTCGCCGGCAAGATAATTCTCTCGACCGGCAACTACTACCCCTACCGGGAAGGTCGCATCGCGCAGCTGGACTCTCTCGAGAGCACGACCGCGGAGTACGAACAGGCGCTCCTTCCGAACACCGTGATCGTCAAGGCGTTCAACAACATCGTCGCGCACCACATCCCGAACCTCGCCGATTCCGCACCCCGCACCGCGCTGTTGATAGCCGGGGACGACCTCGAGGCGAAGGCCCGCGTCTCCACCCTCGTGGACGCGCTCGGTTTTGACACGGTCGACGGCGGCACTCTCGCCGACTCGTGGCGCTTCGAACCTGAATCCGGTGCCTACACGCGGATCTACGCCGCCAGCACGGAAGGGTTCGCAGCCGACTACCTCGCCGACCCCGGAGCCCCCGTGCCGGCTGGCCGTCTACGCGAAATACTCGCCGCCTCGCATCGCCCGGATGTCGCGGCGCGGCAATTCTGACGCGTTCCGATCAGCGGCGCGGGCTACTTCTTCGCGAGCGGGTTCGTCGCCTTGCCGTCGAGCCAGAGCTCGGATGACTCGTCGCTGTGCGCGCCGTCCGTGCCGACATGCTTCTCGCTGATCGTGGCGCCGTTCTTGATCACGTGCACCAGTGCCATCGCGTGCCCGCGCCCGAGACCGTAGTCGTCCTTCAGCCAGTCGATGATCGGGCCGGCCTTCACCGGCGCTGCGTCGAGGCCGCGCTCCGACGCGATCGCGACCAGCTGCCTGGGGGTGAGACCGCTCTTGTCCTCGATCGTGTCGAGATAGGCCTGGAATGACATGCGGGTCTCCCGTCTGCGGATGGTGGCCCCAATGTACCGCTGCGGTGTCGGGGTCAGTCAAGTCCCTGGGTCGACGGAACACCGGCAATACTGGAACCATGACGACTCCCCCGTTCTCCCCGCTGATCACGCTCGCCGACGGCCGCCGGATTCCGCAGCTGGGTCTCGGGGTCTACAAGGTCGAGGATGACACGGCCGCCCGCATCGTCGAGGGCGCCATCGATGCCGGCTACCGCCACGTCGACACCGCAAAGTTGTACTTCAACGAGGCGGGCGTGGGCGCCGGCGTGCGCGCCTCGGGCATCCCGCGCGAGCAACTCTTCGTGACGACCAAGGTGTGGAACGACGACCACGGCTACGACGAGACCCTGCGCGCCTTCGACGCCAGCCTCGCCCTACTCGGCATGGACTACGTCGACCTCTACCTGATCCACTGGCCGGCGCCGAAGCAGAACAGGTACCTCGACACGTGGCGCGCGCTGGAGACGCTGAAGCGCGACGGCCGCGCCCGCTCCATCGGGGTGAGCAACTTCACGACCGCGCACCTCGAGAACCTGCTCGCCCACTCGGTCGAGACGCCGGTGATCAACCAGGTCGAGATCCAGCCGTGGCTGCAGCAGCGCGGGCTGCGCGAATTCGACGCCCGGCACGGCATCGTCACCGAGTCGTGGTCGCCGCTGGCCCGCGGCCGCGTGCTCGGCGACCCGACGCTCGAGGCCATCGGCGAGAAGCACGGAAAATCGAGCGCGCAGGTGGTTCTGCGCTGGCACGTTCAGCAGGGGCTGGTCGTGATCCCGAAGTCGAACTCGATCGAGCGCATCCGCGAGAACTCGCGGGTCTTCGATTTCGTGTTGGATGACACGGACCTCGCCGCCATCGCGGCGCTCGAGACCGGCGAACGCACCGGCTCGAACCCCGACGACGTCGGCTGAGGGAACGGGCCACCCGCAGGTGGCCCGGCCCCGCGATCAGGTCAGAACGAGAGCAGGCTGCCGCCGACGGCCCACCACGCGGCCGCACCGAGCAGGAACGAGCCGATACCGACGCCGACGAGGCGGCCGATCTCGCGGTTGCGGGCGTCGAGGGTGCGGCGGCCGGTAGCGATCGCCCCGGCACGGGCCTCGCGTTCCTCGCGCGCCGCGAGTCGAGCCGCGGCATCCGCGTCTTCTGTCGGCACTTCGACCGGCTCGGCCGGTACCGAACCCACCGGGGTTTCCGGCTCGATGTACGGGAGAACATTGAGCTTCACGTGCTTGGTGATGCGCTCGACGCTCTGCAGGGCGCTTTCCGAACCGAAACGCCCGGGGCGGCTGTAGACGAACATCCAGGTGTCGATGAGCTCGACATCGCAGCCGTCGGTGGTCTCGCTGAGCAGGGTCAAGAACTCGGGCGTGAAGATCTCGAGGGCCTCGCGCTCGTGGCCGCCGTGGCTGTAGAGCGTGAACGGGCCCTCGAAGTGGTCGTCGATGGAGAGCTTCTGGCGGCTCTGCAGCGCGATGCCAGCGGAGCGCAACACGTCGACGCCCTCGCCGAGCAGAACGGCGTTGGGCACCTTGCGGGCGAGCGGGATGGCCACGAACGACGAGGAGACGCTGCGCGAGTCCTGTTCGTCGATCTTGTAGCGGCCGTTCACGCTGCCGGCGAAGAACGGGGTCGACGCCTGGAGCGCGCTCACGAGAGAGGTCGCCACGACACTGTCGCCGGTGCGGAACAGCAGACCGCGCAACAGCGGGCCGCGGATGTGGGATTGGTACGAGTAGCCACGGGCTACCGCGGCCGCCTTCCAGGCTGCCAACTCATCAGTCGCGCTAACGGACATCACTCACCTGCACAACTGGGGGACGCATGGAATCGAACACATGGCAACTTTAGCCAATTCTCTGATAGTTGCTCGCGCAAAAAGGGGTACAGCTGGTGTCGACCGGTCGGCAGAACACCGTTTTTTGTTACAAACATTCGCTAAGCAGCAGTTCTGCCGTCAATACTAGGGTGCCGCCGACCCCGATGGCGACAGCCCCCGCATACCGACACGCCGCGACTACTTGAGCAGCAGGGCCACGAGAACGAGCACCGGCACCGAGCCCACCGTTGTGATGAGCACCGTGTCGCGCGCGAGGGTGACCCCGCGGTCGTACCGCTGCGCGTAGACGAACACGTTCTGGGCCGTCGGCAGCCCGGCCAGCACGACCGCGGCGAACAGCTGGTCGTGGTCGAGACCGAAGACGAAGCGGCCGAAGACCCAGGCGATCACCGGCATCAGAGCCAGCTTGATGCCTGACGCCAACAGGATGTCGCGGCGCCCCGACCCCGGCGCCAGCAGCTTCTGCCCGTGCAGCGACATACCGAAACCGATGAGCACGAGCGGCACGGCGGCGGCCCCCACGATGCGGAACGGCTCCATGACCGCGGCGGGCAGCTCCACCCCGGTGGCGGAGACGAGCACGCCGAGGGCCGACCCGATGATGACCGGGTTGGTCAGCGGGGTCATGATTACGCGCCGCAGCGAGGTCTTGCCGCTCGTCGTGATGTCGAGGATGGTGAGTGTGATCGGCGTCAGCACGAGCAGTTGCAACAGGATGACCGGCGCCGAGAGGGCGGTGTCGCCGAGCACGTAGAACGCCACGGGAATACCGATGTTGTTCGCGTTGACATAGCCGGATGACACGGAGCCGATGACCGCCTCGGGGAGCTTCCGGCGGAACACCAGCAGGGCGATGCCGGCGAACAACAGGCACGAGAGCACCGCGGAGATCGCCGATACCGCGAGCATCGACGAGAACAGCTGGTGCACGTCGGCGTCGGCGAGCACGGTGAAGAGCAGCGCAGGCGAGAGCACGAAGAACACCATGCGGCTGATCACGAACGGCGCGTGGTCGCCGAGCACGCCGGCGCGACCGACGACGTATCCGATGAGGATCACGGCGCCGATAATGGCGAACCCGACCAATACCCCCGACACCCGTCAAGTATCCCGCACAACCTCCGCCGGCCACTTCCCGAGCCGATTTCGGCCCAATGAGGCGACCGCGGCCGCGTCATCCGGCCGGAACCGCGTCATCTGCGGGCCGCACAGGGCGGCGCGGGAGTTAGTTGAGCGAGCGGTAGTAGACGCGCTCGGAATGCTCGAAGTGCTCGGTGGCGTAGCTGAGCGTCACACGTGACATCCGTTTCGCGTTCGTCTCTATGAAGCCGACCAGAAGATCGCGGTCCACCTTCTTGCCGACCTCGCGCAGCATCCAGCCCACGGCCTTCTGGATCAGGTCGTGCGGGTCTTCCAGCAGCACCTCCGCCACCTCGAGCGTCGTCGAGGCGTCTCCGCGCCTGATGAAGGCGAACGTCGACAGCATCGCGATGCGGCGCTGCCAGACGATGCCGCTCTTGGCGAGGCGGGCCAGCTGGTCGCGCGGCCTGTCGAACAGGTACTCGCCCAGGATGTACTCGGCAGACGAGTCGACGAGATCCCAGTTGTTGATGCGGCCGCGGCGCATGGCCGAGAGGTAGAACTCGACGAGGCGTTCCCGCTCGCCCTCGTCTCCGGCCTTGCTCGCGGCCCGGAACTGCGCGACCATCACCGCGAGGGCTGCGAACCGGTGCTCATGCACGGCACTGTCGAGCAGCTCGTTGAGGTCGGCCGGCGAGAGGTCGTCGAACCGCTTGGCGATCTGGCGCACCTCGGGCACGCGCACCCCGATGAACACGTCGCCGGCGCCGTACTGGCCCTTGCCGGTCTTGAAGAAGCGCCGCAGTTCGCGGGCCTGATCGGGGCTGGCTACCGCGGCGAGCGCGTCTTCGAGTTCTCGCGCGCTGGACATCCCCCGAGTGTAGGCGCACGCCGCGACACCCGCGGGATGACGGATTCCTGCGTCAGAACCGGGCTCCGGTGCAACTTTCCCGCGTGAGACACAAACAACCGCGATACATCCGTCGATAGGCTCGATCGAGGCGCCGCATCCGTGCGCCCACACCACTCGCTCACGCGGATCGGAGGTTCACCCATGTCCCACACCACGATGTCAGAAGCAATCGTCGGAGAACCCGAGGTCGTCGAGGACTTCCCGCTCGCCGAGAGCGCCGCGTGGCTGAACATCAAGGCCGCGGCATCCGCCCTTCAGGCTCTGCAAATTCAGGATGGCAGCGTTCCCGAGGCGGCCGACCACCCGGCGGCCCTCGGCTTCGCCGAGACGATCGCGCGCGAGGTCCTGAATTTCCGACAGGCGCTGCCGCACGACGCCGCCTACCTCGAGGCGGTCTCGGCCGACTTCGAGCGCTGGGCGGCCGAGGGCTTCGGCGTGCCCGACTTCCTCGACTCGCTGCAGGCCTTCCAGCCGCAGCTCGATCGGGTCGACGGACTGCGCCACCTCGTCGTCTTCCCGATGTACACGCAGAACGGGTCGACCAGCCGCCTCGTCGAGGCCGTGCTGATCGAGGTGATCTGGCCCGAGTTCGTCGCCGAGCTCGAGGCGGGCGACTACTCGAACAGGCTGTTCGTGCCCGTGCGCTTCATCGACTTCACCGCCGGTTACGACACCAACTCGGCCGTGCTCTTCCCCGAGAGCGTCGCCATGCGCGAGGTGCCGACCTTCACGTGGGGTGCCATCTTCGCCGACCGCGAGGCCGCCAGGTTCCGTCGGGTCGTGCGCGCGGCATCCGACATCACGAAGCTCGAACTTCCGGATGACGCGTTGCGGCTGCTCGACGACCAGACGTTGACCGAGCAGACGTTCGTCATGTGGGATCTCATCCACGACCGCACCCACATGCGCGGCGACCTGCCGTTCGACCCGTTCATGATCAAGCAGCGCATGCCGTATTTCCTCTACTCCCTGGAGGAGCTGCGGTGCGACCTGACGGCGTTCCGCGAGGCCGTGCGCGTCGAGCGCTCGGAGGACACGACCGACGTGGCCCGCGACCGCGCGAAGCTCGTGCAGTACGCGGTGATCTTCGACCGCATCTTCCGGTTCGCGATCACCGGCAGCCGGGTGCGCAACTACGACGGGCTCGGCGGGCAGCTGCTGTTCGCGTGGATGCACCAGCACCACGTTCTGCACTGGACCGACACCGCCCTCACGATCGACTGGGACGACGTGCCCGATGTCGTCATCGCGCTCTCCGACGAGATCAACGACCTGTACTGGAAGAGCATCGACCGCCCGAAGACGGCGCACTGGCTCGCGGCCTACGATCTGGTGTCGACAACGCTCACGCCGCACCCGGCCTCCCGCTGGGCCGTGCGCGACCTGCCGCTCGACGGGCCCCCGCGCGGGCTCACCGACGCGGTCATGGACGACGAGTTTCCCCTGTCGATGTTCTACGAGGCCCTGGCCAAGAAGATGGCGGCCGTCATCGAGTCGACGGCGGGCATCACGGCCGACGCCTAGCCCGCCGCTGCCGCGTACCAAATGCAGGAGAAATCACGTCGAGTCACGGGCTGACGCCGATGCGCGGCCCGTCCCGCTGAAATCTCCTGCATTTGGTACGCCGGCACGCCGCTCCCCCTCGCGACGGATGCCGCGCGCCGCCGCCGTCGGTAGCGTTGACCCGTGACCGACGACTGGCTGAGACCCCGACCGGGGCCCGAAGGCTTCCGGCGCGACGCGATCGGCGCCGCGCTGCTCTTCGTCGCCACCACTGTCAGCGCCCTGCTCTACACGCGCTCGGGTCTCTACCTCGACCTCGAGGCCGACCCGACGTTGCACCCCGCCCCGATGTGGCTCAGCGCGATCATGATCGCCGCCCTCACCGTGCCCCTCGCCTGGCGCCGCCGCTACCCCGAGGTCGTCGCGGTCGCGGTGTCGGTCGCGTTCTTCCTCACCCCGACCTTCCGCGTACCCGAGATGCTCTTCGCGAACATCTCCCTGTTCATCGCCATCTACACGGTGGGCGCATGGAGCCGCCACCGGCGCGCGGCCACCATCACCCGCATCCTGATCATCATCGGCATGTTCGTCTGGATCGGCGTGCAGCTGCTGCTCACCGTCGACGACCCCGACACCCTTCCCGGCTTCTCCCGCTCGGGCGTGTTCAGCGCGTTCGCCTCGTGGGCCCTGATCAACGTGCTCACGAACCTGCTCTACTTCGGCGGCGCCTACTACTTCGGGTCCACGGCCTTCCGCAGCGCCCGCGAGCGCGCCGAACTCGAGGACCGCACCGCCGAGCTCGCCGCCGAACGCGAACGCAGCGCCCAGCAGGCCGTCGCGCTCGACCGGGTGCGCATCGCCCGCGAGCTGCACGACGTCGTCGCCCACCACGTCTCCGTCATGGGCGTGCAGGCCGGCGCGGCCCGGCGGGTCATCCGGACCGACCCGGCCCAGGCATCCGAATCTCTCGCGACCATCGAGTCGAGCGCCCGCAGCGCCGTCGACGAACTGCACCGCCTGCTCACGACGCTTCGCGAGAGCGATTCGGATGACGCGAGCCGCAGCTCGTCGACGCGGGGCCTCGACCAGCTCGGCGACCTCGTCGAGGAGTGCAGCGCGGCCGGCGTGCCTGCCACCCTGCAGATCGTCGGCGAACCACGGCCCGTAACCTCCCTGGTCGGTTTCACCCTCTACCGGGTGACCCAGGAGGCCCTCACCAACGTGCGCAAGCACGCAGGCCCGCGGGCGACGGCCGACGTGCGGCTGCGCTACCTCGAGTCCGGCGTCGAGCTCGAGGTGACCGACACCGGGCAGGGCACCGGCCTGCGTTCCGCGGGACCCGGGCACGGACACGTCGGCATGCGCGAACGGGTCGCGGCGGTCGGCGGCCAGCTCGAGGTCGGCCCCCGCGCGCGCGGCGGTTTCCTCGTGCGCGCCCGCATCGTGCAGGTCACCTCGTGACGCGGGTGTTGCTGGTCGACGACCAGGAGCTCGTGCGCGCCGGCTTCCGCATCATCCTGAACAGCGAACCGGGCATCGAGGTCGTGGGCGAGGCCGCCAACGGCGCCGACGGCGTGCGGCTCGCGCGGGAGCTGGACCCCGACGTCATCTGCATGGACGTGCAGATGCCCGAAATGGACGGCCTCGAGGCCACGCGGCTCATCGTCGCCGACCCGTCGGTGACCAGCCGGGTGCTGATGCTCACCACCTTCGACCGCGACGACTACCTGTTCGCCGCCCTGAGCGCCGGTGCCAGCGGCTTCCTGCTGAAGACCGCGAGCCCCGAGAACCTCGTCGAGGCGGTGCAGGTGCTCGCCCGCGGAGACGCGCTGCTCTCGCCGACCGTCACCCGGCGCGTCATCGAGCGTTTCGGGCGCGGCGACCTGCCGGTCCCCGAGCGCGCCGTCGTGACCGACCTGACCGAGCGGGAGACCGAGGTGCTCGCGCAGATCGCCCTCGGGCGCTCGAACGCCGAGATCGCGGCCGAGCTGTTCGTCGGCGAGGCGACCGTGAAGACGCACGTGTCGAACGTGCTCGCGAAACTCGGCGTGCGCGACCGCATCCAGGCCGTCGTGTTCGCGTACGAGAACGGCATCGCCGTGCGCGGCGGGGCGGTTCCCCCGCGCGGATGAGAGCATAAACCCGCCGCCAGACGGATGACCCGGGGCCGGTCCTCCCCGTAACTTGAGTAATAACCCAAGGAGGTATCCATGCTCGAACTGCACTCCATCAACCGGTCGTTCGGCGAGCGCCGCGTGCTGCGCGACGTCTCGTTCACGGTGGCCGGCGGCCGCATGACCGGTTTCGTCGGCGGCAACGGCGCCGGCAAGACCACGACCATGCGCGTCATCCTCGGCGTGCTGGCCGCGGATTCCGGAAACGTCACCCTCGACGGCGCTCCGCTCACCGCCGAGCAGCGCACACGGTTCGGCTACATGCCCGAGGAACGCGGCCTCTACCCCAAGATGAAGGTCGCCGAGCAGATCGTCTACCTCGGCCGGCTGCACGGCATGAGCCCGGCGCAGGCGAAGGGCAACACCGAGAGCCTGCTCGAGCGCCTCGGTCTTGGCGAGCGCATGGACGACACCGTCGAGAGCCTCTCCCTCGGCAACCAGCAGCGGGCACAGATCGCTGCCGCCCTCGTGCACGACCCCGAGGTGCTGGTGCTCGACGAGCCGTTCTCGGGCCTCGACCCGATCGCCGTCGAGGTCGTGCTGAACGTGCTGAAAGACTTCGCCGCCACCGGGGCGCCCGTCATCTTCTCGTCGCACCAGCTCGACATCGTCGAACGGCTCTGCGACGACCTCGTCGTCATCGCCGACGGCGAGATCCGGGCGAGCGGTTCGCGCGAGGGCCTGCGGGCCCAGCACACCCTCCCGCGCTTCGAACTGCAGGTCGGCGGAGACGTCGGCTGGCTGCGCGACGAACCGGGAGTCACCGTGCTCGACTTCGCGGGCGGCTACGCGCTCTTCGACGTCGACTCCGACGCCACCGCGCAGCGCGTGCTGCAGCGCGCCGTCGCCACCTCCACCGTGGAACGCTTCGCCCCCCAACTCCCCTCGCTTTCCCAGATCTTCAAGGAGGTCATCCAGTGAGCACCTATTCCAGTCCCGCCGCACTCCCCGCCATCTGGCTCGTCGCCGAGCGCGAGATCCGCATGCGCCTGCGCAGCAAGGCGTTCCTGGTCTCCACGGGCATCCTGATGCTCGTCGTGCTCGGCTCGGTCATCGCCGGCGGCATCTTCGGTGCCAACCAGGAGCTGCCCAAGGTCGCGGCCGTCGGGTCGGCCGTGGCCAAGGCCGAAGAGACGAAAGCCCTCGACGTGACCGAGGTGGCCGACGTCAACGAGGCGGAGGTCCTGGTGCGCGACGGTTCGGTGGATGCCGCGATCGTGCCGTCAGAGGGAGCGGTGGGGCTCACCGTCATCGGGCTCGACGAGGCGCCGTCGGGCATCGTGTCGCTGCTCAGCGTCGCGCCCCAGGTGCAGCTGCTCGAGCCGAGCGATCAGAACTCCGGCATCGTGTATCTCGTCGCTCTCGCCTTCGGCATCATCTTCTTCTCGTCGGCCCTGACCTTCGGACAGCTGATCGCGCAGAGCGTCGTCGAAGAGAAGCAGACCCGCATCGTCGAGATCCTCATGGCGACCGTGCCGGTGCGCGTGCTGCTCGCCGGCAAGGTAGTGGGCAACAGCCTGCTCGCCATCGGCCAGATTGTGATCATCGCCCTGTTGGCGGGCGTGGGTTTGCTCGCGACCGGTCAGGGCATCCTGCTCGCCGAGGTCGGACCCTCGATCATCTGGTTCCTGGTCTTCTTCGTGATCGGGTTCGTGATGCTGGCGGCCATGTTCGCGGCCGCCGGCGCGCTCGTCTCCCGACAGGAGGACATGGGCACGGCGATCACCCCGATCACGATGCTGATCATGATCCCGTACTTCCTGGTGATCTTCTTCTACGACAACCCGCTCGTGCTGGCGATCATGTCGTATGTGCCGTTCTCCGCTCCGATCGGCATGCCGCTGCGGGTGTTCCTCGGAATCGCCGAGTGGTGGGAGCCGCTGCTCTCGCTCGTGATCCTCATTGCCTCGACGCTCGCGATCATCGCGGTCGGCTCGCGCATCTACGAGAACGGCCTGCTGCGCATGGGCGCTCCGGTGAAACTGAAGGACGCGCTGAAGGCCTAGCGCGCTGCTGGTTGAGTAGGTCGCGCAGCGACCGTATCGAAACCCTCTCGCGCGAGGGTCTCGATACGCGCCGCAGACGGCGCTACTCAACCAGCGGGTGCGTTAACGAGACAATGGAGCCGTGACCCAACTCCATGACACCTCCTCCCGCGGCTTCGCTTCCGACAACTACGCGGGGATCCACCCCGAGGTGCTGGCGGCCATCGCCGCGGCAAACGGCGGCCACCAGGTGGCCTACGGCGAAGACGTCTACACCGCCGAGCTGCAGCGGGTCATGAAGTCGCACTTCGGCGAGCAGGCCGAGACTTTCCCGGTGTTCAACGGCACCGGCGCGAACGTCACGGCCCTCACGTCGTTGCTTCCCCGGTGGGGCGCCGTGGTGAGCGCGAAGACGGCGCACATCAACACCGACGAGGGCGGGGCGCCCGAGAGGGTCAGCGGCCTCAAGCTGCTCACCGTCGAGGTTCCCGACGGCAAGCTCACCCCCGAGCTGATCGACCTCGAGGCGTGGGGCTGGGGAGACGAGCACCGCGCACAGCCGCTCGCCGTGAGTATCACCAACACCACCGAGCTCGGCACGCTCTACTCGGTCGACGAGATCCGGGCGATCAGCGACCACGCGCACTCGCTCGGCATGAAGGTGCACCTCGACGGCGCGCGCATCTCGAACGCCGCGGCGGCGCTCGGCGTTCCCCTGCGCGAGTTCACGACCGACGCCGGCGTCGACATCCTCAGCTTCGGGGGGACCAAGAACGGCCTGCTCTACGGTGAGGCCATCGTGGTACTGAACCCCGAGGCATCCGAGGGTCTCACCTACCTGCGCAAACTGAACATGCAGCTCGCCTCGAAGATGCGTTTCGTGTCGGCCCAGCTGATCGCGCTGCTCGCCGACGACCTCTACCTGCGCTCCGCGGGGCACGCCAACGCGATGGCCGCGCGCCTGCGGTCGGCCCTCGAGGCCGAGATCGCGGCCGGCCGCATCACCGGTTTGAGCTTCAGCCAGGCGACCGACGCCAACGCGGTCTTCGCGGTGCTGCCGGCGGGCGTGGCAGACACGCTGCGCGCGTCGTTCC
This sequence comes from Conyzicola sp., assembly GCF_046714715.1. Classification (GTDB taxonomy): domain Bacteria; phylum Actinomycetota; class Actinomycetes; order Actinomycetales; family Microbacteriaceae; genus Conyzicola. Next base: position 7,812 of record NZ_JBKKAD010000129.1, on the reverse strand, counting down.
GTTTCTACGACTGGGATGCCGCGGCGAACGAGGTGCGCTGGATGGCGTCGTTCGACACCACCGAGCAAGACATCGACACGTTCGTCGCTGCGATCAGCCGGGAACTCGCGGTCTGACCGCGGGTCTCGGGGCGCACGCGACCAAAGGCTGACTCGCGCCCCGTCGAAAGGACGATGCGTCGGGGGCGCGGATGCCGTTGACTGATACCGGAAAGGGGGCTCGCATGCGCGCACGACTCCGCCGGCTCGGTATGCCGGCTCTTCAGGCGGTTCTCTTCTTCGTGATCTGGTCGGTGACGGTCGCGCTGGCACTGCAGTTCGGGTGGTACCCCTACAACGTCGGCAACTACGTGGCCGTCGGCGCAATCGCGGCCCTCGCCATCCTCGTCTGCCGGGAATTCCCGCTCGCGGGGTTGATCGCGATCGGCGTGATCACCATCTTCCCGCCGTGGTACTTCGACCAGCCCGAGATCCGCATGATCCCGCTCGTGCTCGCGGGCTATTTCGCCACGGCGCGCGGCGTCAACCTGTTCGTCGCCGCACCGCTGACCGCCTTCTTCGCCCTGTACACGATCGTGCCGTCGCTCACCTACAGCTGGCTCAACGGCGACCTGAGCCTCGTCTTCCCCTTCGCCATCTACGACCTCACCGACCCGTCGACGCGCATCCTGTCGGGCGTGGTCGTTCTGTCGGCGTTGCTCGTCGGCACGTTCGCCCACAGGCAGTCCACCACCGCGGCGAAGCTGCACGAGCGCAACGAAGAGCTGCAGGCGCTGCGCAACGCCGACATCGAGCGCATCGCCTCGCAGGAACGCACACGCATCGCCCGTGACATCCACGATGTCGTGGCGCACCACGTGAGCGCCATGGTGATCAACGCGCAGGCGGCGGAGCACGTGGCCGACGCCCACCCCGAGAAGCTGCGCCCGGCGGTGCGCTCGGTCATCAAGAACGGGCAGGAGGCGCTGACGGCAATGAGGCGGGCGGTGAAGGTGCTGCGCGCCGACGGACCGTTCGAAGCCGCGGCCCTGCCGTTCGAGGCAGCGATGGACGAGATCGTCGCGCGGGTGCGCGACACCGGCCTCACGGTCACCGCCACGATCTCCGCGGCCGCACGGCTCAGCCCGGCCGCCGAGACGGCGCTGCTGCACATCACGCAGGAGGCGCTGACGAACGTGATGATCCACTCCGACGCCAACGACGTGAAGGTGACGCTCGCCCCCTACGCCGGATCGGTCGAACTCACCGTGTGCGACAACGGCAGCGGAGGGGGCGCTGACGCCATCGTCGGCCGCCGGCTGTTGGGAGTCGGCGACGGCGGCTCCGGCATCCACGGCATGCGCGAACGCGCCGAGGCCCTCGAGGGCACCCTCGAATCGGCGCGGATCGAGCACGGCTGGCGCACGGTCGCCCGCCTGCCGCAGTCGGCAATGGCAGACTCGGCTTCGTGACCACCGACATCCTGGGCCCCTCGACGCGCGTACTGGTGGTCGACGACCAGCAGATCGTGCGCGCCGGGCTGCGCACCATGCTCGACAGCGAGGCCGACATCTCGGTCGTCGACGAGGCCGCCGACGGCGAAGAAGCCGTCGCGAAGGCCGCCCACCTGCGGCCCGATGTCGTTCTCATGGACGTTCGGATGCCGCGGCTCAACGGTGTCGAAGCGACCAGGCGCATTCTGGCCGCGGGCACGGCGAAGGCCGTCGTGATCATCACGACGTTCGACGACGAGGAGTACCTGCTCGACAGCATCCGCGCGGGCGCCAGCGGGTTTCTGCTCAAGGACGCCGGCGGCGACCTGCTCGCCACCTCGGTGCGGGCGGCGATGCGCGGCGACTCGCTCATCGACCCCGGTATGACGCGGTCGCTGCTCGAGCACCGGCTGCGCGCGCAACCCGCCGCGCCGGCCGACACCAGCGTCGGGCGCGACCTGCTCGCCGCCCTGAGCGACCGCGAGCAGGAGGTGCTCGCCGCGGTGGCTCGCGGCTTGAGCAACGCGGCCATCGCGGCCGAACTGTTCCTGAGCGAGGCGACGGTGAAGACGCACCTCAGCAACATCCTGGTCAAGACGCAGACGCAGAGCCGGGTGCAGGCCGCGGTGTTCGCCTACGAGACCGGCTTCGTGCGGCCGGGCTGGCTCGGCCAGGCCTAGACCAACCCTGCTGGTTGAGTAGCGCCGTCTACGGCGCGTATCGAAACCCAGCCGAGCGACGATCTCGCGGGGGTTTCGATACGGTCGCCGAGCGACCTACTCAGCCGACTATTGCGCGACCTTGCTGACGCTGAGGCCCTCGCCGTCGGCCGCGACGTCGACCTGCACGGTGTCGCCGTCGCGGATGTCGCCCGCGAGCAGCGACCGCGCGAGCTTGTCGTCGATCTGGTGCTGCATCAGGCGGCGCAGCGGGCGGGCGCCGTAGCTCGGGTCGTACCCGCGCTCGGCGAGCCACAACCGCGCGTTCGGGGTGACGGCGAGGTCGAGGCGGCGGTCGCCGAGACGGCGGCCGAGACGGTCGACGTAGAGCTCCACGATCTGCGCGAGCTCGATCTCCGACAGCGGCGAGAAGATGACGATGTCGTCGAGCCGGTTGAGGAACTCGGGCTTGAACGACTGGCGCACCAGCGCGTTCACGGCCTGCTCCTTCGTCTCCCAGTCGAGGGTCTGGTCGACGAGGTACTGGCTGCCGAGGTTGCTCGTCAGGATCAGGATCACGTTGCGGAAGTCGACGGTGCGGCCCTGCCCGTCGGTGAGCCGGCCGTCGTCGAGCACCTGCAGCAGCAGGTCGAAGACCTCGGGGTGGGCCTTCTCGACCTCGTCGAGCAGGATCACCGAGTACGGGCGGCGACGAACGGCCTCGGTCAGCTGACCGCCCTGCTCGTAGCCGATGTAGCCGGGAGGGGCGCCGACGAGACGGGAGACGGAGAACTTCTCGCCGTACTCGCTCATGTCGATGCGCACGAGGGCCTTCTCGTCGTCGAAGAGGTACTCGGCGAGGGCCTTCGCCAGCTCCGTCTTTCCCACGCCCGTCGGGCCGAGGAACATGAACGTGCCGGTGGGCCGGTCGGGGTCGGAGACTCCGGCACGGGTGCGCCGCACGGCCTCGCTGACCGCGCGCACGGCATCCTTCTGCCCGATGAGGCGCTTGCCGAGCTCGCCCTCGAGGCCGAGCAGCCGCTCGGTCTCGCCCTGCAGCAGCTTGCCGACGGGTACGCCGGTCCAGGCGGCGATGACTTCGGCGATGTCTTCCGCAGTCACCTGCTCGCTCACCATGCGCGGGCCGCCCTCTTCGGCGCTCTCCGCCTCGGCCAGGGCCCGCTTCACCTCGGGGATCTCGCCGTACAGCAGCCGCGAGGCACGCTCGAGGTTGCCCTCGCGCTGGGCCCGGTCCGACTCGGTCTCGAGGTTGTCGAGGCGCTTCTTGAGCTCGCCGACGCGGTTGATCGACGCCCGCTCGGTCTCCCAGCGCGCCTGCAGGCCCTTCAGGGTCCGCTCGCGCTCGCGCAGGTCTGACCGCAGCTTCTCGAGTCGGGCCTTCGACGCGTCATCCTTCTCGCGCTTGAGGGCGAGTTCCTCCAGCTTGAGGCGGTCGACGCTGCGGCGCAACTCGTCGATCTCCACCGGCGAGGAGTCGATCTCCATGCGCAGACGGGAGGCCGCCTCGTCGATGAGGTCGATCGCCTTGTCGGGCAGTTTGCGGCCGGAGATGTAGCGGTGCGAGAGCGCGGCGGCCGCGACGAGCGCGCCGTCTTCGATGGTGATCTGGTGGTGCGCCTCGTACCGGCCGCGCAGCCCGCGCAGGATCGCGATGGTGTCTTCGACGCTCGGCTCGCCGACGAACACCTGCTGGAACCGGCGCTCGAGCGCCGCGTCCTTCTCGATGTACTGGCGGTACTCGTCGAGGGTGGTCGCGCCGATGAGGCGCAGCTCGCCGCGGGCGAGCATGGGCTTGAGCATGTTGGATGCCGCGACCGAACCCTCGCCCCCGCCGGCGCCCATCAGCGTGTGCAGCTCGTCGATGAACGTGATGACCTCGCCGTCGGCGGCGTTGATCTCGGCCAAAACGGCCTTGAGGCGCTCCTCGAACTCGCCGCGGTACTTGGCGCCGGCCACGAGGGCCGCGAGGTCGAGCGACACGAGCCGCTTGCCCTTCAGGGAGTCGGCGACGTCGCCGGCCACGATGCGCTGCGCCAGCCCCTCGACGACGGCGGTCTTGCCGACGCCGGGCTCGCCGATCAGCACGGGGTTGTTCTTGGTGCGCCGCGTGAGCACCTGGCTCACCCGGCGGATCTCGGCGTCGCGCCCGATGACCGGGTCGAGCTTGCCGCTGCGGGCAATGGCGGTGAGATCGACCCCGTATCGCTGCAGAGCGGTCTTCTGGTCTTCGTCGGTGCCGGGTGCACCTTGGAGGTTTGCCATGATTGCTGCGCTTTCGTTCAGTTCTCGGTGAGCGGCTTCTCGGCTAGGGTGACCGTGAATTTATCGTTGCGGCTGATGGGCGTGGTCGGACCGACCATGCGGCCCATCTCGGCGCGGTAGGCGAGATGGGTGTTGTACACGGCCCAGAGCTGGCCGCCGGGCTTGAGCACCCGGTAGACGTCGCCGAGCAGGTTGATCGCCGCGCCCGCGTGTACGGCACCGCCGATGTGGAACGGCGGGTTCACCACGATCACGTCGGCGCTCTCGTCGGGCTGCGTCGAGAGCCCGTCGTCGCGCACCACGGTCACCCGGTTCTCGAGGCCGTTCGCTTTTATGGTCGCGGTGGCGGATGCGACGGCCGCGGCCGACTGGTCCGTCGCGATAACGGCGAGGTCGGGTCGCTTCTTCGCGAGCGTCGCGGCGAGAATGCCGGTTCCGGCGCCCAGGTCGATCGCGGTCTGGGCGGACGGGTCGATCTGGTCGAGTACCGCGAGCAGGGCGCGCGTGCCGATGTCGACCTTGGTGCCGGCGAAAACCGAGCCCGTGGCCACCACGTGCAGGTCGAGGTCGGCGTGGTACTGGGTGCGAGGGGCCGTGTCCTCGGCGAGGGCGAGGGGGCCGCGGGCGATGAGGCCGCGCGACTTCTGCTGCGCGCGGGTCACGTCGACCCGCTCGAAGTACTTCGCGAACACCTCGTTCATGGCGAGGGTCATGTGCTTGATCCGGCCGGCCGAGAAGACGACGACCGAGGGGTCGGCGTGCCGGGCGATCGCGGAGGCGATGTCGGCGAGCTCTTCGAGGGAACGCGGCAGCTGAAGCAGCACCACCGTCGCCCCCTCGAGCAGCGACGCGTCGAGTGGGCGGTTCTCGTAGACGTCGCCCAGGTTCTCTTCGCGGGCGTTGAAGCCGAGCGCGAGTTCGCCCGAGAGGGCGTCCTGGTGCACGCGGATGCCGGTGAGCCCGTGGGCGTGTGCGGCGCCGAGCGTGAGGGCGCCGTAGTCGTCGCCGATCACGGTCACCTGGCCGGGCGTCGCGGCGGCGAGCGCTTCGGCCGCCTCCGCGAGGATGAGCTTGTCGCTCGGGTCGTAGGCGAAGAGGTTGGGTGCCTCCACGTCGGGGAATCGGCGCAGGGCGTCGAAATCGAAGTCGTTCGTCATGTCGTTCACGGTCTCCACACCACTAGTTCGTTGGCGCGGTGCGCTCGGGTTCCCGGCCGCAGCGACACGACGTCGCCGGCGGCACCGGCGGCGAAGACGCGGCGGCCCGAGCGGTTGAGCAGCTCCTCGGCGAGGGCGTGCTCGAGTTCTTGCACGCGGCTGGACAGCGCCACGACCTGGTTCTCCAACTGCAGGATTCGGCGGATGCCCTCGAGGTTGAGACCTTCCGCGCTCAGCGCCGCGATCTCCCGCAGCTGCACGATGTCGCGCATGGAGTACCGGCGGGACTTGCCCGCCGTCCGCCTCGGGCTCACGAGCCCGAGGCGGTCGTACTGCCGCAACGTCTGCGGATGCATCGCGGCGAGCTCTGCCGCCACGGCGATCGCGAAGACGGGCGAGTTCTCGTCGACCATCAGCCGCGCGCTTTCGCTATCAGCTCGGTGCGCGGGTTCTCGGCGGGCATCGCGTCGGCGAACGCTTCCAGCAGGCTGCGCGCGTCACCGCTGAGGTGGCTCGGCACCGCGACCTGCACGGTAGCGAGTAGGTCGCCCGAGCCCTTCGCGGTCGTGACGCCGCGACCCTTGACGCGCAGCACGCGCCCGCTCGGCGTTCCCGGCGCGACCTTGAGGCGCACCGGATCGCCGCCGAGCGTCGGCACCTCGATCGTCGCGCCGAGGGTCGCCTCGACGAAGGTCACCGGAACGTCGACGCGCAGGTTGAGCCCGTCGCGTTCGAACACCGGATGCGGACGAACCGTCACCGTGAGAACGAGATCTCCCGGGGCACCGCCGTCGGGGCTGGCCTCGCCCTTTCCCTTCAGCCGGATCTTCTGCCCGTCGCTCACACCGGCCGGCACCTTGACGTTGATCGAGGGACCGTCGGCCGGCTGCAGCTTGATCGTCTCTCCGCGGATGGCGGTGAGGAAGTCGAGCGTCGTGGTGGCGCTGAAGTCGCGGCCCCGGGTGGGACCGCCCGCTCCGCGGAAGCCGCCGGTCGACGAGCCGAAGCCCGTGTCCTGGCCGCCGAACATGCCGCCGAGCAGGTCTTCGAAGCTCGTGCCCTGGGCGCTCTGACGGCGACCGCCGCCGCCGGCACCCTGGCCGAACATTCCGCCGAAGACGTCCTCGAACCCGCCGTTCGCGCCGGGCTGCCGGGGCGCAGTGAACCGCGCCCCGGAGCCCATTGCTCGGATCTGGTCGTACTCTTTGCGCGTCTCGGGGTCAGAGAGAACCGAATTGGCCTCGCTGATCTCCTTGAACTTCGCCTCTGCCTTGGCATCCCCCGGGTTGGAGTCCGGGTGATACTGACGGGCCAGCTTGCGATAGTGCTTCTTCAGATCGGCCTGCGAGATGTCTTTCGCCACCCCGAGGGTCTTGTAGAAGTCCTTATCGAACCAGTCCTGACTTGCCACGGTGATCCGCCTACTCTGGGACGGATACCGCGACCTTGGCGGCGCGGATGAGGCGCTCGCCCAGGGCATAGCCGGGCTCGATAACGTCGGCGACGGTCTGCGCGGTGGCACCCGGCGTGGGCAGCTGCACCACGGCTTCGTGGAAGTGCGGGTCGAAGACCTCGTCCTTCTCGCCGACCGAGCGCAGTCCATAACGCTCGAACGCGGCGTGCAGCTTCGCGGCAACGAGCTCGAGGGGGCTGCCGACGAGGTCACCGTGCTTCTCGGCACGGGTCAGGTCGTCGAGGGCGGGCAGCAGCGAGCGGATGACCTCGGCGATGACCGATTCACGGTTGGCGACGCGGTCGCGCTCGACGCGGGTGCGGAAGTTCACGAGCTCCGCCTGGGCACGCAGCATGTCGCTGCGCATCTCGGAGACGAGGTCGACGGCCGCGAGGTCGAGCAGTGCGGCGTCTTCCTCGCTCAGGGTCTCGGTTTCCACCGTGACATCCTCGGCTACCAGCTCTTCTTCCGCAGCGGGAGCGACGGTTTCTTCTTCGGACGACTCCGGGGAGCCGGAGGCCTTGGAGGCCTCCGGCTTCTCGTTGTCGTCCCGCTTCTTCTTATCGGGAGACATGTGGGGTCTTCCTACTTCTTGGTCTCGGGCTCGTCTTCGACAACCTCAGCGTCGACGATGTCTTCGTCGCTGTTCGTCGGAGTCGGCTCTTCGGGCGTCTCGTCGGCGCCGGGGGTGGCGCCGGCGGTCTCGCTCTGCGAGTAGAGGGCCTCGCCGATCTTGGACTGGCTCGCGGCGAGGGTGTCGAAGGCGGTCTTCACGGCCGCCTCGTCGTC
>NZ_JBKKAD010000128.1:0-4523 GCF_046714715.1 Conyzicola sp. | reverse complement strand
GTGCGCACGATGTCTTCGTAGGCGCCGAGCTTCGAGCGCAGGCGGCGCACGTGCACGTCGATGGTGCGCTCGTTCGGGATCTCGTCGTCGTTCGCGTTCCACAGCGACGAGATGAGCTCGGCGCGGTCGATGGTGCGGCCCTCGCGCAGCACCAGGTACTGCAGCAGCTCGAACTCCTTGTAGGTCAGCGGGGCGGTCTCGCCGTCGAGCTGCAGGCGCTTGCGGGAGATGTCGATCACGACACCGCCGCGCGGCTTCGCCTCCACCACGGGGGTCTGGCGCTGGCGGGCGAGCGCCGCCGGATCCTGCAGGGCGAGACGCACCACGTCGACGTCGCGGCCGCCGGCGCCCTGTGGTGCGAGGGCGACAGCCGCGTGCGTCTCGGCGGTGGGCACCAGCTCGGCGACGAGGCTCTTCAGCTGTGCCACGATCTGGCCGAGGTCGGTGCCGGCCAGCTCGGCCTTCAGCTCGTCGAGGCCGACATAGAGCACGAAGCCGCGTGCCTCGGTTCCGGCGGGAACGGCGCGCAGTCGGGGCTGCGCCGCCTCGTCACGGATGTCGGCTGCCGGAGCTTCCGGCTGGCGGCTCGTCGCGACGAGCGAACGAACGGAAGGAGCCGAAAAGGAAGTGGTCGGACGGTCAATTGTTGCAAGAGACATGGGTCGAAAGATCCTTGAAAGGGGTGAAGGGCCTCTAATGATGAGGGTGTGATTCCTTCTGGGTATTTCTTGGTGGTGCGATGCAGGATGGCCCCGTAATGAAAGGAGACAACCGGGAGTTCAGGCGCTCAAGGATGAAGAGCTGAACTCGGCGAGGGTTTGGCCGTTAGGCACACATTCGACAACACATCGCGCTCGACGGCATGAGGCCGGTCGTGTGCGCGTGGAAAGTCATAGAGGCAACTATCTTGCATGATGACCGTTTGTGTCAACCTCGCACCCCGGATGCTCAGGTCAGAATGTCTTTCGTGGCGAACCGCCCGTAGGCGAGTGCGCCGAAAACGGCGATGTAGCCGAGCTGCAGCAGCGCGTTCTCACCGAAGACCGTGAAGTCGATCGGGGTGCGCAAGAGGTCGGCGAAACCGAGCCAGTGGTGGCTGAACAGCCAGGGGTGGATGGCACTGAGCTGCGGCAGCACGTCGAGGATCTGGCTCACCGCCGACAGCACGATCGTGGCGGCCATCGCGCCGACCGGCACGGTGGTGAGCGTGGAGATGAACATGCCGATCGCGCTGAGGCCGAGCATGGAGATGCTCACGTAGGCGGCGAAGAGAGCGGCCCGCAGCGCGTAGCCGCCGACGCCGACCGTGTCGCCCGAGATCAGCGTCACCGGTCCGATCGGAAAGAGCACGGCGCCGATCGCGGCACCCGTGAGCACCACGACGAGGGTGGCCACCACGCAGAAGACGGCGGCGCCCGCGAACTTCACGAGCAGCAGTCGCACCCGGCCGGCCGGTGCGACCAGGAGATAGCGCAGGGTGCCCAGATTCGCCTCGCCCGCGATGGTGTCGCCCGCGACGACCCCGACGGTGAGCGGCAGGAAGAGCGGCACCGACACGATGAGCGCCGTCAATCCCACGAACAGGCCGTTCTGGGTGATGTTGGACAGGAACGCCGGGCCGTCGCCCGGGGTGTCGGGGGAGTCGGAGAGCCGCACGGCCACCGCGATCAGCACGGGCACGGCGGCTAGGGCGGCGAGCATCGCCCAGGTGCGGCGACGGCGGAACAGCACACGCAGCTCCGAGCCGAGCAGGGCGAGTCCGAGCGAAGGGGAAGACTCGCGGACCTCATTCTGCGACATCGAAGCCCTCCCCGGTGAGCGCCACGAAACGGTCCTCGAGCGAGGCGCCCTCGACCGTGAGGCCGCGAACCCGCACGTTGGCGCGCACGAGCGCCGCGGTCACCGCCTCCGGGGGAACGCCGTGTGGCAGCTCGGCGCTCACGTGGTCGTCGCGGTCGGCGGAGTCGGGGGAGAGACCCAGCACGGCGAACACGCGTCGAGCCTCGGCCACGTCGGGCGTGTGCACCGCCACCCGTTCCGAGCCCTGCGCCCGTAGCTGGTCGAGCGAACCCTGCGCGACGAGACGGCCGGTGCTCATCACGGCGACGTGGCTGCAGACCTGCTCCACCTCGGCGAGCAGGTGGCTGGAGAGGAAGATCGTGGTGCCGTCGGAGGCGAGGGAACGGATGAGCGAGCGCACCTCGCGGGTGCCCTGCGGGTCGAGGCCGTTGGTGGGTTCGTCGAGCACGAGCAGGTCGCGCGGGGTGAGCAGCGCGTTCGCGAGGCCGAGCCGCTGCTTCATGCCGAGCGAGTAGGCGTGGGCCGCCTTGCCGGCCGCATGGCTCAGCCCGACCCGGTCGAGAGCCGCGTCCACCCGTGCGGCGCGGGTGGACGACGGCGCGTGACGGTTGGCCGTGTCGAAGCGCCGCAGGTTCTCGCGGCCGGAGAGAAACGGGTAGAAGGCGGGCCCCTCGACGAGGGCGCCCACCCGCGGCAGAACGTGCGCCGCGGCATCCGGAATCGAACGTCCGAGAACGGCGATCTCCCCGGCGGTCGCGGCAGAGAGACCGAGTAGCATGCGGATCGTCGTCGTCTTGCCTGACCCGTTCGGGCCGAGGAAACCGAACACCGACCCGCGCGGAACCGCGAGGGCGAGATCGGAAACCGCGGCCTGGTGGCCGAACCTCTTGCTGAGGGCGTGCGTCTCGATCGCGAGCTCGGGCGAACTCACTGCGCGGCGACGTCCTGGAGGTGCTGCGGGGTCACGGCGCCGACGAGCACCCGGCCGTCGTCGGCGAGCATGACCGAGACGAGGCTGGTCGTGAGCACGCGGCCGCCGTCGACCGCGGTCGTCAACTGGTCGAGCGCCGGGCCGGAGAGGCCGGCGGGCTGGGCGCCTGCGGGAAGCACGACGACGGCGTCCCATCCGTCGCCGACGACCGTGGGCCGCGGGTGATCGCTGGCCGCGGCATCCGGAACAGCGGTGTCGGGGGCCTCGAGAGTCTCCTCTTCGACGGTCACGTCGCTCGGCGGCGCGAACTCGAACACGCTCGCGTCGGGGGCGTCGAAGTCGATCTCGCTGAAGCGCACCGAGAAAGCGGGAGAGGTCTCGCCCTCGGCGGTCACGCTCACCGCGAGGGGCAGGCCGGTCTCGGCGTCGACGCTGAGCACCACGGAACCGACCAGCGTGTCGGCGTCGTCGGGGGTGAGTCGCAGCTCGTAGGCGGCACGGCCGGCGACTCGCGCGGTGTCGACGACCTCGATCGCGGTCGAGGTATCGACAGCGGCGAGCAGCTTCGCGGCGGCCTCGCCCGGGGTGAGCGTCGGGCCGGAGGGCAGGTCGGCAGGCGCGCTCGCCGTGATGTGGGTGGCCTCTTTGGCGTCGGAGTCGTAGAGCCAGACGCTGTCGCCGTTGCGGATCGCGTCGCGCTCGGCGAACCCCTCGAGCAACTGCACCCGCTGCGTGGTGGGGCCGCCGACGAAGACGTTCGCGGTGTGCGAGCCAGAGAGGAGTTCGAGGGCGGATGACGCGGAGTCGCCGCCGCCCGCGGGGGAGAGTGCCGACACGTCGGGCAGTCCGAGGGCGGAGGTCTGCTCGATCGTGCCCGAGAACGGGGTGCCGCGGCTGTCGGCGACCAGCTCGAGCAGCTGCTGAGCGGTCTTCTCGGGAAGTGAGGGTGCGGCGTTCGCCACGGCGGGTACGGCGACGGCGGCGGTGATGATGACCGCGAGCACGACCGCGGCGGGGATCCAGCGCTGGATGTTCTTCTTCACGGCGAGCGACCTTTCTTGGCACGTCACTCGCGAATTTACGCCCCGAAACTCACAATGCGCTGGGGGTTTCGCCGTCGCGGGACGGTCAGACGAGGCCGTAGAGGCGGTCGCCGGCGTCGCCGAGACCGGGCACGATGTAGCCGAGTTCGTTGAGACGCTCGTCGAGCGCGCCGAGCACGATGGTCACGTCGCCGCGACCCTCCATCGCCTTCTCGACGGCTGCGAGTCCCTCGGGCGCGGCGATCAGGCACACGGCCGTCACGTCTTTGGCACCGCGGGCGAGCAGGAAGTCGATGGCCGCGATGAGCGAGCCGCCGGTCGCCAGCATCGGGTCGAGCACGAAGCACTGGCGGTTCGACAGGTCGTCGGGCAGGCGCTCGGCGTAGGTCTCGGGCTGCAGTGTCTCTTCGTTGCGCACCATGCCGAGGAAGCCGACCTCGGCCGTGGGGACGAGCTTGACCATGCCCTCGAGCATGCCGAGTCCGGCGCGCAGGATCGGCACGACCAGCGGACGCGGTGTGCTGATCGCGAGGCCCTGCGTCTCGGCTACGGGTGTCTGGATCGTGACGACCTCGGTGCGCACGTTGCGGGTCGCCTCGTAGGCGAGCAGCGTCATGAGTTCTTCGGCGAGGGCACGGAACGTCGGCGACGGCGTGGTCTTGTCGCGCAGCACGGTGAGCTTGTGCGTGATGAGCGGGTGGTCGGCTACGTGAACTCGCATGACCCCAATCTACTTCAGTGCGGCACCC
>NZ_JBKKAD010000127.1:0-12653 GCF_046714715.1 Conyzicola sp. | reverse complement strand
GCTCGCGCCGTCGGGGTGGTGCTCGTGAGCACGGTGCTGTCGCAACTGCTCAAGAACGGTCTGCTCGCCCGCCCCGACTTCGTCGGCGACGTCTCCGCCAACACCCTGCCGAGCGGGCACACCGTCGCCTACGCGTCGGTGCTCTTCGCGCTGCTGATCGTGCTGCCGTCGAGGCCCCGCACGATCGCGGCGCTCGCCGCCTCCGTCGTGCTCGGCGTGGTGGTCGTGCAGCTGCTCGCCTTCGGCTGGCACCGCTCGAGCGACGTCGTCGCCGGCCTGCTGCTCGTCACCGGGGTGATGGCGCTCGCCCACCTCGTGCTTCCCGACCGGGGTGCGCCGCCCGTGCGCAGCGACTCCGGAACGCGCACGCTGCTCGTGCTGGGTGCCGTCGTCGGCGGGGTGCTGATCGTCGCGTCGATCGCCTTCGCCGCCACTCTCGCTCTCGACACCTCGCTGGCCACGACGCACGCGCTGCTGCTCGCGAGCCAGATCATGTGCCTGGCCGTCGTCTCGCTGGCCGTGATGACCGTGCTCTGGGTGCAGCGCTCCGCTCCCGCGCAGCTCGCGCAACGCAGCGCGCCTCTTGCCCATTCCAGCGCCTAGGAGCATCATCGAGGGCAACTAGCCCCTAGCCCTCGATGTCGCGGGAGTCGCCATGAGTTCTACGCAGGTACAACCGGCAGAGAAGCCCACCGAGCTCAAGCGGGCTATCGGCCCGAAGCTGCTGCTGCTCTTCATCGTCGGGGACATCCTCGGCACCGGCATCTACGCCCTCACCGGGCAGGTTGCCGCCGAGGTAGGGGGAGCGGCGTGGCTGCCCTTCCTCGTCGCCTTCGCCGTCGCCACCGTCACGGCGTTCTCCTACCTCGAGCTCGTCACGAAGTACCCGCAGGCCGCGGGCGCCGCACTCTACGTGCACAAGGCGTTCGGCATCCAGTTCTTCAGCTTCATCGTCTGCTTCGTGGTGATGTCGTCGGGCATCACCTCGGCGTCCGCGGCATCCCGCGCCTTCGCGGTCAACCTGGTGGCGGGCTTCGGGCTGGACGTCGGTGTGGGCACGGTGCTGCTCATCGCGGTGTCGTTCATCCTGCTCGTGATGCTCGTCAACTTCCGCGGCGTCACCGAGAGCGTGATGCTCAACGTGGTGCTCACCCTCGTCGAGTTATCCGGACTTCTCTTCGTCATCCTCATCGGCTTCTGGGCGATCGCCGGCGGCAACGCCGACTTCTCGCGCGTGGTGGCCTTCGACACCCCCGAAGACAAGGGCGTGCTGCTCGCGGTCAGCACGGCCACCTCGCTCGCCTTCTTCGCGATGGTGGGCTTCGAGGACTCGGTGAACATGGCGGAGGAGACGAAAGACCCCAGCCGCATCTTCCCGCGGATCATGCTCACCGGCCTCGGCATCACCGCGGTGATCTACGTGCTCGTCTCGATCTGCGCGGTGGCGATCGTGCCCATCGGCGAACTCGCCGGCAACGAGACCCCGCTCGTCACGGTCGTGCAGACGGCGGCGCCGGGCTTCCCGATCTCCGACCTCATCCCGTTCATCTCCATGTTCGCCGTGGCCAACAGCGCGCTCATCAACATGATGATGGCGAGCCGGCTGCTCTACGGCATGAGCAGGCACGGCGTGGTTCCCTCGGCGCTCGGCCGCGTGCACCCGGGCAGGCAGACGCCCTGGGTGTCGATCCTGGTGACGACCGTCATCGCGCTCGGGCTCATCACCTACGTGTCGCTCGACACCGAGGGCTCGGTCGTCGCGCTGCTCGGCGGTACGACCTCGCTGCTGTTGTTGACCGTCTTCACCGTGGTGAACGGCACGGTTCTGGTTCTGCGTCGCGACAGCGTGGATCACAAGCACTTCCACGCCGGGCGCGTGCTGCCGGTCGTCGGCGCGCTCGCGTGCGCCTACCTCGTGCTGCCGTGGTCGTCGGGCCGGCCCGTCGAGCAGTACCAGATCGCGGGGGTGCTGCTGGCGATCGGGGTGGTGTTGTGGGTGCTCACCTGGGCTATCCGGCGCATGCTCGGTACGAACCGTCCGATTGCGGATGACGCGGACGACCTGACGACGAAGGTGGAGTAACCGGGCAGCCCTTGCTCAGTTGTGGGGAAGGTGCGAGTCGGCGGCGGGCATCTCGGCCGCCTCCGCGGCCTGCGCCCGCAGCACCGCGTTGCGCGCGACCAGTTCGCGGCCCAGCCGCGGAGCGCAGCGGCGCGAGTACTCGGCCTTGAGCACCAGCCAGCGGTCACCGGACACGGTGTGGCTGTGCCAGAGGTGGGTGGCTGGGGTGATCATGGTCGCTCGTTTCGCCTGATGGTCGTGCGGGGCTGGGACGTAACGACGCTGTTAGGTCGAGGCTAGCTCGCTGCCCGCGCGCGCGGCAGGGCAGAAAGTCCCGAAGGGGGCGATGATGGAGAGATGACCAGCACCGCCACCACCGCCACCACCGCCTTCCGCGCCGCGCGCGACCAGTTGCTCGACCTGCGAACCGACGGGGCCACGGCGGCGGCGGAGTTCGAGTGGCCCGACGTGGGCGACCACTTCAACTGGGCCGTCGACTGGTTCGACGTGATCGCGGAGGGCAACGACGCCGTCGCGCTCTGGATCGTCGAGGAGGACGGCAGCGAGCGCAACGTGACCTTCGCCGAGATGGCCGCCCGTAGCGACCAGGTGGCGAATTGGTTCGCCTCCCTCGGCGTCGAGCGCGGGGACCACGTGATGCTGATGCTCGGCAATCAGGTGGAGCTCTGGGAGTCGATGCTCGCGATCATGAAGCTCGGCGCGGTGATCCTGCCCACATCGACGGTGCTCGGAACGGCCGATCTCGCCGACCGGGTCGACCGGGCCGGCGTGCGGCACGTGATCGTGAACGCCGACGACGCGGGCAAGTTCGACGGGGTGGCGGGGGAGTACACGCGGGTCGTCGTCGGTGAGGCGGCCGGCTGGACGAGCTTCAGCGACTCGCAGAACGCGAGCCACGACAAGCCCAGCGTCGTGGTCGACACCTCCGATGCATCCATCATCTACTTCACCTCGGGAACGACCAGCAAGCCCAAGATGGTCGTGCACACGCAGTCGTCGTATCCCGTGGGGCACCTCACGACCACCTACTGGCTCGGCGTGCGGAAGGGCGACGTGCACCTCGCCATCAGCTCGCCCGGCTGGGGCAAGCACGCCTGGAGCTGCTTCTTCGCCCCGTGGATAGCCGAGGCCACCGTGTTCGTCTACAACTACGGCAGATTCGACCCGGCCGCCCTGCGCGCGCAGCTCGACCGCGCGAAGGTCACGACGTTCTGTGCCCCGCCGACGGTGTGGCGCATGCTGATCCAGTCGGCGCTCGGCGAGCGGCCGTCGAGCCTGCGCGAGACCCTGTCGGCCGGCGAGCCGCTCAACCCCGAGGTCATCAGCCAGGTGCAGCGGGCGTGGGGGCTCGTCATCCGCGACGGGTACGGACAGACCGAGACCACCGCGATCGTCGCCAACGCGCCCGGATCGGCGCTGAAAGCGGGCTCGATGGGGCTGCCGCTGCCCGGTGTCACCGTCGTGCTGGTCGACCCGCTCACGGGTGGGCCGGCCGACGAGGGCGAGATCTGCCTCGACCTGTCGACCCCCGCGGTGAACCTCATGGCCGGCTACTTCGGCGATCCGCGGCGCAGCGCCGACGTGGTGCGCGACGGATACTTCCACACCGGTGACGTCGCCAGCCGCGACGAGAACGGCTACATCACGTTCATCGGACGCACCGACGACATCTTCAAGTCGAGCGACTACAAAGTCAGCCCGTTCGAGGTGGAGAGCGCCCTCATAGAACACCCGGCGGTCGCCGAGGCGGCCGTCGTTCCGGCCCCGGATGACACGCGACTCAACATCACGAAGGCCTACGTCGTGCTTGCCGCCGGCTGGGACCCGACCGAGGAGACGGCCCTCGAGGTGTTGCGTCACGCCCGGGTGTCGCTGCCGCCGTTTATGCGCGTGCGCCGCCTCGAGTTCTTCGAACTGCCCAAGACGACCTCGGGGAAGATCCGGCGGGTGGAGCTGCGCGACCGCGAGAACGCGGCGGCGGCGGCCGGGGAACGCCTGCACGGCGAGTGGCGCGACGACCAGTTCCCGCAGCTGCGCGGTCGTTGACGGTCACACGCAGACACACTGCGGTGCCGGCCGGCCCGCCCGAATAGCATGAAGAAGTGAAACCGTTCCTGCTGCTCGCCACCCGTGACGACGACGAAGCCGCGGACGACGAGTACCGCGGGTTCCTCGAGGCGGGAGGGCTCGACCCGAGCGAGCTCCAGCGGCTGCGGCTCGAGGCGACGCCGCTGCCGGCAATCGACCTCGACGACTACTCCGGCGTCATCGTGGGTGGCAGCCCCTTCAACGCCAGCGACGCGCCCGCCACGAAGACCGCCGTGCAGTCGCGCGTCGAGCGCGAGCTCGGAACGCTCATCGACGAGATCATCGAGCGCGACTACCCCTTCTTCGGCGCCTGCTACGGCATCGGCCTGCTCACGAGCCACCTCGGCGGGGTCGTCGACGACAGCTTCCCCGAGACGGCCGGCCCCACCCGCGTCTCGCTCACCGCCGACGGCGAGGCCGACCAGCTGTTCGGCGGCCTCGACGGTGACTTCGACGCCTTCGTCGGGCACAAGGAGGCGTGCGCGCTACTGCCCCAGGGCGCCGTGCTGCTGGCGAGCGGCGAACGCTGCCCCGTGCAGGCGTTCCGCATCGGCGACAACGTCTACGCCACCCAGTTCCACCCCGAGCTCTCGCTCGCCTCGATGCTCACGCGCATCCGCATCTACCGCGACAACGGCTACTTCGCCCCCGACGCCTACGGCGACGTCGTCGAGCTGATCCGCGGCTCCGACGTTACGGAACCCGCCGCCCTCGTGCGGGCGTTCGTGCGACGGTTCGCGCGGGAGTGACACGGGAGCAGTGCCCGAGCGGCTAGAGGGGCGCACGGGTCGCCGCCAGGTGCTGGTGTACTGCGCTCACCACGACGGAGCCCTCGCCGACCGCCGACGCGACCCGCTTGACCGAGCCGCGCCGCACGTCGCCCACCGCGAATAGGCCGGGCAGCGAGGTCTCGAGCGCCCCGGGATCGCGCTCGTGCGGCCACGCCCGCCGTCCGCCCTCCGCGACGATGTCCGCCCCGGTGAGCACGTAGCCCCAGCGGTCGCGCAGCACCTCGGGCGGCAGCCAGTCGGTGTGCGGGGCGGCGCCGATCGTGATGAACAGGGCGTCGCAGCGCACGTGCGACTCGCGGCCGGTGACGCGGTCGCGCAGTGTGATGCTCTCCAACGTCGTAGCACCCGAGCCGCCCACCACCTTGGCCTCGGCGACGATTCCGACGCCCGCCGCCGCGAGTTCGTCGATCAGGTACCGCGACATGCTGTCGGCGAGGCCGGCGCCGCGCACCACGAGCGAGACCGACGCGGCGTACCGCGCGAGGTGCAGCGCCGCCTGCCCGGCCGAGTTGCCGCCGCCCACGACGTAGACGATACGGCCCGACTGCGCGCGGGCCTCCGCGGCCGAGACCCCGTAGAACACCGACGTGCCGAGGAACCCGGCGAGCTGCGGCAGCGCGAGCCTGCGGTACGAGACGCCGGCGGCGAGCACCACGGCGCCGGCCGTCACGAGTTCGCCAGGAGCGACCTCGAGCACGAACCCGCCGTCGGCCGTGGTCGCGCCGACGGCCTCGCGCGTCACCGCGAACCGGGCGCCGAAGACCCACGCCTGCTGGTAGGCCCGCTCCGCGAGTTCCGCGCCCGAGACCCCGCGCGAGAAGCCGAGGTAGTTGCGGATGAGCGACGACGAACCGGCCTGGCCGCCCACCGCGTGCCGTTCGATCACCAGGGTGTCGAGTCCCTCGCTCGCGGCGTACACCGCCGCGGCGAGACCGGCGGGTCCCGCGCCGACGATCGCGACGTCGACGCCCGACTCGGGAAGCTCGGTCGACAGGCCGTGCCGGCGGGCCAGCTCGACGCTGCCGCTCGTCATCGTGACGTCGAGCACGTCGCTGGCCGTCGCCCGCTGGTAGTCGCGCAGGAAATCGGTGATCCCGCGGTGGAACGACTCGTCGGGCGAGACCCGCGGGCTCACGACGTAGTAGTCGATGTGGTTCGCGGCCATCAACGACAGCACCGCCGACGAGGTCTGCTGCGTGGACCACGCGCCCCACTCGAGCACGAATCCGCGACGGGTGTCCGGGTGGCTGCGGCGCGTCTCCACGTAGAGCCGCGGGTCGTCGGTGTCGCCGAGCACCAGGGCGATCTCGTCGCCGACGCGCTTCGCGTCGAGCACCCGGCCCACGGCATCCTCGACACCGCTGGACACGACGATGCGGTAGTCCGCGCCGAACCGCCGCTCGAGTTCGGTCGCGACCTCGCCCGGCGACTCGAGTGCGAGGAGCACGATGGGACGGCGGTGCTGCTCGGTGGAGATCATGCGTCATTCCTACTCGCAGCGCGGTCGACACTCGAGTGTCTAGACACGGGTGCCCGCCCGGGCCCAGACTTCCCAGCATGGAACGAATGCCTCGCACCATTCGCACACCCGACCAACGACTCAGAATCTTCGTCAGCAGCACCCTGAAAGAACTCGCGACGGAGCGCAAGTCGGCGCGCGCTGCCGCCGAGCGCCTGCACCTCGCCCCCGTGATGTTCGAGCTCGGGGCCAGGCCGCACGCCCCGCGCGATCTCTACCGCGCCTACCTCGAGCAGAGCGACGTGTTCGTCGGCCTCTACTGGGAGCGTTACGGCTGGGTCGCGCCCGGAGAGTCGGTCTCGGGCCTCGAAGACGAATACCTGCTCGCCCCCGCGCTGCCCAAACTCATCTACATCAAGGAGCCGGCCGACAACCGCGAACCCCGGCTCGCCGACCTGCTCGACCGGGTGCGCTCCGACGACACCGCGTCGTTCAAGTACTTCAGCACGCCGCGCGAGCTCCAGACGCTCATCGAGGCCGACCTCGCGACGCTGCTCGCCGAACGGTTCGACCAGAGTCGCGACCCCACCGGTGTTCCGTCCGTGCCTTCGCCGCCCGACGAACCGGTTCCGCAGTGGCGTTCGCTGCCGCATCCACTCACCCCGCTCATCGGTCGCGAGAACGACGTTGTCGAGATCGTGCGGATGCTGCGGCAGCCGCAAAACCGGCTGGTCACCCTCACCGGCCCCGGCGGTATCGGCAAGAGCCGTCTCGCGATCGAGGCGGCCGACCGCGTCGCCGAGCAGTTTCCCGGGGGAGTGGTCTTCGTCGACCTCGCGCCCGTGCACGACCCGGAGCTGGTGGTGAACGCCATCGCGGCGGCCCTGGGCGTGCGGGACACGGGCGACGCCCCGCTGGCCGAGAAACTCGAGACGGCCGTGCGCAACCGGCGCCTGCTGCTCGTGCTCGACAACTTCGAGCAGGTGCTGGCCGCCGCGACCACTGTCGGCTCGCTGCTCGCGTCGGCCCCGGGTCTCACGCTGCTGCTCACCAGCCGCACGCTCGTGCGGCTCTCGGCCGAGCGCAGCTTCGAGGTCGGGCCGCTCACGCTTCCGCAGGTGTCCCGGCGGCTCGATCCCGCCGAGGTGGCTCTCGTGCCGTCGGTGGCCCTGTTCGTGGAGCGGGTGCACGCCGTGAAACCCGACTTCGAGCTGTCGGAGGCGAACGTCGAGGCGGTCGCCCGCATCTGCGTGGCGCTCGACGGTGTGCCGCTCGCGATCGAGCTCGCCGCCGCGCGCATCCGCGTGCTGTCGCCCGCCGTGATGCTCGAGCGGCTCGACCGTCGGCTGCCGCTGCTGGTCGGCGGGATGCGCGACCTGCCCGCCCGCCAGCAGACGCTTCGCGGCACGATCGAGTGGAGCACTGAGCTGCTCGCCGACGACGAAAAGCGCCTGCTCGCCACGCTCGGCGTGTTCGAGGGCGGCTTCTACCTGGAGGCGGCGGAGTACGTCGCGGCCGACCGCGTGGCCGATCCGCTGGCGAGCCTCGGCGTGCTCGTCGACAACTCTCTCGTGCGCGAGCAGGACAGGGGAGAACGGTCGTACTTCACCGTGCTCGCCACGGTGCGGGAGTACGCGCTCGAACAGCTCGAGAGCGACGGCGTGCTCGAGCAGTCGCTCGCGAGGCACGCGGACTTCTACGTCGAGTCCGGCCGGGCGATGGAACTCGATCTCGAGGGCAGGCGGCAGCGCGAGCTCGTGGCCCGGCTGGGCGACGACCGCAACAACGTGCGTTCGGCGGTGCGCTACCTCATCGACCGCGGCGAGCTGGACCGCGCGGCCGAATTCGCGTGGACGCTCTACATCTACTGGTGGATCGGCGGGCTGCTGGGCGAGGTGCGCGGCTGGATGGACCGCGTGCTCTCCTCGGGTGCGCCGCTCACCGACCGCGCCAGGGCGATCGCGCTCTATTTCACGAAGGCCATCGTCTTCTGGCAGGAGCCGGATGACACGGTGGCCGCGGGCCTCGGCGAGAGTGCCCGGCTGTTCCGCGCGCAGGGCGACCCGGCCGGCGAGGCCCTGGCCCGCGTCTCGATCGCGCTGTCACTGCTCGCCTCGGGCACGCCAGACCCGGATGCCGCGAACGAGCAGCTCGAAACCAGCCTGTCGCTCTTCCGCGAGTCGCACGACGTCTGGGGGGAGTCGATGGCCCTCGTGAGCCTCGGCCGGGTCGCGCTGCTGCAGAACAAGGTGCGCGGCGCCCTCAACCGTTTCGAGGAGAGTCTCGCCATCGCGCGCGCCGAGAACGACGATCTCGGCGAGACCATCGCTCTGCACCACCTCGGCTGGGCGCGGCTGCTGCTCGGCGAGATGGAGCCGGCCCACCACGACTTCGAGCAGACACTGGGTATCTCCGCACGCCTCGGCCACGACGAGGGGGTCGCCTACGGTCTCGAGGGTCTCGTCGCGGTCGCCGCCACCGACGGGCAGATCGAACGGGCAGGCCGGCTGCTCGGGGCGGCCGACCGGCTGCGGGAGGAGGCGGGCATCTACAACGCGGCGGCGTTCGCCTTCCACGGCGCTCTCGTCGAGCAGATCCTCGCGTCGCCGGCCGCCGGACGGTTCTCGATCGCCCGCGTCGCCGGCCGCGAACTCTCCATCCTCGACGCCGTCTCCGAGGCGCTCGCATGAGCACGCCGGGCACCGCGTCGGACCGGGTGCGACGGTTCACCCGGGTGCTGGCCGCGGTCATCGTGCCGTTTCTGGGCGCCGCGGTGGTGTTGCTCTACCTCCTGCCGAACGCCACCGACGTGACGTTCGCCTGGACCATCCAGCCGGCGCTCACGGCCATGTTCCTCGGCAGCGCCTACGCGGGGGGCATCGTGTTCTTCGTCCACGTGCTGCGCACCGAACGATGGCACCGGGTGAAGTACGGCTTCCCCGCGGTAGTCGTGTTCGCGTCGCTGCTGGCCGTCGCGACCTTCCTGCACTGGGACAGGTTCCACTTCGGCCACATCTCGTTCTTCACCTGGGTGACGCTCTACCTCACGACGCCGGTGCTCGTGCTCGTAGCGGCCGCGCTCAACTGGCGCGCCGACCCGGCGACGCCCGAGCCGCGCGACTACGCGATCCCACGGGCGGCGCGCATCGCCATCGCCCTGGTGGGCGTCGTCGCGTTCGCGGCCGGTGTCGCGCTGTTCGTCGCCCCCACCGCGTTCCTCGACGTGTGGGCGTGGCCGCTCACCCCGCTCACCGGCCGCGTGGTCGGCGCCATCCTCACCCTCCCGGGAATGGTCAACGTGTGGCTGCTGGTCGACCCGCGGTGGAGCGCGTTCCGGTCGATCTTCCAGGCCCAGCTCGTGAGCCTCGTCTTCATCGCGGGCGCGCTCGTCTTCGCGGCCGGCGATCTCACGTGGGACAGGCCGGCCGGGCCCGCGTTCGCCGTCGGTATCGCGCTATCGCTCGTCGCCTACGCGGCCTTCTACGTCTACTGCGAACGGCGGAGCCGCGGCGGCTCAGCCGTGGGCCAGTAGCTGCACTCCCACGACGACAAGGCCGAACAGCACGAGGCCGACGAACACGGCGAGTTTCTTCCACCAGGCGAGGTTCGCGCGGAACACCGCGATGTACCCGATGGCGCCGAGCGTGATCGCCATCACCCACACCGCGCTGGCGAGGGCGAGCGGCACGGACAGCACGCCCGCGGCCGCCAGCAGCAGGATGACGACCGGGACGACGACCGTGGCGAGGGCGCCGGAGGAGACGCGTACGAGGAAACGCAGCTCCGTGGCATCCGGAAGACTGCCTTTCACCGCGAGGTGCGCGACGATCTCCGAGATGAGTCCCGCGAGACCGGCGCCCACCGCCGCGATGACGAGTGAGGTGACCGCCGTGAGCGCCCCAGTCTCCTCGCCGTGCACGCTCAGCGCGAGCAACACGGCGAGGCCGATGAAGCTGACGTAGATGCGCTCTTTGAGGTAGGGGACAAGCTGCTGGGCGGTCGGCTGGGGCTCGTCGCGGTCTCGGATTCTAGCCATAGCACCAGTCTCGCATCGGCGGCGGGCGTCTTCCGCGGGCGGACCCGGGGTGGCTACGATGACGACCGGGTCGACGTCGACCCGCGCCGACGAGAGTGAGGTCATCGTGTCGATCAACCCGTTTCTCTGGTTCGACTCCCAGGCCGAGGAGGCCGCGGAGTTCTATGTCTCCCTCTTCCCCGATAGCCGCATCATCTCGGTGAACCGGTATCCCGAGGGCGGCCCGATGCCGGCCGGTACAGCGATGTCGGTGACCTTCGAGATCGACGGGCTCGAGGTGCAGGCGCTGAACGCCGGGCCGGGAAAGCCGTTCACCGAGGCCATCTCGTTCTTCGTGCAGGTGGACACCCAGGATGAGATCGACCGCCACTGGGACGCGCTGATCGCGAACGGCGGGCGCCCCGACCAGTGCGGCTGGCTCAAGGATCGCTGGGGCCTGTCGTGGCAGATCGTGCCGTCGGTGTTGGGAAGCCTGATCGGCGGACCAGACCCGGAGCGTGCGGCCCGCGCGATGCAGGTGATGATGGGCATGACGAAACTCGTGATCGCCGACCTCGAGGCCGCCTGATTTTTCGTTCGCCTAGTGCGTGTGCGGCGGGCCGACCCGCAGGATGTCGTCGGCCGGCAGCGAGATCGTGACCGTGGCCGTCTCCTCCTCGTCGAACGGCAGAGCCGGCCGCACGACGCACGCGTTCTGATCGAGATCGACGATCACGACGCGGCGCCACTCCCACCCGGGCTGCGGGTCGCGCAGGTCGATACCCCCTGCGGGGAACGGGCGGGGTGACAGCACCCACCAGTAGTTGGCCAGCGACGTCAGGCCCCGGTCGGCGAGCACCGACTCGGCGTGCACGCGGGTGCCCGGGTCGCCGAGGGGGTGGCCGATCAGGTTGAGCGGCACGAAGACGCCGTCTCCCACCGGTGAGAGGTATCCCGTGAGTTCCCCGTCGCTCGGACGGTGGAAAGCGATCCATTGCTCGGCCACGCCACGAATGTAGCACCTGGGCCATAATCGGTCGATGGAAGCCCAACGCGGATTCGACCGGCTCGTCAACCTCAGCGACGCCGTCGTCGCGATCGCGGCCACGCTGCTGATCCTGCCGCTGGTCGACACCGCCGCCGACATCCGGTCCGACGGCGTGGGTGCGCTCGTCGCCGACCACGGCAGCCAGCTGTTCGCGTTCGCTCTCAGCTTCGCGGTGATCTGCCGGTTCTGGCTCATCCACCACGCCCTGTTCAACCGTCTCGTGGGATACACGGTGCCGCTGGTCTCGGCGAACTTCGTCTGGATGGCGAGCATCGCGTTCCTGCCGTTCCCGACCGAACTGGTGTCGTTCTCGGGTGCCGGCCATCCGCTCACGTCGGCGCTGTACGTCGGCACGATGTGCGTCGCTTCCGCCTCCACGACGGTGATCCAGTGGATCGCGATCAGGAACCCCGCGCTGCAGGACCCCGAGGTGCGCGGAACCCTCACGCTGCACGGCTCCCTCGCCGGGACCCTTGCGATGGTGGTCGCGCTCGTCATCGTGCTCGTGATCCCCGCCGTCGGGCTGTGGGCGCTGCTGCTGCTCTTCCCGGCCGGCGTCATCGGCGACCGACTCGCGCGTCGCGTTCGCCCCACAAACACCTGAGCAGAATTCCACACTCTCCGACATACTGAGAGGGCACCACGACCCCCCAGGAGAGCTCACATGGAAACCCCCCTGCCCGCGGATGCGATCGTGACCGGTGGCATCGTCGCCGCCATCGTCATCGTCGTTCTCATCGTTCTATTCACGTTCCTGCGCGGCATCAAGGTCGCCAAGCCCGACGAGGCGATCATCGTCACCTCGCGCCAGAAGACCGTCAAGAAGCAGGGTGACGCCGAAGACGAGAACGGCGGCCAGCGCGTCGTCTTCGGCTCGCGCGTCTTCGTGATGCCGATCGTCGAGGCGCACTTCAAGCTCAGCCTGCGCAGCCGCCAGCTGAACGTGCAGGCAACCGCCCAGACCAAAGACGCCATCACCATCAAGGTGAACGCCGTCGCTGTCGTCAAGGTCGGCGGATCGGAGTCGATGGTGCGCGCCGCCGCCCAACGGTTCCTCAACCAGCAGGACCAGATCGAGACATCCACCGAAGAGGTTTTGAGCGGTTCGGTGCGTTCCATCGTCGGCCAGCTCACGGTGACCGAGATCATCACGAACCGTTCCGCTCTGC
>NZ_JBKKAD010000126.1:0-9098 GCF_046714715.1 Conyzicola sp. | reverse complement strand
CTCGGCGCGCCGAAGACCGACGAGTCCTGCCAGCTCGTCTCCACCTCGCCGGCGCGTTCCCGGCCGAGCGCGAGACTGACCGACCGGCGGTAGCCGGTGAGGCCGCCCTCCGGCTGCGGGATGAAGTCGTCGATGTCGTTCTCGCGCACGACGCAGTCGTACTGCAGGGACGCGATGATCGGTACCGCCAGTGCGCGCGGGATCGGCGTCACCAGGTTGACCCACTGCGAGGCCAGCCACGGCGTGAACACCGGCAGCGAGGCGATCGGGCGCTGCTTGAGGCCCGCTTCGAGGGCGTAGCCGTTCATCATCTGGCCGTAGCGCAGAACGTCGGGACCGCCGATGTCGAAGGTGCGGTTGACCTCGGGCGGCAGCTCGGCCGCGGCGACGAGGTAGTGCAGCACGTCGCGCACGGCGATCGGCTGGATGAAGTTGCGCACCCACTTCGGCGCAGGCATGTAGGGCAGCACCTCGGTGAGGTGGCGGATCATCTCGAACGACGCCGAGCCCGAACCGATCACCGTGCCCGCCTGCAGCGCCGCGGTGGGCACGCCGGAATCGATGAGGATGCGACCGACCTCGGCGCGCGAGCGCAGGTGCGGGCTGAGCGGGCCGTCGGGGTGCAGGCCGCCGAGGTAGACGATGCGGGAGACGCCCGCGGTCTTCGCGGCGGTCGCCACCGTCGTCGCCGCGAGCGACTCGCTCTTCTCGAAGTCGCCGCCCGCGCCCATCGCGTGCACGAGGTAGTAGAGCACGTCGATGCCCGCCGCCGCGTCGGCCACCTCGCTCGCGACGGTCAGGTCGGCCTTGACGATCTCGACCCTGTCGGCCCACGGGTAGTCGCGGAGGCGCTGCGGGTTGCGCACCGCCACCCGCACCTCGTACCCCGCGTCGAGCAGGCGCGGCACGAGCCGACCGCCCACGTAGCCGCTTGCCCCGGTCACCAATACTCGAGTTGCCATTCCGCCACGCTACGCGGGCTCCCCCGGAGATTTTCGCCCTCGCGCCCGTCGATAGAATGTGCATCATGACGACGACGACCGCGACCGGCGAAACCACCACCAAGAACCTCGCCCTCGCGATCGACATCGGCGGCACGAAGGCCGAGGCCGCGCTCGTCGATTCGTCCGGCACGGTCGTGGCCGGCAGCCGCTTCCGACGCCCCACCGGCGCCGGCTCCACCTCCGACGAACTCGCCGCCGCCGTGCGTTCCGTTCTCACCGACGCCCTCGCGACGCGGGCGCCCGGTAGCGACCTGCTCGGCGTCGGCGTCGGCTCGGCCGGCCCCATCACCGTGGCGCAGGGGCTCGTCTCTCCGCTCAACCTGGGCGTCTGGCGCGACTTCCCGCTGCGCCAGCTCGTCGTCGACTCCGTGCCCGACGTGCCGGTGACGATGCGCATGGACGGGGAGTGCATCACCCTCGCCGAGCACTGGGTCGGCGCCGCCGTGGGCTACGACAACGTGATGGGCATGATCGTCTCCACCGGTATCGGCGGCGGCCTCATCCTCGAGGGCTCGGCGATCGCCGGCCCCACCGGCAACGCGGGCCACATCGGCCACGTCGAGGTCGGCGGGTTCGACGACTCGTGCCTCTGCGGCGGCATCGGCTGCGTCGAGGCGATCGCCTCCGGGCCGAAGACCGTCGCGTGGGCCAACCGGCAGGGTTTCACGGGCGCGACCGGCGAAGACCTCGCCGCCGCCTACGCCGCCGGCGACCCGATCGCCCGGGCGGCCGTCGAACGCTCCGGCCGCGCCATCGGGCAGGCCATCGCCTCGGCCGCCGCGCTCGACGATCTCGACATCGTGGCCATCGGCGGCGGGTTCTCGCGCGTGACGCCCGACCTCTTCCGGTTCATCCGCGAAGCCATCGCCAAGCGCGTGGCCTTCGGCTTCGTGACCAAGGTGAAGGTGGTGCCCTCGGCGCTCTCCGACGCCGGCCCGCTCATCGGATCGGCCGCGCTCGTGCACCGCGCCGAGATGATCGCGTAGCCGAATCGGTTCAGCGCGCCAGCTGGTCCTCGACCATGCCGGGCCGTGACAGCACGACGGCACCGACGACGCCGACGAGCGAGAGCACGAGCAGGAACGTCAGCGGCACGGCCCAGCCGCCGGTCGCGTCGTGCAGCACACCGACGAGCAGCGGCCCGAACGCGCCGATCGTGTAGCCGATGCCCTGCACGAACCCGCTGAGCGCCACCGCGCCCGTGTGCGTGCGGGTGCGCTTGTTGATGAGCACGAGGCAGATCGGGAACAGGATCGGCCCGGCTCCGGCGAGCAGCACCCACAACACCGTGAGGGTGCCGGGCACGAGGAGCAGGCCGAGGTAGCCGGCGACGAAGAAGAACACGCCGAGCACGATGAGCCAGGCCGGGCTGCGCAGGCGGCTCACGAGGATGGGGGCGACGATCGAGGCCGGGAGCCCCGCGATGGCGTAGACGGCGAGCAGGTTGCCGCTCGCGGCGGGGCTGACGCCCACGAGGTCGACGAGGATCTGGGGCAGCCAGGCGAACATCGAGTAGGCGCTGACCGTCGAGACCGAGAACGTGATCGCGATCGCCACCGCGACGGGCGATCTCCAGAGCCGGCCTTCGAGGGCCGCATCCGGAATCTCCGGCTCCGTCGTCTCGTCGAGCAGCGCCGCGGCGCGGTCGCGGCGGTGACGCACCAGCAGCATGATCCACGGCACGAGGGCGGTGGCTGCCACGGCGGCCCAGATCGCGAGCGAGAAGCGCCACCCCAGCGCCTCGCTCACGGGCACGGCGAGCACCGACGGCAGCGCGGTGCTGACCGCCATGAGGGTGGCATAGGTAGACGTGATGAAGCCGACACGGTCGGGGAAATAGCGCTTGACGACGGGCGGCAGCAGCACGTTGCAGACGCCGATGCCGAGAAGGGCGACGGCGCTGCCGATCAGGAGCATCGCGAAGGTTCCGGATGCGGCCCGCGCAATGTGTCCCACGACCATGAGCCCGATGGCGACCACGATCGCGCCCTCGAGGCCGAGGCGGCGCGAGACAAAGGGACCGATGAACCCGGAGACCGCGAAGAAGATCGGCGGCAGCATGCCGATGAGGCCGATGGCCACGCTCGAGAGCGGGATGTCGACGCCGATCTCGTCGACGATCGGCGAGATCGCCGCGACCGCGGAGCGCAGGCTCAGGGCGACGAGGAGGATGCCGACGAGGGCGAGAGAGCGGCCCGCCCACAGCGGGAGACGGGCGGGCGAAGGCATCCGACCAGTTTACGGCGCTGACGGCCGCGAGCCGGCGCGGGGTGCGCCGCAGTACAGTGGGTGCCGATGAGCGATGTATCGAGGTACCTGCCGCTGAGCCAGCGTCCCCGCCGAGACGAGAGCGGGGTCACGGGCGACTGGAGCGACCGTACCGCCGCCGTGCTCACTAGCCTGGCCGGCCTCGTCGACGGTCTCGCCCCCGACGCCAGGGCGGCGGTGCAGGACGACCTCGCGCGGCTTGTCTGGCGCCTGCGGTCGACCCGTCGGCAGCGCGCCGCCGCGGCCATCAGCCGCCGCTCGCCCCGCGCGATGTCCGACGACCTGCCGGGCGTCCTCCGCTCGCTGACGGCTGACTATCCGCGGCGGCGCCCCCTCGGCGACCTCGCCGCCGCGGTGATCACGGCGCTCGACATCGCCGAAGCGACGCACACGGCGATCGACATCGACCCCGTTTCGCTGGGCGCCGTGGCCGTCGCCCGGGCCCTGAACGCGCCATTGCCGATCCGGGCGGTGCTGCGCGACCTGACCCTGGTTGCGGGAGACGGCGACTGGTCGGTCGGTCGCGGTCCCGAGAGCACGGCGGCGGGCGCGACCATCGTGCTGTTCCTCTACGGCCGCACGGGTCTACCCGCGTCCTACGATGGAGAAAAAGGAGGAGACCGTGGCTGAAAAATCAGGCGGATTCGACATCGGGGGTCTCGAGGGAGTGGTGGGCAACCTCTTCGGCGGCAAGCACTTCGACATCAAGGCACTCGAGCCGATGTGGGCGCAGATCCAACCGTTTCTGCGCGACCTGCCCGCCGACGAGATCGTCGAGAAGATCGGCTCGTGGGCGAAAGAGCTGGAGTTGCCGATCGTGGGCAGCATTCCGGCCGATGTCGTGGAGAAGATCCAGCACGGCGTGCGGGTGCCGCTCGCCCGGTTGATCAAGACCTAGGCGCTGATCAAACCCTAGGCAGTCGCGCTCTGGCCCGCGCCCTTCTCGGGGTAGCCGAGGATGACGCGCACCTTCAGTTCGTCGTCGGCGATCTGTTCGATGAGCGCCTCGATGGTGGAGTACTTCACCTGGCCGCGGATGTACTTGACGAACGCCACCTCGACGACCTTGCCGTAGAGGTCGATGGTCTCGTCGAGCACGTGCGCCTCGACCTGCTTCTCGGGCACCCCGTCGAAGGTGGGGTTGTTGCCGATGGAGACGGCGGCGCCGTACCGTACGCCGTCGGCGGTGAACCACGCAGCGTAGACGCCGTCGCCCGGGATGAACCCCTCGCTGCGCGGCGACAGGTTGGCCGTCGGGAAGCCGAGCGCACGACCGCGCTGCGCACCCATGACCACCTCGCCGCGCACCGTCGGCTCGTGTCCGAGCACGACCGCGGCCTCGGCCACGCGGCCGGCGGCCAGCAGCTCGCGGATCCACGTGGACGACGCGCGACGCGACACCCGCGAGTCCGACTCGGGCTCGACGACGTCGTCGATCACCTGCACGGCGAAGCCGAAGCGCTGGCCGAACTCGCGCAGGGTGTCGACGGTGCCGCTGCCGCGGTTGCCGAAGCGGAAGTCGGCCCCCACCATCACGACCTTCGCCCGGAGTGCGTCGACGAGGATGCGCTCCACGAACTCGAGCGGCGACTGCTCGCTGAAGGCGCGGTCGAAGGCCAGCATCACCGTGGCATCCACCCCCGCCTCGGCGAGCAACTCGACCTTCTGCGCGTTGCTGACGAGGGGCGGCGGGCAGGACTCCGGCCGCAGCAGGGCCACCGGGTGCCGGTCGAACGTCACGATGGTCGCCTGCAGCGCGTCGCGCGCGGCGACGTCGCGCAGCTCGGCGATGACCCGCCGGTGGCCGGCGTGCACCCCGTCGAACTTGCCGATCGCGACCGCGCTCGGACCGAACCCGGCGGGAATCTCGCCGAGCGACTGGAAGAACTGCACGCCTAGACCCCGGTGCTTCTCGCGAGGGCGGCATCGTCGGCGACGACGGCGCGCGGGCGGCGGCGGTAGAGCCAGAGCATCCCGAGCATCGGCAGCACGAGCGGCACGTAGCCGTACCCCGCACCGAAGCCCGACCAGACGGTCTTCGCCGGGAAGAGCACGGGATCGAAGATGCTGAGCAGCCCCACCACGAGCACCCCGAGCAGTTCGAACGAGATGGTGATCCAGGCCACGCGGTACCAGCCGGCGCCCGGAGCGATGAGCGCGATCGTGGCGACGATGTAGACCACCGCGGCCAGTGCCGAGAGCGAGTAGGCGACGGGAGCCTTGTCGAAGTCGTCGAGCAGCTGGAAGACGGATCGACCGGTCGCCGCGAGGGCGAGCAGCGCGTAGACGGCGATGAGCACGCGCCCGATACCGGCCGAACGTGAGGGAGTCGTGGTGGTCATTGTTCCTAGATTACGCGACCTGAACGAACCAGATTTGATACATGCGGTAGACCATCACCGCGACCGCGAGACAGGCGACACCGAGTACGGCGGTGCTCCAGCGCGTGCGGTCGACGAGGCCCCAGACGATGGCGAGCGGCGGGATGAGCGCGGCCGTTACGAGGTAGACCCAGAACTCGAGAGTGCTGCCGCTCGCGGTGTTGCCGAAGGCGGGCGCGAGCAGGGAGATCACGACCTGCACGATCAGCAGCAGGCCGACGAGGGCGGTGGCGCCCATGGTCAGGTCGGCCGGGGGCCGGCCTGCGAGGCCGAGCGCGAGCGCCAGCAGCCCCGCGACCAGCGCGACGGCGATCTGCGCGTAGGTGAACCACTCGATCACTTCTGGTCACCTGTCATCTCTGTCACGCCAGCACCTCGTCGGTCGGGAAGTTCACGATGGCCCGCACGGTGGCGCCGTTCGCCTCGAGCAGCCCGACCAGCCGGCCGTCGGGGCCGAGCCCCGCGATCGGACCGGTTGTGCCCTCGAGAGCGGGCACCGTGAGGCGTTTGCCGTGCACGAGGTCGATCACGTCCTGTTCCTCGAGGCGGTGCGACGGGAAGAGCGAGCCGGCGACGGCGGCCGGGCTGAGCAGCCGGTCGTTCACGACCAGGGTCTCGAGGGTGGACGCCTCGGCGACGTCGAACGGCCCCACCCTCGTGCGGCGCAGGGCCGTGAGGTGACCGCCGACGCCGAGCGCGTCGCCGAGATCCCGGGCGAGCGCTCGGATGTAGGTGCCGCTCGAGCATTCGACGCGCACGTCGAGGTCGAGGAACGCGGCGGACCGGCGGGTCTCGAGAACGTCGAAGGCCGAGATGGTGACGGTGCGCGACTTCAGCTCGACATCCTCGCCGGCGCGGGCCAGGGCATAGGCGCGCTTGCCGTCCACCTTGATCGCGCTGAAGCTGCTCGGCACCTGGGAGATCTCCCCCGTCAGCCGCGCGATACCGGCGGCGATCTGGTCGTGGGTGATCGCCGAGACGTCGGCCGCGTCGCCGAGGGTGCCCTCCGCGTCATCCGTATCGCTCGACTGGCCGAGGCGGATCGTCGCGAGATATTCCTTGCCGAGCCCCACGACGAAGGTCAGCAGCCGCGTCGAGCTGTTCATGCCCAGCACGAGGAGGCCGGTCGCCATCGGATCGAGGGTGCCCGCGTGGCCGATCTTGCGGGTGCCGGCGAGCTTGCGGGTGCGGGCGACGACGTCGTGGCTCGTGATGCCCTGCGGCTTGTCGACGAGCAGGATGCCGCTGGCCGGGTTGGTCGGCGGCTTCATCGATCGTCTCCGTCTGTTGCGCCGCTCATCCGCCCATTCTATCAACGGCTAATAGCGCTAGCCGGAGCGGACGCACATCCGGGAGCGCATAGTCTTTCCCCATGCGAATTGCGGTGATCGGAGCCGGCGCCGTGGGTGGCGCCATCGCGGCGCTGCTCGCCGCGGGCGGCCACGACGTCGCCGTCACGGCCAGGGGCGCGCATCTCGAGGCCATCCGGCGCGACGGCATCAAGCTGCGCGGGCAGTGGGGCAGCCACGACGTGCGGGTGACGGCCGCCGAGAGACTCGCGCCCGGCGCCGAGCTCGTGTTCGTCGCGACCAAGGCTCAGGATGCCGCGGCGGCACTTTCCGACAACCTGGCGGCCATCGGCGGCGCACCCGTCGTCACCGTGCAGAACGGCCTCGGCGGGGTGGAAGCCGCGCGTTCCGCGGTCGGCGACAACCCCGTCGTCGGGGCGCTCGCGATGTTCGCAGCCAGCTACCACTCCCCCGGCAGGATCGCCGTCACCACCGCCAGCCCGACCTTCGTCGGCGGCGACGACGCCGAGGCGACGGCACTCGTCGTGCGCGTACTCGGCGCCGTTATGCCGGTCAAGCGCGTCGACGACTTCGCCTCCGCGCAGTGGACCAAGCTCGTCTTCAACCAGCTGAACGCGCTGCCCGCCGTGACCGGACTCAGCGTGCAAGACGTTATCGCGCACCGCGGGCTGCGCCGCGTGCTCACCCGCAGCATGCGCGAGGCCGTGAGCGTCGCACGGGCGGACGGTGTGCGTTTCGTGCCCCTCGGCGGGCTCAGCGCGCCAATCCTCGCCGCGTTCGCGCGGGCGCCCCTGTGGGCGGCGGAGGCCCTGCCGCGCGTGCTGCGTCGGCGGATGGGAACCACGCCGAACCCCGGCTCGACGCTGCAGAGCATCCGCCGCGACCAGCCCACCGAGATCGACTACCTGAACGGCGCCGTCGTGGCGGCGGGCGAACGGCTCGGTGTGCCCACACCGATCAACGCGCTCATCGTGCGGCTGGTGCACGAGGTGGAATCGAGCAGGGCTTTCGTCGTTCCCGAGGTCGTCATCGCCCGCGTGGCGACCGCTACCGAGAGCGATACCGCGGCCTAGCGAGCAGCTAGCAGCTAGCAGCTGTCCGCGAAGCGGCGGCGGGGGTGGTCGGCGTCGGTGTTGTCGACGATGGCCGTCGCGGTCGTGCGGGGCTTCGACTCCGCGGCGTAGAGGGCCTGCGCGCCGCTGTAGCGAAGGTGACGTTGCGGCCGCGGGTTCGGCGACGCGCTGTCACGCTCGGCCCGCCGCAGGGCGGCCTCGTCCTCCGACACCTCGAGCCAGATCGAGTAGTTCCACAACCCGCGCA
The DNA here is from genome assembly GCF_046714715.1 of Conyzicola sp. Lineage (GTDB taxonomy): Bacteria > Actinomycetota > Actinomycetes > Actinomycetales > Microbacteriaceae > Conyzicola. The sequence goes on along the minus strand of NZ_JBKKAD010000126.1, from coordinate 815 downwards.
GCTCGGGGCGGTTGAGGAAGCTGCCGTCGACGATCAGCAGCGCGTCGGCGGGGCCGGTGAGCCAGACCGGCTCGACGCCGGCGTCGCGCGCGACATCGAAGGCGGCCGCCACGAATCCGGTGCTGCCGCCCATGCGGAACGGCTGGATCAGCGTGCGCTGGAAGGTCAGGTAGTCGTAGGAGTCGCGGTAGAAGCCCTCGGGCGAGTCTCGGCCACGGGCGTAGCGCTCGACGCGCGGGCGGTGGAACCCCTCGATCGACGCGCAGAACACGGCGTGACCCTTCAGGCGCATCGACGCGGCGAGATCGTCGCCGAAGTCCCCCGTACCGGAGACGTCGACACCGTCGATCGCGACGACGGTGCGCCCCTTGCCGTAGTTGTGCAGGATGTCGTCGGCGAGAGCCGAGAGCACGTCTTTCTTCTCGGGCTGCCAGGGCGTCATATCGTCAGCCTACGCCGCGCTTAGGCTGGGGGTGTGAGCATCGCACCGGCCGTCAGCGACTGGTTCGCAGTCAACGGCCGCGACCTGCCGTGGCGCCGTGCCGGCTTCACCGCGTGGGGCACGCTCGTCAGCGAATTCATGCTGCAGCAGACGCCCGTCGTGCGGGTCATTCCGCGCCTCGAGCAGTGGCTCGACCGCTGGCCCACCCCGGCCGACCTGGCGGCGGCGTCCCCCGGCGACGCCGTTCGCGCGTGGGCGAGCCTCGGCTACCCGCGGCGCGCGCTGAATCTGCACGCCGCCGCCGTCGCCATCACCGAACGTCACGGCGGCATCGTGCCCGAAGACGTGCCCTCGCTCCTGGCGCTGCCCGGCA
>NZ_JBKKAD010000125.1:0-4276 GCF_046714715.1 Conyzicola sp. | reverse complement strand
CGGGCCGCGACGTGATCGTCGGCGCGCTGCTCGGCGCGGAGGAGTTCGGGTTCGCCACGGCGCCCCTCGTCGTCGAGGGCTGCGTCATGATGCGCGTCTGCCACCTCGACACCTGCCCGGTCGGAATCGCCACCCAGAACCCCGAACTGCGTGCCCGCTTCAGCGGCAAGCCCGAGTTCGTCGTCAACTTCTTCGAGTTCCTGGCCCAGGAGGTGCGCGAGTACCTCTCGGCGCTCGGGTTCCGCTCGATCGAAGAGGCGGTCGGCCACCACGAGATGCTCGACGTGAACGGCGCGGTAGAGCACTGGAAGGCCGACGGGCTCGACCTGACCCCGGTGCTCGTCGGACCGAAATTCGCGGATGACGCGCCGCGCCGTAACTTCCGCGCGCAGGACCACGAGCTCGAGAAGCACTTCGATGTCGAGCTGATCCGTCAGAGCGAGAACGCGCTCGAGCACGGCACGCCCGTCGTCATCGACCTGCCGATCAAGAACACCGAACGCGCCGTCGGAACGATGCTCGGCAACGCGGTCACTCTGCGTCACGGTGAGAACGGCCTGCCGTCCGGCACCATCCAGGTCAACCTGTCGGGCACCGCCGGCCAGTCGCTCGGCGCCTTCCTGCCGAGCGGCATCCGCCTGCGTCTCGTCGGCGACAGCAACGACTACGTGGGCAAGGGCCTGTGCGGCGGCGAGATCGTGGTGCTGCCCGACGCGCGCAGCAGCTTCGCAGCCGAGAACAACGTCATCGCCGGAAACGTCATCGGCTACGGAGCCACCCAGGGATCGATGTTCCTGCGCGGCATCGTGGGCGAGCGATTCCTCGTGCGCAACTCCGGTGCCACGGCGGTCGTCGAGGGAGTGGGAGACCACGCCCTCGAGTACATGACCGGTGGACTCGCCGTGATCCTCGGCGAGACGGGACGCAACCTCGGAGCCGGAATGTCGGGCGGTACCGCCTACATCTACGACCTCAGGCAGGAACGGGTGAACCCCGACTCCCTCGCCAGCGGCGAGCTCACCCTGCTGCCGCTCGGAAGCGCCGACGTGGAGATCCTCACCGATCTCCTGCAGCGGCACTTCGACGAAACCGAGTCCGCCGTCGCGCGACGGATGCTCGACACCATCGACGAAACGATCGCTCGATTCGTGAAGGTCCTGCCTCGCGACTATGCGGCGGTCATAGCAACACGACAGACGGCCGTCGCCGAGGGTCTCGACCCCGACGGCGACGTTGTCTGGTCGAGAATCATGGAGGTTACCGGTGGCTGATCCGAAGGGATTCCTGAAGGTAAAGGAGCGCGAGCTCCCCGCCCGTCGTCCGGTCGCACTGCGCCTGATGGACTGGAAAGAGGTCTACGAGCAGGGCGACTCTGCGACCGTGCGCAAGCAGGCGGGGCGCTGCATGGACTGCGGCATCCCGTTCTGCCATCAGGGTTGCCCGCTCGGCAACCTGATCCCCGAGTGGAACGACCTGATGTGGCGCGGCGAAGGCCACCAGGCCATCGAGCGCCTGCACGCGACGAACAACTTCCCCGAGTTCACCGGCCGGCTCTGCCCGGCACCGTGCGAGTCATCCTGCGTTCTCGGCATCAATCAGCCGGCCGTCACCATCAAGAACGTCGAAGTCTCCATCATCGACGAGGCCTACCAGAAGGGCTGGGTCACCCCGCACCCGCCCGAGCGCCTCACGGGCAAGACGGTGGCCGTCGTCGGCTCCGGTCCCGCCGGGCTCGCCGCCGCGCAGCAGCTCACGCGCGCCGGCCACACGGTGGCGGTGTTCGAGCGTGACGACCGCATCGGCGGCCTGCTGCGCTACGGCATCCCCGACTTCAAGATGGAGAAGAAGCACATCGAGGCGCGACTCGCGCAGATGCAGGCGGAGGGGACACGTTTCCGCGCCGGCGTCACCATCGGCGTCGACATCTCGTGGAGCGACCTGCGCGCCCGCTACGACGCCGTGATCGTCGCGACCGGCGCGACCGTGCCCCGCGACCTGCCGATCCCCGGCCGCGACCTGCTCGGTGTGCACTTCGCCATGGACTACCTCGTGCAGCAGAACCGCGTGGGTGCCGGCGACTCCGTCTCCGAGCAGATCCACGCCGAGGGCAAGCACGTCGTCGTTCTCGGCGGCGGCGACACGGGAGCCGACTGCATCGGCACCGCGCACCGCCAGCACGCCCTCTCGGTGACCAACCTGGCGATCGGCACGCAGCCCGCGGCCGAGCGTCCCGACCACCAGCCCTGGCCGATGGCACCGACCCTGTTCGAGGTGTCGAGCGCCCACGAAGAGGGTGGCGAGCGCGTCTTCCTCGCGTCGACGATCGAGTTCCTGTCGAACGAGGCCGGCGAGGTGCGCGCGATCCGCGTCGCCGAAACCGAATACCTCGATGGACGCCGGGTTCCCAAGGCGGGAACGGAACGTGAAATCCCCGCCGACCTCGTGCTGCTCGCGATGGGCTTCACCGGTCCCGAGACCCACACGATCGACGAGCAGCTGCCCGTGCCGATCGACGCAAAAGGCAACCTGGGCCGCGACGGCGACTACCAGACGAGCGAATCCGGCGTCTTCATCGCCGGTGACGCGGGTCGCGGACAGTCGCTGATCGTCTGGGCGATCGCCGAAGGTCGTGCTGCGGCGTCCGCCGTTGATCGGTACCTTGAAGGGACGACGCAACTGCCGTTCCCGGTCAAGCCGACCGACCACGCGATCGCCATCTAGGTTCGACACGCTCACCCCACCGTCCACTTCTCCACCCGATTCACCCCAACCCACCACAGAAGGAACTCATGAGACGCGCGAAAATCGTCGCTACGCTCGGCCCGGCAACCTCCAGCTATGAAAACATCCGCGCGATTATCGACGCGGGTGTCGACGTGGCGAGAATGAACCTCAGCCACGGCTCGTACGACGTTCACGAGGCCGTGTACGCCAATGTGCGCCAGGCAGCGGAGGACTCCGGTCGAGCCGTCGCCGTGATGGTCGACCTCCAGGGACCGAAGATCCGCCTCGGAAAGTTCGAGGGCGGCCCGTACGACCTCGCCGTCGGCGACGTCTTCAAGATCACCACCGAAGACGTGGTCGGAACGCGCGAGCTCTCCGGAACGACCTTCAAGGGCCTTCCGCAGGACGTCAGCGCCGGGGACTTCCTCCTCATCGACGACCGCAAGGTCAAGGTGCAGGTCACCGGCGTCGAGGGTCCCGTCGTCTCGACGGTCGTGATCGTCGCGGGTGCCGTGTCGAACAACAAGGGCATCAACCTGCCCGGTGTCGCCGTCAACGTTCCCGCGCTGAGCGAGAAAGACGAGGACGACCTGCGTTGGGGCCTCCGCCTCGGCTGCGATCTCATCGCCCTGTCGTTCGTGCGTGACGCCACCGACATCGTGCGCGTGCACGAGATCATGGAGGAGGAGGGCCGCCGGGTTCCCGTCATCGCCAAGATCGAGAAGCCCCAGGCCGTCGACAACCTCGAGGCAATCATCGACGCGTTCGACGCCATCATGGTCGCCCGCGGCGATTTGGGCGTAGAACTGCCGCTCGAGGCCGTGCCGATCGTGCAGAAGCGCGCGGTCGAGCTCTCGCGTCGTATGGCCAAGCCGGTCATCGTCGCGACGCAGATGCTCGAGTCGATGATCTCCAGCCCCGTGCCCACGCGAGCCGAGACATCCGATGTCGCGAACGCGGTTCTGGATGGCGCGGACGCCGTCATGCTCAGCGGCGAGACCAGCGTCGGCGAGTACCCCGTCATCACCGTGCAGACCATGGCACGCATCGTGGCCTCCACGGAGGAGCACGGACTCGAGCGCATCCCCGAGCTCGGCACCAAGCCCCGCACGCAGGGTGGCGCCATCACCCTCGCCGCCGCCGAGGTGGCGACGTTCGTCGAGGCGAAGTTCGTCTGCATCTTCACCGAGTCGGGCGACTCGGCGCGCCGCATGTCGCGCCTGCGCTTCAACGTGCCGATGAAGGCGTTCACGCCCGACCCCGCGATCCGCCGCCGCATGGCGCTGATCTGGGGCATCGACTCCTACGTGGTCGAGCGGGTCACTCACACCGACGCGATGTACATCCAGGTCGACGAGATTCTGCTCGGCGAGGGTCTCGCGCAGGTCGGCGACGTCGTCGTGGTGATCTCCGGTTCGCCTCCCGGAATCTCCGGCTTCACCAACGACCTGCGCGTGCACCGCGTGGGCGATGCGAAGAACGCCGTGGCGCCCGCCTACGCGGTCGCCGAATAGTCGCAGGCAGCTACAACGAAGGGCCGGGCAGTTTCGAC
>NZ_JBKKAD010000124.1:0-2648 GCF_046714715.1 Conyzicola sp. | reverse complement strand
GGTGTCGAGAGGTCGACACCCGCCACAACCGCACTACCGCGGCGAGGGTCCCGCGCCGTCGCTTCATCCGCCCGCCCCGATTCGGCTCCCGCACCACACCCGTAGTACAGTCGGCCTGTGGCCATTTCTCGCAACGCAGTCTCGATCAGCACCGTGCTGTCTTTCGGGCTGCGACGTCGCGCCACCTCCGAGCGACTCTAGGCGTCGAGTTCGCGACCCGGGTTGATCTATTCCCCGGCCCCGTCGCTCTCGCCGCCGCCTCATTCCCTCCTCGTCCCCACTGAATAAGGTTGAGTCATGTCACTTTCCGTTGCCGTCGCCGGCGCAAGCGGCTACGCCGGGGGTGAGCTCCTGCGGTTGTTGGCCGCGCATCCGGAGTTCACCGTCACCACCGTCACCGCGTTCCAGAACGCCGGGCAGCCGCTCATCGCGCTGCAGCCCCATCTCCGCTCCCTGTCCCACCTGACCCTCGTCGAGACGACCCCCGAGAACCTCGCGGGCCACGACGTCGTCTTCCTCGCCCTGCCGCACGGAAAGTCCGGCGAGATCACCGCCGCCCTGCCCGAGGGCACCCTCGTGATCGACTGCGGCGCCGACCACCGGCTCACCAGCGCGTCCGACTGGGCCGCGTTCTACGGCGGCGAGTTCTTCGGGGCCTGGACGTACGGCCTGCCCGAGCTGCTGCATGCCGACGGTTCCAAGCACCGTGACGAGATCGTCGGGGCCACGCGCATTGCGGTTCCCGGATGCAACGTCACCGCCATTTCCCTCGGACTCGCGCCGGGCATCCAGGCAGGTCTCATCGAGGGCGACGATCTCGTCGCCGTGCTCGCCGTAGGCCCGTCCGGTGCCGGTAAGGCGCTGAAGACGAACCTGCTGGCGAGCGAGATCCTCGGTTCGGCGTCGGCCTACGGCGTCGGCGGCAGCCACCGCCACACCCCCGAGATCGTGCAGAACCTCACCCTCGCCGGCGGCGCGAACGTCGGCATCTCCTTCACCCCCATGCTCGTGCCGATGAGCCGCGGCATCCTGGCCACCAGCACCGCGAAGCTCGCGCCGGGTGTCACCGCCGACCAGGTGCGCGCGGCATTCGAGACCGCCTACGCCGACGAGCCGTTCGTGCACCTGCTGCCCGCGGGTGAGTTCCCGCGCACGGCCGACACCGTCGGCGCCAACACGGCGCTCGTCGGCCTCGCCGTCGACGAGACCACGCGGAGGGTCGTCACGGTCACCGCGATCGACAATCTCGTTAAGGGCACGGCCGGAGCCGCCATCCAATCCGCCAATATCGCGCTCGGTTTCGTGGAGACGACCGGCCTGAGCACCAATGGAGTAGCACCGTGAGCGTCACCAATGCGGCCGGATTCGTCGCCGCCGGAGTAGTCGCCGGCCTCAAAAGCACCGGCAAGAACGACGTCGCCCTCGTGCAGAACCTCGGCCCGAACAAGGCGGCCGCCGTCGTGTTCACCAGCAACCGCGCCAAAGCGAACCCCATCATCTGGTCGCAGCAGGTGATCGGCGACGGCATCGTCGAGGCGGTCGTGCTCAACTCCGGCGGGGCCAACTGCTACACGGGCGCCTTCGGCTTCCAGACCACCCACGCCACCGCCGAGGCTGTCGCCGAGGGACTCGGCGTCTCGGCAGGCGACGTGCTCGTCTGCTCCACCGGTCTCATCGGTGTCGGCGGCCAGGACTTCCGCGACAAGGTCATCGGCGGGGTCGCCACCGCGATCCCCGCCCTGAACGACGACGGCGGGCACGACGCCGCCCTCGCGATCATGACCACCGACTCGAAGCCGAAGGAGTCGGTCGTGCAGGGCGCCGGCTGGTCGGTCGGCGGCATGGCGAAGGGCGCGGGCATGCTCGCCCCCGGGCTCGCCACGATGCTCGTCGTCATCACCACCGATGCCCAGCTCGGCTCGGCCGACCTCGACGCCGCGCTCCGCTCCGCCACCCGCGTGACGTTCGACCGGCTCGATTCCGACGGCTGCATGTCGACCAACGACCAGGTCTCTCTGCTCTCGAGCGGGGCATCCGGCGTCTCGCCCAGCCTCGAGGTCTTCACGGCCGCGGTCACCGCCGTGTGCGCCGACCTCGCCGCGCAGCTGCAGGCCGACGCCGAGGGCGCGAGCCACAACATCTCGATCGAGACGATCAACGCCGTGAGCGAAGACGACGCCGTCGAGGTGGGCCGCTCGGTCGCCCGCAACAACCTGTTCAAGGCCGCCGTCTTCGGCAACGACCCCAACTGGGGCCGGGTGCTGGCCAGCATCGGCACCACCGACGCGGCGTTCGACCCGGCAGACCTCGACGTCGCCATGAACGGCGTGTGGGTCTGCCGCAACTCCACCCCGGCCGCCGACCCCGCGACGGTCGACTTGAAGCCGCGCGAGGTCAGCGTGACCATCGACCTCAAGTCGGGCGCCGACCGGGCGACCGTCTGGACCAACGACCTCACCCATGCCTACGTCCACGAGAACAGTGCGTACTCCTCATGAACTCACCCCACGAAATCGCTCGCTGCGCTCCCGATTCCGCAGGGACCCCGACATGACCCGACCTGACCCCGCCAAGGCCAGCACCCTCGCCGGCGCCCTGCCCTGGCTCAAGCGCTACCACGGCAAGACGATCGTGGTGAAGTACGGCGG
>NZ_JBKKAD010000123.1:0-16401 GCF_046714715.1 Conyzicola sp. | reverse complement strand
GGTCAACGGGTCGACGGCCGGGTAGAGGCCCTTCGATGCGATCTCACGCGACAACTCGGTTGTGGCGTCCAGGTGGGCGAACGTGGTCGCCGGGGCCGGGTCGGTGTAGTCGTCGGCGGGCACGTAGATCGCCTGCAGCGAAGTGATCGAGTGGCCACGGGTCGAGGTGATGCGCTCCTGGAGCACACCCATCTCGTCGGCGAGGTTCGGCTGGTAACCGACGGCGGACGGCATGCGGCCGAGCAGCGTCGACACCTCGGAACCGGCCTGGGTGAAGCGGAAGATGTTGTCGATGAACAGCAGAACGTCTTGCTTTTGCACGTCGCGGAAGTACTCAGCCATCGTCAGGGCCGAGAGGGCTACGCGCAGACGCGTTCCCGGCGGCTCGTCCATCTGGCCGAAGACTAGGGCGGTCTTGTCGAAGACGCCGGCCTCTTCCATTTCGGCGATGAGGTCGTTGCCCTCACGGGTGCGCTCGCCGACACCGGCGAACACGGACACTCCACCGTGGTCCTGCGCGACGCGCTGGATCATTTCCTGGATCAGAACGGTCTTGCCGACGCCGGCTCCACCGAAGAGGCCGATCTTTCCGCCGAGAACATACGGCGTGAGAAGGTCGATGACCTTGATACCGGTCTCGAAGAGCTCGGTCTTCGACTCGAGCTGGTCGAATGCCGGGGGCTTGCGGTGGATGGGCCAGCGCTCGGTGATCTCGATCGGCTCGCCACCCTCGTTGTTGAGGATGTCGCCGATGACGTTGAAGACCTTGCCCTTGGTGATGTCACCGACGGGCACGGTGATCGGCTCGCCGGAGTCGCGGACTTCCTGGCCGCGGACGAGTCCGTCGGTCGGGTTGAGCGCGATGGCGCGGACGAGGTCGTCGCCGAGGTGCTGTGCGACCTCGAGGGTGATCTCGTTAGTCTGGTCGCCGACGGTGATCGTCGTCTTGAGAGCGTTGTAGATGCCGGGAATCGAGTCGTGCGGGAACTCGATGTCGACGACGGGGCCGGTTACGCGGGCGATGCGGCCGACGCCGGCGGGCGTGGCCACATCCGGCGTGGCGGCGGGGGCTGAGGTAGTCATGGCTTCCCTATTCTCCTGAGGTTCTATTTCGCCGAGCTGAGGGCGTCTGCGCCGCCAACGATCTCGGAAATCTGTTGGGTGATCTCGGACTGGCGAGCGTTGTTCGACAGTCGGGTGTAGTCCTTGATGAGCTTGTCGGCGTTGTCGCTTGCCGACTTCATCGCACGCTGACGGGCGGCGTGCTCAGACGCAGCCGACTGCAACATTGCGTTGAAGATGCGGCTCTCGATGTAGACGGGAAGCAGAGCGTCGAGTACATCGCTGACCTCGGGCTCGAACTCGTAGAGCGGCAACACGTCGCTGGGCTCGGGGCTCTCGACGCCTTCGACGACCTCGAGAGGCAGCAGACGCACGACCTCGGGAACCTGGGTCACCACGCTTACGAAACGGTTGAAGACGATGTGGATCTCGTCGACCCCGCCCTCGCTCGCCGGCTGGATGAACTTGGCCACGAGGGCCTCGCCGATCGACTGCGCGGTTTCGAATTCCGGACGCTCGGTCGAGCCGGTCCACTGCTGCTCGGACGCACGCTTGCGGAACGCGAAGTTCGCGATCGCCTTGCGCCCGACCAGGTAGTAGACGACCTCGCGGCCCTGGCTTTGCAGCAGGGCAGCGAGTTCGCCGGCTTCCTTCAGCACACTGGAGCTGAAAGCGCCGGCGAGACCGCGGTCGGAGGAGAAGATGACGATCGCTGCGCGCTCGATCTTCTCCGGTTCCGTCGTGAGGATGTGGTCGACGTTGGAGAACGTGGCGACAGCCGACACGGCGCGCGTCACAGCGCGTGAATACGGCCCGGATGCTGCAACCCGCTGCTGCGCTTTTTGAATGCGCGAAGCGGAGATGAGCTCCATGGCCCGAGTGATCTTCTTGGTCGTCTGGGCAGACTTGATCTTCTGCCGGTAGACCCGAAGTTGCGCTCCCATGTCTTTATTCCTTTGGTTTCAGTCGTCGATCGGAGGAGAGGCGCTTAGCGCTTCTGCTTGACGATCTTTTCCTGGTTGACGTCTTCCTTGGCGAGCTCGTCGAACTTCTCGGATCCGACCGAGAGCAGCGGCTTGCCTTCACCGGTCTGGAACTCGAGCTTGAACTTGTCGACTCCCTCGTGGAGGGCGGTGACGATGTCGTCGCTCAACACGTTCGTGTCGCGCAGCTTGGTGAGCACCTCGGTGTTGCGACCGAGGTAGTCGAGCAGTTCGCGCTCGAAACGCAGTACGTCTTCGATCGGGACCTCGTCGAGCTTGCCGTTGGTTCCGGCCCAGATCGAGACGACCTGGTCTTCGACCGGGTACGGCGAGTACTGCGGCTGGCGCAGCAGCTCGGTGAGGCGGGCGCCGCGGGCAAGCTGGCGACGGCTCGCGGGGTCGAGGTCGGATGCGAACATCGCGAAGGCCTCGAGCGAACGGTACTGGGCCAACTCGAGCTTGAGAGTTCCGGAGACCTTCTTGATCGACTTCACCTGGGCGTCGCCGCCGACTCGCGAAACCGAGATTCCCACGTCGACCGCGGGACGCTGGTTGGCGTTGAACAGATCGGACTGGAGGAAGATCTGGCCGTCGGTGATCGAGATCACGTTGGTCGGGATGTACGCGGAGACGTCGTTCGCCTTCGTCTCGATGAGCGGGAGACCCGTCATCGAGCCGGCGCCGAGCTCGTCGGACAGCTTGGCGCAACGCTCCAGCAGACGCGAGTGCAGGTAGAAGACGTCACCCGGGTAGGCCTCGCGTCCCGGCGGACGGCGCAGCAGCAGCGACACGGCGCGGTAGGCCTCGGCCTGCTTCGACAGGTCGTCGAACACGATGAGCACGTGCTTGCCGGCGTACATCCAGTGCTGGCCGATGGCCGAACCGGTGTACGGGGCGAGGTACTTGAAGCCGGCGGGGTCGGAGGCGGGAGCCGCGACGATCGTCGTGTACTCCATGGCTCCGGCGTCCTCGAGCGCGCCCTTGATGGCGGCGATCGTGGAGCCCTTCTGGCCGATGGCGACGTAGATGCAGCGAACCTGCTTGTTGACGTCGCCCGACTCCCAGTTGGCCTTCTGGTTGATGATCGTGTCGATCGCGATCGCCGACTTGCCGGTCTGGCGGTCGCCGATGATGAGCTGGCGCTGGCCGCGGCCGATCGGGATCATGGCGTCGATGGCCTTGATGCCGGTCTGCATCGGCTCGTGCACGCTCTTGCGGTGCATAACGCCGGGAGCCTGAAGCTCGAGAGCACGACGACCCTCGGAGACGATCTCGCCGAGGCCGTCGATCGGGGCACCGAGGGTGTCCACGACGCGACCGAGGTAGGCGTCGCCGACGGGTACGGAGAGGACCTCACCGGTGCGGGTCACCTCCATGCCTTCGACGATGTCGATGAATTCACCGAGCACGACGACGCCGATCTCGTTCTCGTCGAGGTTCTGGGCGAGGCCCAGAACGCCGTTGGAGAACTTGATGAGCTCGTTCGCCATAACGCCGGGGAGCCCCTCGACGTGGGCGATGCCGTCGGCGGCATCGATGACGTAGCCGACCTCGGTGGTGGCCGAGGCGCCGGGCTCGTAGGCCTTGACGAAGTCTTTCAGCGCGTCGCGGATCTCGTCCGGGCTGATTGTTAGTTCTGCCATCTTCTTTTTCCTCTTCTGGTGGAAAGTCTGTGCAGCCGCCGCTAGGCGAGCTGGAGCCTGAGTTCGTTGAGTCTGGATGCGACGCTGCCGTCGATGATCTCGTCACCCAGCTGCACGCGAACTCCGCCGACGAGCGACGGGTCGATCACGTGATTGATGCGAAGTCCGCGTCCGTAGCTCGCCGAGAGGGCCGCCGTGAGACGCGTCAGCTGATCGGGCGTGATCGCCGCTGCCGTCGTGACGGTGGCGACCGCGAGGTCGGCCTCGTCTGCGACGACGTTCGCGGCGAACTTGAGCAGCTCGGCGATGCGGCGGCCGCGAGGCTGCTGCACGAGCTGCGAGACGATCGCGACGGTCTGCTTGCTCGCCTTCGAACCGAGGAGACGCTCGACGAGCGCCGCCTTCGCCTCGTCGGAACCGAGCTTGCTGCCGACCGCGAGTTCGAGCTCGGCGTCGGAACCGACGGCCTTACCGAAGGAGAACAGCTCGTCGCCGATGTTGGCCGACGGGTCGGACTTCGCGAGGATGCGGATGCCGATCTCTTCGACGCCTGCAAGCAGGTCGTCTTCTGTCGACCACGCGTTCGTGACGATCACGCCGAGCAGTTCGCGGGCCGTAGCGTCGACCGACGCGAAGACCGCGTTCACGATCGACAGCTTGGCCGCCTTGTCACCAGACGGGTCAGCGAGAGCCGCACGCAACTGGAAGGAGGTGCCGAGCACACGACCGGCGGCGAGCAGTTGTTCGCCCGTCGCCAGTGTCGCCTTGCCACCGAGTTCGGCGAGTGCCGAACGCGAGGTGGAGAGTGCTTCTCTCGTTGCCGAACCCATTACTTGCCTGCCTTGGCCTTCTCAGAAGCCTCGAGCTCCGCGAGGAACCGGTCGACGACGGCCGACGCCTTCGTGTCGTCGCTGAGGCTCTCGCCGATGACGCCGGAGGCGAGGTCGATGGCGAGCGAGCCGACTTCGGCGCGCAGCGAGATGATGGCGCCCTGGCGCTCCGCCTCGATCTGCGCCTTGGCGCTGGCGGTGACGCGAGCTGCCTCGACGGTCGCCTGCTCCTTGAGCTCGTTGATGATCGCGGTGCCGTCGAGACGGGCTTGTTCGCGGATACGAGCGGCTTCGGCGCGAGCCTCGGCCAGCTGCTTCTTGTATTCCTCGAGAGCCGCGTCGGCTTCAGCCTGAGCGTTTTCCGCCTTCTTGATGCCGCCCTCGATGAGCTCGGCACGCGCATCCAACGTCTTCCGCATGGCGGGAAGAACGATCTTCCAGAACAGGAAGAGGATGATCGCGAAAGGAACGATCGACCAGATGATGTCGTAGATCTCGGGGATCAACGGGTTCTTCTGCTCGACCGCTTCGGTCGCTGCGGTTGTGAATGCGTTAAGCATTTGGGTCCCTAGCAGGATCGGTTACTGGAAGATGAAGTACGTGGCGATACCGATGAAGGCGAGAGCCTCGGTGAAGGCGATACCGATGTACATGAGCACCGTGAGGCGACCCTGGAGTTCGGGCTGGCGAGCGACGGACTCGATCGTCTTTCCGACGACGATACCTACACCGATTGCCGGGCCGATGGCTGCGAGGCCGTAACCGACGGTTGCGATGTTTCCGTTGAGTTCAGCGACGATGGATGTTGCGTCCACGTTGTGGTTCCTTCCGTGATGTCGACCCGGGCTTGTGCCCGAATCGGTAGTGCGTTGGTCTGAGGGGCTGTGAAGCGCTTAGTGCTCGTCTGCCAGCGCGAGCTGGAGGTAGACGGCGGTGAGCAGGGTGAAGACGTAGGCCTGCAGCACGGCGACGAGGATCTCGAAGAACGTGAAGACGATGCCGAAGGCGAGGGTGCCGATTCCGAACAGTCCGAAGAAGCCGGTGTTTCCGTCGCCGAAGAAGAAGAAGTGCGTGGCGGCGAAGAACAGGACGAGCAGCAAGTGGCCGACGATCATGTTCATCAGCAGTCGGAGCGTGAGGGTGATCGGCCGCAGGATGAAGGTCGAGAAGAACTCGATCGGCGTCACGATGATGTACAGCGCCTTGGGAACTCCGGGCGGGAAGAGCGAGTTCTTGAAGAAGTTGCCCGGGTGCTTCTTGACGCCGGCGTAGATGAAGGTCACATAGGCCACGAGTGCGAGCACGAGGGGTACGCCGATAACCGAGGTACCGGCGATATTCAGCAGCGGGATGATGCCCGTGAAGTTCATCACGATCACCATAAAGAAGATCGTCGTCAGGATCGGCAGGAAGCGGGCGCCGTCTTTCTTGCCCAGCAGGTCTTCTGCGATGTTGACGCGAACGAGGTCGAGTCCCATTTCGACCGCACCCTGGAAGCGACCCGGGATGAGCTTCATACGCCGGGTGCCGAGCCAGAAGATCAGCACGATCGCGATGACCGCGAGGAACCGGATCAGAATGATGCGGTTCATCTCGAACGGGGTGTCGGCGAAGAAGATCGCGTCGGGGAAGAACTCGTTGATGGATGGGGCGTGGAACGCCCCTTCACCGTGCTCGTCGTCAGCGGCGAAGGGAAGTAGCGGGGTCAAAGCGAGATGCAACAGCGCTAACTCCAGAATCGGGGACGTGCAAAACACGGCGATGGAAGGTGGGGGTTTTGTACTTAGGAAACCCTATCAAGAGAACGCGGTCGAAACGAATCCGACGGCGTTCTCTATTACTAGGGGCGAACTACGCGTTGTCACCCTCGGACGAGGGCCCGGAAGCGGGCAGCTCGACGTCGACGTAGGGCTGGCGTGAGCGTGCTATGACCACGACATCCACCACCAGGCTTCCGACGACTCCCACGATCACGGTGAGCAGTAACACGACGTTGTTGATCCACGGCTGGTCTTTCAACACGAAGAGCAGAACGAGGAAGACGGCGAACTTCAGCAGCCAGCCGCCGAGCACCGTGACGAAGAAGAGCGGGTTCAGGAAGTCGGAGTGGGCGATGCGGTTGGCGAGCAGGATGCTGCCTGCCGTGACCCCGAGGAACACGAACGCCATAGCCGCGCCGATGAGGGCGCTCACGAGCCCCACGCTGCCGTCGACGAGGTATCCGATGATCGAACCGACCAGGGCGATCGCGACGGCCAGCAGGCCGCCGAAGAGGATGGTGTTTTTCAGTATCGGCATTGCGCTATTCACAGCGGAAGCCCTTTCGTCTCGGAGGCGGCTTCAGCTTCGCGCCGTAGCGGGGTGCGCCTGCGCAGCGGGCCGAGGGTGAGGAACGTGCACACCACGAAGCCCACGGCGATGAAGATCGTCGATACGTACCAGGGCACGAACATAAACGACAGGCAGCCGACGGCCACGACGGCAGTCCAGCTGTAGAAGATCAGCACGGACTGCAGGTGGGAGTGCCCCATGTCCATCAGGCGGTGGTGCAGATGCTTGCGGTCGGCAGCGAAGGGCGATTTTCCGGCGAGCAGGCGACGGATGACGGCAAGGGCGAAGTCCAGCAGCGGCAGGGTCAGCACGGCGGCGGGCAGCAGGATGGGGATGAAGGCCGGCAGCAGCTGGCGTCCGCCGAGGCTCTCCGGGTCGACGTTGCCGGTGACCGAGATGGCCGAGGCGGCCATCAGCAGTCCGACGAGCAACGCGCCGGCATCGCCCATAAACAGCTTCGCCGGGTAGAAGTTCAGCGGCAAGAACCCGATGCACGCGCCGATGAGCACCGCGGTGATGAGCGATGCCAGGTTGTAGTACTCGGACTGGTTCGTGTTGACGGCGAGGATGTAGCTGTAGATGAAGAAGACACCGTTGGCGATCAGCGCGACGCCCGCGACGAGTCCGTCGAGGCCGTCGATGAAGTTGATGGCGTTCATCACCAGCACGACCGCGAGCACGGTCAGGGCGAGCGACATGGTCGGCGACAGCGACGTCACTCCCCCGAAGATCGGAAGCGTGTAGATCTGCACGCCCGACCACGCGAGCACGCCGCCGGCGATGATCTGGCCCGCGAGCTTGGTCATCCAGTCGAGATCCCAGATGTCGTCGCCGACTCCGATCAGCACGATGATCAACGCGGCGGCGAAGAGGCCCCAGACCTTGAGCGGCTCGGAGAAGATGAGGCTCAGGTTGGGCAGCTGCGACGCGACCACGAACGCGACGATCATGCCGATGAACATCGCGATACCGCCGAGTCGCGGAGTGGGCCGCGTGTGCACGTCGCGCTCGCGCACCTTCGGGTAGAGCCGGTAGCGGTGGCTCAGCTTGAGGATGAGGAAGGCGAGCACGAACGTGACGATGGCCGAGATCGCGGTGACCAGCAGGTAGGCGATCATGCGCACCGCTCGCCGACGATGGCGCGGATCGCGTCGTCGGAGATCACACCGCTGCGCACGATGCGCAGCTTGCCGTCGGGCAGCAACAGGCCGGTCGCGTCGACGATCGTCGACCCGGTGGCGGCCGACGCGTCCGGATAGGTACCGCCGGCCTCGCCGTCGTCGAGGTAGATGGAAACGCTGTCGCCCAGCATCCGCTGCGCCTCCTGGGCCGTCATCGCGGCGGGCTCGCCGGTGAGGTTCGCACTGGAGACGGCGAGCGGCCCGGTCTCGGACAGGATCTCGAGCACGACCCGGTTCGACGGCATGCGCAGGGCGACGGTGCCGTTGGTGTCGCCGAGGTCCCAATTGAGCGACGCGCGCGCGGGCAGGATGACGGTGAGCCCGCCTGGCCAGAAGGCCGCGACGAGCGCGCGCACCTCGTCGGGCACGGTCTCGGCGAGGGCGTCGAGCGTGGGGATCCCGGGGATGAGCACGGGCGGCGGCGACTGGCGCCCACGGCCCTTGGCCTCGAGCAGCCGCGTGACGGCCTTCGGGTTGAACGCGTCGGCCGCGACCCCGTAGACGGTGTCGGTCGGCAGCACTACGAGCTCGCCCTTGCCGATGGCCGATCGCGCGAGCCGCATGCCGGTGAGCAGCTCGGTTTCAACCGAGCAATCGTAGAGGGAGGCCATGTCACGTTTATGATACCGGCAGCCGGTCGGTGATTCCTGACATCCGGAGTAGCGTGGATGGCAACGTGGACCTCTACCTCTTTGACTTCGACAAGACGCTGTACGCCTATGACTTTCGAAAGCGGCTGCCCGAACTGGCGCGCCTCGGCGGCGTGAGCCAGTACCACCTCGCCAGCACGTGGTGGGCGGCGGGGTACGAGCGCCGCGCCGAGTCGGGCGAATGGCCCACGAGCGGCGAATACCTGGCCGAGTTCGCGCGTGTCACCGGGGCCGAGCTGACGCTCGACCAGTGGGCGGATGCGCGCGGCCTGGCCATGACGCGCATCGACGGCAGCGTCGCGGCTCTACGCCGCGCGGCGACGCTGGGCACGACCTCGCTGCTCTCGAACAACCCGTCGGTGTTCCAGGCCGCCCTTCCGCTCATCGCTCCCGACGTGGCATCCGTTCTCGGCGACAATCTGCTGGTGAGCGCCGAGCTCGGCGTGCGCAAACCGGACGACGACATCTACTACCTCGCGATGCGGCGCTACGGGGCCCGCCCCGAGAACACCTTCTTCGTCGACGACAGCGCCGAGAACGTCGACGCGGCCGCCGAACTGGGCGTCTACACGCACCACTTCACGACGCCCGAGCGGTTGGATGACGCGATCACCGCGTTCTCGAACCGGGTTCTCTCGGTGAACAGACCCGCCTGACCCCGCTGTTCATCGTCAAAGAGACGACGTCAGACTGGCGCAACTCAGGCAGGATTGCGGATGCCGCGGCACACGCCGTGCGGATCCGCGGGCCACACCCCCGGCGAACACGTTCTGCCTGAGTTGCGCAACCGGGCCGGGCGGCGATCGTCGGCGGGTGCCTAGGGGCGCAGCGCCGTCGTCGCGCGGTCGCGCCCGAGCAGGTCGGGGTGGCTGGCGACGGCGAGCCAGCCGTCGGCGCGCAGCAGTGCAGCGATCTCGGCGGCCTGCAGTTCGCCGTGTTCCATCACGAGCGTTCCGCCGCTGTGCAGCAGGCGCAGGCCGGTCGCGGAGACCCGGTGCACGACATCGAGTCCGTCGTCGCCGCCGTACAGCGCGATCTCGGGGTCGAACAGGCGCACTTCGGGGTCGCGGGGTATCGCCGCGCGCGGGATGTAGGGCGGGTTCGAGATGACGACCGACACGGTGCCGTCGAGCTCGGGCAGCGCGACAGCGAGATCGGTGAAGATCGGGGTCGCGTTGCTGGCCCCGCTCTCGCGGAAGTTCTGTCTGGTCCAGACGAAGGCGAGCGGCGACACCTCGACGCCGTAGACGCGGGCGTGCGGCACCTCGGTGGCCATGGCGAGCGCGATCGCGCCGCTGCCGGTGCCGAGGTCGACGCCGATGGGCTGCGCTGTGGCGGTCGCGCGCAGCGCGTCGATCGCGAACTGCACGACCTGCTCGGTCTCCGGCCGGGGCACGAAGACCCCGGGTCCGACGGCCAGGTTCAGCTGCCGGAACGGGGCACGCCCGGTGATGTGCTGCAGGGGTTCGCGGGCCGCGCGTCGCTCGACGAGTTCTGCGATGCGCGAGGCGTCCGCCTCGGTGAGTGCGGCATCCGTGATCGCTTTCGACTGCACCTGTCCGCGATTCAGATCGAGAACGTGGCCGATGAGCAGCTCGGCGTCGACGCGCGGGTTCGGCACGCCCGCTCGGCTCAACTGTGAGACGGCGCCCGTGAGCACCGTCTGCACGGTCGGATTCGTAGACATATGACTTCTTCGGGTCGTCAGATGGAGGATCTGGTTGAGCCTGTCGAAACCTCGTTGGGAGATTTCGACAGGCTCAATCGACAGGTCGGGCCAATCGGCTTAGGAGTCGTCGGAACCGATGTCGGCGAGCTGCGACTCCTCGTCGGAGACGATGCACGACTGGATGACGGGCTCGAGAGCCCCGTTCATCACGGCGTCGAGGTTGTAGGCCTTGTAGCCGGTGCGGTGGTCGGCGATGCGGTTCTCGGGGAAGTTGTAGGTGCGGATGCGCTCCGAGCGATCCATGGTGCGGATCTGGCTCTTGCGGAAGACCGACGCCTCCGCGTCCGCCTCCTCCTGGTAGCGCGCGAGGATGCGTGCGCGCAGAACGCGCATGCCGGCCTCACGGTTCTGCAACTGCGACTTCTCGTTCTGCATCGCGACCACGATTCCCGTCGGAAGGTGGGTGATGCGCACGGCGGAGTCGGTCGTGTTGACCGACTGGCCGCCCGGGCCGCTCGAACGGTAGACGTCGATCTTGAGATCGTTCTGGTTGATCTCGACCTCTTCGGGCTCGTCGACCTCGGGGAAGACGAGCACGCCCGCCGCCGAAGTGTGGATGCGTCCCTGCGACTCGGTCGCCGGCACGCGCTGTACGCGGTGCACACCGCCCTCGTACTTGAGGTGCGCCCAGACGCCCTCCGCGGGGTCGGTGGATGAACCCTTGATGGCGAGCTGCACGTCTTTGTATCCACCCAGATCACTCTGGGTCGACGTGATGATCTCCGTCTTCCACTTCTTCGACTCGGCGTAGTGCAGGTACATGCGCAGCAGGTCGGCGGCGAACAGCGCCGACTCGGCGCCGCCCTCCCCCATCTTGATCTCCATGATGATGTCGCGGCCGTCGTTGGGGTCGCGCGGGATCAGCAGGCGGCGCAGAGTCTCCTCGGCGGTCGCCAGCGTCTCGGTCATGCCCGGGATCTCCGCGGCGAACGACTCGTCCTCCGCGGCCATCTCGGTCGCGGCCTCGAGGTCGTCGGTCAGCTGACGCCACTCGTGATACGCGGCCACGATGCGGCTGAGCTCCGCGTACCGGCGGTTGACCTTCTTGCTGCGGGCCGGATTCGAGTGCAGTTCCGGATCAGCCAGCTGTTCCTGGAGCGACTCGTGCTCGGCCAGTAGTGACTGCACTGACTCGAACACGATTAGTCTTCCTTGGAGCTCGACGTGCTCGGCAGCGACTTCTGGATCTGCATGAGGAACTCGACGTTCGACTGCGTTTCACGAAGCTTGCCGAGAACGATCTCGAGCGCCTGCTGCTGGTCGAGGCCGGCGAGGGCGCGACGCAGCTTCCAGGTCACCTTGACCTCGTCGGAGCCGAGCAGCATCTCCTCGCGACGGGTGCCCGAGGCGTTGATGTCGACGGCCGGGAAGATGCGCTTGTCGGCGAGCTGGCGCGAGAGGCGCAGCTCCATGTTGCCGGTGCCCTTGAACTCCTCGAAGATGACCTCGTCCATCTTGCTGCCGGTCTCGACGAGAGCGGTCGCGATGATGGTGAGCGAGCCACCCTCTTCGATGTTGCGGGCCGCTCCGAAGAAACGCTTCGGCGGGTACAGTGCGGCCGAGTCGACGCCGCCGGACAGGATACGACCGGATGCCGGAGCAGTCAGGTTGTACGCGCGTCCGAGCCGGGTGATCGAGTCGAGCAGCACAACGACGTCGTGGCCGAGCTCGACGAGACGCTTGGCGCGCTCGATGGCCAGCTCGGCGACCGTGGTGTGGTCTTCGGCGGGACGGTCGAACGTCGAGGCGATGACCTCGCCCTTGACCGTGCGCTGCATGTCGGTGACTTCTTCGGGACGCTCGTCGACGAGGACGACCATGAGGTGCACCTCGGGGTTGTTCTTGGCGATGGCGTTGGCGATGGCCTGCAGCACGAGGGTCTTGCCGGCCTTGGGCGGCGAGACGATGAGGCCGCGCTGGCCCTTGCCGATCGGGGCGACGAGGTCGATGATGCGGGTCGACAGCTTGGCCGACTCGGTCTCGAGGCGCAGACGCTCCTGCGGGTAGAGCGGCGTGAGCTTGCCGAACTCGACGCGGTTCGCGGCTTCCTCGATCGAGAGGCCGTTGATCGAGTCGATCTTGACGATCGCGTTGTACTTCTGGCGGCCCTGACCCTGGTCGCCGTCGCGGGGCTGGCGGATCGAGCCGACGACGGCGTCACCCTTGCGCAGGTTGTACTTCTTGACCTGGCCGAGCGAGACGTAGACGTCGTTGTTGCCCGGCAGGTAGCCCGAGGTGCGCACGAAGGCGTAGTTGTCGAGCACGTCGAGGATTCCGGCGACGGGGATGAGCACGTCGTCTTCGGTGATCTCGGGCTCGAAGTCGTCGCCGACGGGGCCTCGGCCGCGCTTGCGGTCGCGGTAGCGGTTGCGTCCGCCGCGCTCCGACTCGTCGTCGAGGGGCAGGCGGTCGTCGGCGGCGGCGCGGCCGTTGCGCTGCTGCGCGCCGTCGTTCTGGCGCTCGTTCTGCTGGCGGTCGTTCTGCGCGCGGTCGTTCTGCTGGCGCGGCTCGCCCTGCTGGCGGTCGTTCTGCTGGCGCGGCTCGCGGCCCTGGCGGGGCTCGCCCTGCTGCGCGTCGGCCTGGTCACGGCCGCCCTGGTCGTTCTGCTCCCGCGCACCCTGCTGGTGGTCGCCCTGCTGGCGGTCGCCCTGCTCGCGGCTCGCCTGCTGGCGGTCGCGGCGATTGCGGTTGCGTCCGCGGCTGGAGCCGCCCTCACGCTGCTCGTTCTGGTTCTGCTCGCCGTTCTCCTGGGCGTCGGCGCCCTCGGTCTGGGCGTTGTTGTTCTGGGCGTTGTTGTTCTGGGCGTTGTTGTTCTGCGCAGGCGACTCGGCGACCGGCAGCTCGATCGAGTTGAGCGCCTCGGCCTTCTCGGCGTCGGTGGGCTTGCTCGACTGGGCGTCGGCGCCCGCGCGGCCACCCTGGCGGCGCTGGCGCGGCTCGCGGGTCTGCGGTTCGCGCACGGCGCGGGCCGCACGCTGCAGCGGCGGACGGTCGGCGTCGGCACCGAGGTCGAGACCGGACTCGGCCTGGTTCACGTGGGCGCGGGCGGAGCGCGGGCCCTCGTCGGTGATCTCGGCGACGGGGGTCGCCTCGACGATGTTCTCGGCGGCGGCCGTGGCCGACTCGGTCACGGCGATCGCGGCGGCGGCTGCCGCGGCGGCGATCGCTTCGGCGTCGGCCGTGGTGGCGCGACGGGAGACGCGCTTCTTCGCGACGGGCGCGGCCGGCGCCTCGGTGGCGGGAGCGGCTGCTGCCGGTGCGGCAACTTCCGCTGCGGCAACGGGAGCGGCTTCAGCGGCGACGGGCGCTTCGGTGGCGGGTGCGACGGAGGCCGCATCCGCACCGTTCTGCAGCTGGGTGATGGCGGTCACGAGTTCGCCCTTGCGGAGCTTGGAAGCGCCGCTCAGACCCAGCTCGGCAGCGAGTGCCTGCAGTTCGGGAAGTCGGAGGGAGCTCAGGTTCGAGTTGGAGTCCGCGCTCGATGGGCGGACGTTGACATCAGTCACTAGGGGGGTTCCTTTCCCCGGCCGCGAATTCAGATACGCGGTGGAGAGGTGATCTTGTCGCCCCGTGTCTGTGCGGCTGCACAGGAATCTACTTGGGCGATGTGGGTGAGAGTGCACACCGGGCGGTACCAAGACTGGCGAGCAGCCTTGTTGTTCCGAATGGTGCGGAGCAGCTGTGGCTAGGCCACGGCTTCTACCGGGTGCGAAATCACTGTAGCACCTTTGAAGTCCACGGCCAGCATGAGCGACTGCCACGGCGTTGCGGCGTTTTCGGTCACCAGCTGGGCGGCGACGAGGCGCTGCGCGGGGTCGCTGCAGAGCACGAGCAGCGAGGGTCCGGCGCCCGAGACGACGGCCGCGAGGCCGTTCTTGCGCAGCAGCTGGATGAGGCTGTCGGTCTCGGGCATGGCGCTCGCCCGATAGCTCTGGTGCAGCTTGTCTTCGGTGGCGGCGAGCAGCAGTTCGGGGCTCTGGATGAGAGCCGCGATGAGCAGCGCCGAGCGCGACACGTTGAAGATCGCGTCTTCGTGGGGCACCGACGACGGCTGCAGGCTGCGCGCGAGCGCGGTCGACATCGTGGTCTCGGGAACGCAGACCAGCGGCGAGACGCCACGGTGCACGATGAGCTTCTTGTGCTGGGGGCCCTCAGGCGTGACCCACGCGATGGTCAGGCCGCCGAAGAGGGCCGGAGCCACGTTGTCGGGGTGCCCCTCCATCTGGGTGGCGAGGCGCAGCAGGCCGACGGAGTCGATGTCGACGATGCCCTCGAGCAGGCCCTTTGCCGCCATGATGCCCGAGACGATCGCTGCTCCGGATGATCCGAGCCCACGTCCGTGCGGGATGACGTTGTGCGCCTCGAGGTGCAGGTTGGGCAACTCGAAACCGTAGGCGTTGAAGGTGTGCGCGATCGCCGTGACCACGAGGTTGGACTCGTCGGTGGGCACCTCGCCCGCGCCGACACCGTGCACGTCGACGTAGACGCCGGGCTCGTCGCGAACACTGACGTGCAGCTCGTCGTAGAGCGAGAGCGCGAGTCCGAGCGTGTCGAAGCCCGGCCCGAGGTTCGCCGTCGTCGCGGGCACCTTCACCGAGACCGAGCGGCCGGTCAGGTCGGGCGCGGGCTGGAGGCTCATGCCTTGCTCAGTCCGAGCACGTCGGCGATGGCGGTCGTGTCGACGGGCACGATCGTCGGGGTGATCTCGTCGCCGGTCGCCGTCTTGAGCGCCCACTGCGGATCTTTCAGGCCGTGGCCGGTGACGGTGAGCACGACGGTGGAGCCCTTGGGGATCTGGCCGGCGTCGGAACGCTCGAGCAGCCCCGCGACGCTGATCGCCGAGGCGGGCTCGACGAAGATGCCGACCTCGCCCGCGAGGATGCGGTAGGCCTCGAGAATCTTCTCGTCGTCGATGGCGCCGAAGTAGCCGTCGGTCGCTTCACGCGCCGCGATGGCGAGTTCCCACGATGCCGGGTTGCCGATGCGGATGGCGCTCGCGATGGTCTCGGGGTGCTTGACCACGTGGCCGAGCACGATGGGAGCGGAGCCCGCGGCCTGGAATCCGAACATGCGGGGCAGCTTGCTGGTGGCGCCGCGCTCGGCCTCTTCGGTGTAGCCGCGCGAGTAGGCGGTGTAGTTGCCGGCGTTGCCGACGGGCAGGATGTGGATGTCGGGCGCGTCGCCGAGCACCTCGACGACCTCGTAGGCCGCGGTCTTCTGGCCGTTGATGCGGTCGGGGTTCACCGAGTTCACGAGGTGCACGGGGTAGTTGGCCGAGAGGTCGCGGGCGATGTCGAGGCAGTCGTCGAAGTTGCCCTGCACCTGCAGCAGTTCGGCGTGGTGCGCGATGGCCTGGCTGAGCTTGCCCATCGCGATCTTGCCCTCCGGCACGAGAACGACGGCCTTGATACCCGCGTGGGTCGCATAGGCGGCGGCCGACGCCGAGGTGTTGCCGGTAGAGGCGCAGATGACGGCCTTCGCGCCGTGCTCGACGGCCTTCGAGATCGCCATGGTCATGCCGCGGTCCTTGAACGAACCGGTGGGGTTCATGCCCTCGTACTTGACCCAGACCTTCGCACCCGTGCGGGCGGAGAGGGCTGGTGCGGGGATGAGCGGCGTACCGCCCTCACCCAGGGTGATGACGGGCGTCGCGTCGGAGATGTCGAGTCGATCGCGGTATTCGTTGAGGACTCCGCGCCACTGCCGGCTCACAATGTTTGACACTTACAGGCCCTCAACTCTCAGAACGGAAACCACGCTGCTCACAACGTCGTTGCTGCCGAGCGCCGCGACTGTTGTTGCGAGCGACGACTCGGTTGCTTCGTGGGTGACGATAACAAGGGTAGCGGTGGGCAGCGCGGCATCCTTACCGTCGCTTACCGATTGTGACACCGCTTCGACCGATACGCCGTGATCGCTGAACAGGCTCGCGATGGTGGCGAGCACTCCCGGCTGGTCGATCACGCTGAGCGTGATCTGGTAGCGGGTGCGC
>NZ_JBKKAD010000122.1:0-7800 GCF_046714715.1 Conyzicola sp. | reverse complement strand
CGTTCACACCCGACGGCGAAGTGGACTGGAACGACGTCGAGAAGCACATCGATCGCGTGATCACCGACGGGGCGGACGGCATCGTCGTGACCGGTACCACCGGCGAGACATCCACCCTCACCGACCCCGAAAAACTGAAGCTCGTCGAGGTCGCCAAGTCCATGGCCGGCGGCCGCGCCAAGATCATCACCGGCGGCGGATCCAACGAGACCGCGCACGCCATCGAGCTCGCGAAGAAGAGTGAAAAGGCCGGCGCCGACGGCAACATGATCGTCACGCCGTACTACAACAAGCCGACCCAGGCCGGAGTGCTCACACACTTTCGCATGATCGCCGACGCCACCGACCTGCCGGTCATCCTCTACGACATCCCCGGCCGCACCGGCATCCCGATCAAGTACGAGACGATCCTGCGCGCCTCGAAGCACCCGAACATCCTCGCGATCAAAGACGCCAAGGGCGACCTCGCCGAGGTGAGCCGGGTGCTCAACCAGACCGACCTCATCTACTTCTGCGGCGACGATGCCAACGCACTGCCGAGCCTCTCCATCGGCGCCACCGGCCTCATCGGCGTGACTGCGAACATCGCCCCCATGCCGTACCGCCACATGATCGACGCCGTGAACGCGGGCGACCTCATCGCCGCGACCGCGGCCCACAAGGCGCTCGAGCCCCTCGTGCGCGCCATCATGACCCACGTGCCCGGAACGGTGTCGACGAAATACGTGCTGCACGGCCTCGGCCGCATCGGCTCGCCCCGCGTTCGACTGCCCCTCGTAGGGCCGGAGGAGTGGGAAGCCGCGCAGATCGAAGACGAGATCGATCTCGTAAAAGACATCGCCGGCGTCGACTTCCGCAACTTCCGCCCCGACCGCAACGCCGCCGCCGGCGGTGCCCTGCCCAAGGTCGCCGGCACCACCCGCTAGAAGACTTTCACCACGGGGATGAAGACCCCATAGCTCAACAAAAAAGGACCGCATGCCCTCCACTATCTACACGCCCGCCAAGCTCAAGCCCGGCACCCTGCGCATCACCCCGATCGGCGGTCTCGGCGAAATCGGCCGCAATATGACCACGTTCGAGATCGACGGCAAGATCCTCATCGTCGACTGCGGCGTGCTCTTCCCCGAAGAGCACCAGCCCGGCGTCGACCTGATCCTTCCCGACTTCAGCCCGATCAAGGACCGCCTGCAGGACATCATCGGCGTCGTGCTCACGCACGGCCACGAAGACCACATCGGCGCGGTGCCCTACCTGCTCAAGCTGCGCGCGGACATCCCGCTCATCGGTTCCACCCTGACGCTCGCCCTCATCGAGGCGAAGCTCAAGGAACACCGCATCGTGCCCTACACGCTCACCGTCGCCGAGGGCGACCTCGAGCGCATGGGCCCGTTCGACCTCGAATTCATCGCCGTGAACCACTCGATCCCCGACGCCCTCGCCGTGTGCATCACGACGAAGGCCGGAACCGTGCTGCACACCGGTGACTTCAAGATGGACCAGCTTCCGCTCGACGACCGCATCACCGACTTGCGCGCGTTCGCCCGCATCGGCGAGACGGGCCTCGACCTGTTCATGAGCGACTCCACCAACGCCGACGTTCCCGGCTTCACGCCGAACGAGCGCGACATCGGCCCGGTTCTCGAGTCGGTCATCGCCCGTGCTCCCCGCCGCGTCATCGTCGCGAGCTTCTCGAGCCACGTGCACCGCGTGCAGCAGGTGCTCGACGCGGCCTATGCCAACGACCGCAAGGTCGTGCTGATGGGCCGCTCGATGGTGCGCAACATGGGCATCGCGGCCGACCTCGGTTACCTCAAGGTTCCGAAGGACGTGCTGATCGACGCGAAGAAGGCAGTCAACCTGCCCGACAACAAGCTCGTCTACATGTCGACCGGAAGCCAGGGCGAGCCCATGGCCGTGCTCTCGCGCATGGCAAACCAGGAGCACCAGATCGTCATCGGCAAGGGCGACACGATCATCCTCGCGTCGAGCCTCATTCCCGGCAACGAGAACGGCGTCTACCGCATGATCAACGGGCTCATGAAGCTCGGGGCGAACGTGGTTCACAAGGGCAACGCCAAGGTGCACGTCTCCGGCCACGCGGCCGCCGGCGAGCTTATCTACTGCTACAACATCCTCAAGCCGAAGAACGTGCTCCCCGTGCACGGCGAGCAGCGTCACCTCGTGGCCAACGCGAACCTCGCAATTCAGACCGGTGTGCCCGAAGAGAACACGTTCATCGCCGAAGACGGCACCGTGCTCGACATGAAGGACGGCTACGTTCATCAGGTCGGCCAGCTCGACCTCGGCTTCGTCTACGTCGACGGCTCGAGCGTCGGCGAGATCACCGAGGCCGACCTCAAGGACCGCCGCATCCTCTCCGAGGAGGGCTTCATCTCCATCTTCGTGGCCGTCGACAAGCAGACCGGCAAGGTTCTCGTCGGTCCGGAAATCCAGGCCCGCGGTTTCGCCGAAGACGAGGCCGTGTTCGACGCCGTCATCCCGCAGGTCATCAAGGCCCTGGAAGACGCGGCGAAGAACGGCACGCGCGACAACGTCGCCCTGACGCAGGTCGTGCGCCGCACGGTCGGCCGCTGGGTCAACACGCAGCACCGTCGCAAGCCGATGATCGTTCCGGTCGTCATCGAGGCGTAATCGCCTCGCCGGTCGAGTAGGTCGCTCTGCGGCCGTATCGAGACCACCGAATCGAGACCTATGGGGTCTGTGCCGTCCGCGGCGCAGACCCCATACTCATGCCCGGCCTGAACCAACACGCACCCCCGGCTAACCGACCGATGACGGCACCCGACGGTACCGTGAACGCATGGCTACGAGTACCAAAGCGACCTCGCGTGCGCGCACGACGTCGACTCGGGCGCGCCCGGCGGCAAAGTCGACCGCCACCAAGAACGTTGCGACCAAGAAGCTTCCCGTGCCGAAGAAGGCACCGAGCGACGAGCCGGGCCTGCTGAGTCGCGCCTACTTCGGTCTCGCCCACGTCGTGGGCGGTGCGGCCCGCGTGCTCGGCAGAGAGACCCTCGCGAAAGACGAACGTCGCGACGGCTTCCCCTTCTTCCTCTTCCTGCTCGCCGTTGCCGGCGCGGTCATCGAGTGGTTCAGTCCGCTCGACCCCGTAGCGATCGCGCTCGACGCCTACACGTTCGGCGGCCTGTTCGGCCGCGTGGCCTTCGCCCTGCCCGTGATCATGCTCGTCTTCGCCGTCTGGCTGTTCCGGCACCCCGCGAGCGTGCACGACAACGGCCGTATCGGCATCGGCCTCACCATCCTGCTCACGACGATCAGCGCGCTGTGCCACATCTTCGGCGGCCAGCCCGGCTGGCCGCTCGTCGCCACCGAGATCGCCGCCGCCGGGGGAGTGCTCGGCTGGCTGCTCGCGGCCCCGTTGCTGCTCGCCACCGAGTGGGTCGCGGTTCCGGTCGTCGTCGTGCTGCTCGTGCTCTCGCTCTTCATCATCACCAAGACCCCGCCGAACCGACTGGGCGACCGCCTCCGCGAGCTCTACGCCTACCTGTTTGGCGCAGAGCTCGAAGAGAAGCCAGCCGCCGCCAAGGGCGACAAGAACGATAAGAGTGACAACAACAACTCGGGCAAGTTCGGCTCGCTCGGCGACCTCGGCGTCGAGAACGACTACGACGCCGATCCCGCGAGCGTTCCGTGGTGGCGCCGCAGCAAGACCGAGTCGAGCAGCGACCAGGCCGCGTTCGATTCACCGGTGGTGAAGCCCACATCAGGGCAGACCGACAAGAACACGCCGAGCGGCGAGACCGAGGTGCTCGACCTCAATCACGCGAAAGACGGCGACTTCGGCATCGAACTGCTCGAAGAGCTCGTACGCGCCGAAGAGGCGGTCAAGCGGTTCACCGGCGAGGTGGAGACCGGCGTCGTCGTGCGCGAAGACACGCCGACCGCGGTCGCGCCGCTTCCCGGGTTCACCACCACGACGAGCGAGAAGGGCAACGCCGGCGAGTTCGAGGGCGCCCAGCAGCCGCCCCTCCGCACGCCGTCGATCCCGCACCGGGGCCCCAGCGCGCCCTACCGCCTGCCCGCGTCATCCATGCTCACCCCCGGAACCCCGCCCAAGTCGCGCAGCGCGGCGAACGACGAGGTTGTCGCGTCGATCACGGAGGTCCTGCGCCAGTTCCAGGTGGATGCCTCGGTCACCGGTTTCAGCCGCGGCCCCTCGGTCACCCGCTACGACCTCGAGCTCGGCCCCGGTGTCAAGGTCGAGCGGGTTACCGCGCTGGCCAAGAACATCAGCTACGCGGTCGCGAGCAACGAGGTCAACATCCTCTCGCCGATCCCCGGAAAGAGCGCCATCGGCGTCGAGATCCCGAACAAAGACCGCGAGATCGTCTCGCTCGGCGATGTACTGACGTCCGGTGCATCCACCCGCAGCACCCACCCCATGACCATCGGGCTCGGCAAAGACGTCGAGGGCGGATTCGTCGTCGCGAACCTCGCGAAGATGCCCCACCTGCTCGTCGCCGGTTCGACCGGCTCGGGTAAGTCGAGCTTCGTCAACTCGATGATCACCTCGGTGCTCATGCGGGCCACGCCCGCCGAGGTGCGCATGGTGCTCATCGACCCGAAGCGCGTCGAGCTCTCGATCTACGCGGGGGTGCCGCACCTCATCACGCCCATCATCACGAACCCGAAGAAGGCCGCCGAAGCGCTGGCCTGGGTCGTGAAGGAGATGGACATGCGCTACGACGACCTCGCCAGCTTCGGCTTCCGTCACATCGACGACTTCAACAAGGCCGTCATCGCGAACGAGATCGTGCTGCCGGTCGGCAGCGAGCGCAAGCTCTCGCCGTACCCCTACCTGCTCGTGGTGGTCGACGAGCTCGCGGACCTCATGATGGTGGCGCCGCGCGACGTCGAAGACTCGATCGTGCGCATCACGCAGCTCGCCCGCGCCTCGGGCATCCACCTCGTGCTCGCCACGCAGCGCCCGTCGGTCGATGTCGTCACCGGCCTCATCAAGGCCAACGTGCCCTCACGGCTCGCGTTCGCGGTGTCGAGCATGACCGACTCCCGCGTCATCCTCGACCAGCCGGGCGCAGACAAGCTCATCGGCCAGGGCGACGCGCTGTTCCTGCCGATGGGCACCTCCAAGGCCATCCGCGTGCAGGGCGCCTGGGTGCAGGAGAGCGAGATCGCCGCGGTCGTCGCGCACGTCATCGCCCAGGCCCAGCCGGATTATCGAGAGGATGTCGCGGTAACCGTCGAAAAGAAGGTGGTCGACGCCGATATCGGCGATGACCTCGAGCTGCTGCTCGCCGCGACGGAACTCATCGTGAGCACGCAGTTCGGCTCGACCTCGATGCTGCAGCGCAAGCTCCGCGTCGGGTTCGCGAAGGCCGGCCGCCTCATGGACCTGCTCGAGAGCCGCGAGATCGTCGGCCCCTCCGAGGGCTCGAAGGCGCGCGACGTGCTCGTCACCGTGGAGCAGCTTCCCGCCGTGCTGGCACGCTTGCGCGGGGGAGACGAGCCCGCGGCGCCCACACCGGCCGCGACCCTCGCCCCCGACAGCCTGCTGCGCCGCGACGCCCCCGATCTCGTTGACGAGAGTTTCGCCGGTTACGATGAGGTCGAGGCGCCGTCAGACGATGACGCCTGGAACCTGACTGACCGGGAGTAACTTCGTGTCGACTGAACCGGTAAACGGCACGACTCCGCACGCTCCGCGTAAGAGCACCATGAGCGGACGCATCTGGCGCGCCGGAGACAGCCCCGCCAGCAACGGCAACGTCGCGAACATCATCACCGTGGTGCGCATCCTGCTGGCCCCGGTGTTCGTCTACCTTCTGCTGCTCGACGGCGGCGAGATGGGCTCGGTGCGCTGGATCGCGGCGGTGCTCTTCATCGTGGCGATCGCCACCGACGGCATCGACGGCTACATCGCCCGCAGCCGCAACCTGGTCACCGACCTCGGGGTGCTGCTCGACCCGATCGCCGACAAGATCCTCACGCTGAGCGCCCTCGTCGTGCTGTCGATCCTCGGCGAGCTGTGGTGGTGGGTCACGCTGATCATCGTCGTGCGCGAGCTCGGCATCACCGTGTGGCGGCTGGTCGTCGTCACCAAGGTGGTCGTGCCCGCGTCGAAGACCGGAAAGCTCAAGACGCTCGCGCAGGCCGTCGCGATCTCGCTCTTCCTGCTGCCGCTGGCCACCGTGTTCGGCGATTGGGTGCTCTGGGTCAACTGGATCGCGATGGCGATCGCCTTCGCCCTCACCGTCTACAGCGGCATCGAGTACCTCGTGCAGGCGCGGCGGGCGAAGCAACACCCGTGACCGATGTCGGCGCCGAGGTGGTCGCGCTGCTCGCACAGCGCGGTCTCACCATCGCGGTCGCGGAGTCTCTCACCGGCGGCCTTCTCGTCGCCGAGCTCGTCCGCACGCCCGGCGCCTCGGCCGTGGTCAACGGGGGAGTGGTGGCCTACAACACCGCCCTGAAGCACAGCGTGCTCGGCGTGGACGCCGAACTGCTCGCCGCGAACGGAGCCGTCGACCCGCTGGTCGCCGAGCAGATGGCGGCGGGAGTCCGGTCCGCCCTCGCGGTCGACGGACGCGCTGCCGACATCGGCATCTCCACCACGGGCGTCGCCGGCCCCGAGCCGCAAAACGGCGCACCCGTCGGCACGGTCTACCTCGGCTTCGCGATCGGAACCCGAGTGACGAACGTCGCTCTGCATCTTTCGGGCACGCGCGATGGCATCCGATCGGCCGTCGTCTCCGAATCACTGGTGCGACTCGCGGTCCTGCTCGCCGATTACCGGCGGGAATAGTCGGCGTTTCGATCTCGTTACAGATAACAGATTAACAAGCGGCATACAGAATGCTCTGGTTAGAGTACTTACGTATCGGCGCATGTAGTGTTACTGCTCCATACACTTTTGTGGATCAGGGCAACAAGTCTTAGAGGAGGGTCCAATGGTTCTAGTTCGTCAAGAAATCGGTGACGTGCTCCGCGACTTCCGTTTGCAGAAGGGGCGCACCCTTCGCCAGGTCGCAAGCAAAGCGAGCGTCGCACTCGGCTACCTCAGCGAGGTGGAGCGTGGTCAGAAAGAGGCCAGCTCCGAAATCCTCGCCTCGGTTGCGGATGCTCTCGAAACGCCGATCTCGGTGATCATGCGTGAAGTGGGCGATCGCCTCGCCATCATCGAAGGTGTCAATCTCGGCACCACAATCCCCGACACCCTTCCCGACGAACTCGTCGCCGAGTTCGACGCGGATCTCGTCTCCCGGTAACATCCTCCTCCCAGCCCCTGATTCGCTCGAACGCCCCGGTCACCGCCGGGGCGTTCGTCGTTTCCCGCTGTGCTTCTGAAACTTCTCGTCTCCACAGTTAGGGTTGACCGGTGCGATTGAGTGAATTCCGGATAGCGGTCGAAGAAGAGTTCGGCGCGGCCTACGGCCGCGTCATCACCCGCGACCTCGTTCTCGGCGACGTGGGCGGACTCACAGCAGAGCAGGCGATCAAATCCGGCGTCGCGCCACGCGCCATCTGGAATGCCCTGTGCGACGCGAGCGACGTTCCGGCGGAGCGGCGTTACGGCGTCGGATTGCGCGAAGCGAACAACTAGCCGCACCGGGCTTGGCTGAGTGGCCGCAACACGCCGCCGTCGCTCCTATCGAACATCCGTTCGGATGTCTGTAGACTCCCTCATAGCTTCTATCGAAGACGGTTTATCCACCGTTGGCGAGGCGTACGGCTCGATGTCGTACCCCGCACCTACGGTTGGAAACAACTGAACCAGCCTTTGTCGGAAGGCTCGGG
>NZ_JBKKAD010000121.1:0-6513 GCF_046714715.1 Conyzicola sp. | reverse complement strand
CCCCGAGGCCGAGCGCCCAGCGGCGGCCCCGCGAGATAGGCACCACGGAAACGGGAGCGGGCTCAGGCGGCAGAGTCGCGGGCGGCACAGTCGCGGGCGGCACAGTCGCGGGTGTCGCGGGCACGGTCTCCGCCTCGCCGATCGCCAGCACCCGGTCGCGCAGCCCGGCGCTAGGTGCGCTGGAGTCCCACGGGGTGTCACCGAGGTCGCCGATCATGGCGCGCAGTTCGGCGATCTCGACGTCGATCGACGGGTCGGTCGCCCGCAGCAGCGAGAGCTCACGTGCTTCGTCGGGGTCCAGATCGTCGGATGCCGCGGCTGCGACGAGCTCGGCGCGGCGTTCAACGGGGTCGGTCATGGCGGTCCTCTTCGAAATCGATGTGGGCGCGCAGGGCGCGGAGGGCATAGTAGACGCGGGTGCGCAGGGTGGGCACCGGGATGCCGGTGCGGGCCGAGACCTCGGAGTAGGACTCGCCGTCGATGTGGACGGCGACCACGGCGACCCGGTGGTCGTCGCTGAGTTTCGCAAGCGCCTCGACCAGTAGCAGCCGCTGCAGCGTGTCGTCGGCGGGTGCCGCCTGCTCGTCGACGGAGTCGCCCGTCACGGTACGTGGCATCCGCCCCATCGACCGTTGCGCGTCGACGATCACGTTGCGCAGAATCGCGAACAACCAGGTGCGCGCGCCGGCGCGTTCGGGGTCGAACCGGTCGCGGGCCCGCCAGGCGCGCAGGAAGGTCTCCTGCACGCAGTCTTCGGCCTGCCCGCGGTCGCGCAGCGCGTTCACGGCGAAGGCGAAGAGCACGCGGGCGTGGGCGTCGTATTCGGTGGCGAGGTCGAATCCCTGCCCGGACGTCGGCACGGGAGCCGCCGACCCGGGTTCGGACGACAGCCGCTCGGATGGCTCGGCCAGTTCGATCACGCTCCCGCTCACGTTGTTCCTCCCAGCCTATCCACGGGGGTATACGGCGCGGCACCGCCGTGCGTTCATCCGTCCCCCGAAAGAAATCTCGCGGCCGGTGAACGCGGGCCGCTCCCCCGACGTACACACCGGCACACGGAGTCACCGGGCGCCGTGCCCGAACGAAGGAGTGACATGTCTGACCAGAGAACCCCCTCCCGCACAGCTCTACGCCTGCTCACCGTCGGCGGCATCGCGACCGCCACGGCCGTAGCCGTGCTGGGTGCGGCCGCCCCCGCCAGCGCCGAGACCGCGGTCGACGCGCCCTCGAGCTTCACCAGCGCCTTCACCGTGATGGCCACCCCCGACCAGGTGCTCAACGCCGACGGCGTCGCCACCCCCGGCCCCGCGGGCGCCACCGGCACGTTCACCTTCCGGGTCAACTCCACCCTCGACATCATCTGCTACGACATCACCGTGAGCGGGATCAGCGGCGACTACCAGAGCCCGGCGAAGACGGCGACGCACATCCACGCCGCCGCGGTCGGAGCGGCCGGTCCGCCCCGCATCGCGTTCCCGAACCCGGCTCCGATCGGCGACGGCCCGCGCACGAGCACCGGCTGCCTGCAGGGACCGTTCACCACCGGCATCGTCGCGAACGGCGCCGACACCGGAACCGGCTTCACTCTCGCCCAGCTCGAGGCGAACCCGGCCGGCTTCGCAGCCGACACGCACACGGTGGCCAACCCCGCAGGCGCCGTGCGCGGCCAGCTCACGCGGATCCCGGTGGGTGGCGTGCAGACCGGTGGCGGCGGACTCGCCACCGCCTCCGCAGACACGGCGGACGCGACCGCCGCGATCGCGACCGGCCTCGGCGCGCTCACCGTCGCCGGGCTCGCCGGACTGTTCGTGCACCGCCGCCGCACCGCAGCGGCCGACCGCGCGTAACGCCCGCGCGATGATCCGCACCACGGCGCGTCCGGCGGCAGCACGTGCGTCGGCGCGCCGTGGTGCTGTCGCCATCGTCCGCGCGGCGGCGCTGGCCGGTGTGCTGCTGCTCGGCGGATGCTCCGCGGCGAGCCCGCAGGCCTCGACGCCCGAACCGACACCGACCGCGACCGTGGCGCCGCCGCGACCGACCGAGGCGGCGGCCCCGGGACCGCTCGCGGTCGGCCAGCCACCGGCATCCGTCACCATCGGCGCGATAGCGCTCGACGAACCGCTCATCGACCTGGGGATCCAGGCCGACGGCTCGATGGAGGTGCCCGCCGACTTCGCCGACGCCGGCTGGTTCACGGGCGGCGGGCGTCCGGGCGGCGTCGGTCCGACGGTCATCGCCGGCCACGTCGACTCCGCCACCGGCCCGGCCGTCTTCGCGCGTCTGACCGACCTCGTCGTCGGCGATACGGTGCGGGTCACGGATGTCGCGGGGGCACCGTTCGACTACGTGGTGACTCGCGTCGGCGACTATTCCAAGGCGGACTTCCCCACGACCGAGGTCTTCGGCGCGACCCCCACCGACGAACTGCGGCTCATCACCTGCACCGGCCTCTTCGACCGCGCGGTGGGCCACTACGAAGACAACCGGGTCGTCTTCGCCAGCCCGATCTAGGTCGCGGGCCCGTCCCACTGCGTCGGCAACGGCAGCGCGGCCGGGTTGAGCCGCTGCACGATCTCGCGCAGCACGCGCGAGGTCTGCGTCTCGCCGACCCAGAGGTGCTTGCCGCCCTCGACGTTCACGAGTTCGATGTTCGGAGCGGCGGCGAAGCGCTGGGCCGCCTCGGCCGGACGCAGGTAGTCGTCGAGCTCGGGAATGAGCGCGACGACCCGGGTGTCGGAGCCGGCCCACGCCGCCACCTCTTCGGGCGACGTGCGGTGCAGCGGCGGCGACAGCAAGATCATGCCGTCGAGGTCGTGGGCGCGGCCGAACTTCAGCGCGACCTCGGTGCCGAACGACCAGCCGACGACCCACGGATGCGGCAACCCCCGCTGCGCCACGAAGTCCATGGCCGCGGAGAGGTCGTGCTGCTCGTCGACGCCCTGCCCGAACTCGCCCTGGGACGTGCCGCGCGGCGACGTGACCCCGCGGAAGTTGAACCGCAGCACGGCGATGTCGGCCAGCGCGGGCAGTCGCAGCGCGGCCTTCTTGATGATGTGCGAGTCCATGAACCCGCCGTGCGTCGGCAGCGGGTGCAGCGCGACCATCGTGGCAACCGGTTCGGCCGTGAGCGGAAGCGACAGCTCGGCGACGAGGGTGAGACCGTCGCTCGTTCGCAGCTCGACGTTCTCGCGGCGGGCGGGCAGCTCGACGGCCCCGCGGATCTCGATGGTCACGGTGTCGGGGTCCTCACTGTTTGATCTTCCAGCAGTGCAGGTGCCAGTGGCGGCGGGCGGAGAGGTCGTCGGCCTCCCCCATCAGGCCGTCGGCGCGCCAGGCGACGGTGTGCGCCGTTCCCGGAGAGATCTCGAGACCGCAGGCGGGGCAGGTGTAGTACTTCGTCGCGGAGGCGGCCGCGAGGGGCTGCACGTTCCAGAGGCCGTCACGCTTCGCCTCGGTGCGGCGCCGCCCCATGAGCACCCGGCTCAGGTCGACCTCGTCGTCGTCGTCGGGCCGCTTGCCGCGGGGACGATTGGAACGGGGCATGATCCCAGACTAGCTGGTGGGGTCAGTACCAGCCCTTGGCCTGCGAGGTGCCCCACGCGCCACAGGGTGTGGAGTACCGGCCGCTGATGTAGCCGAGACCCCAGGTGATCTGGGTGGCCGGGTTCGTGGCCCAGTCGGCGCCGACCGACGCCATCTTGGAGCCGGGCAGAGCCTGGGGAATGCCGTGGGCGCCGCTGCTCGCGTTGTGAGCGTTGACGTTCCATCCGGACTCTTTATTCCACAGCGAGACGAGGCAGTCGAATTCCGACTGGCCCCAGCCGCGCGCGGTCACCATTTCGAACGCGATCGCCTTGGCCGAGCCGGGATCGGGGATGCCCGCGGCGGGGGCGCTACCGCCTCCGGCGCTCTTCTTGGCGACGACGACGGGCGGCGGAACGACGATCTTGGTGATGGTGAAGGCGTCGCGGGCGGCTTGGGCACGCACGCCCTGGGCGGCCACGACGACCTGCGGCTCCACCTTCTTGCCCGGGGCGTTCGTCACGACGTTCTGTTCGTCTGCGGTGATGGCGAACGCGGCCGTCGGATCGATGATCGTGACGAGCACGAAGCACATGCTCGCGAAGAAGGCGAGAAACGGGAGGCTCTTGCGCGAGCGCGTCTGAGCCGGACGAATCCGGGGTGCACTGGCGGCTCCACTGGCGCCGTCTAGCAGCACGGAGGAGGAGAACTCTCTACGTTGTAATTCCACGGTTATTCCACCGTAGCCCATGAGGGGGGTGCAAAGTCGAATCGGCTCAGCGCACTGCCAGCATCACATCGATGACATAGTCGAGCAGCAGGTCGACCTGCTGCTCGTTGTAGCCGCGGCGGGTGGCGGTGAAAGCGGCGAGGCGCACGTCGTCGATGCTCATCGGTTTTCCGTGCTGGAAGTAGTCGACGAGCCGGTCGGCGAACGCGTCGACCTGCTTCACGTTGTAGGCCCTGGTGAGGAAGCTGACCCGGGAGAAGCGGTTGCCCTCGGGCCGCGCGAGCCGGTCGAGGATCTCCTGGGCGGTACCGCGCGCACGCCCGTACCACTCGGCGTCGCCGCCGGGAGGGGCGAAGGCGCGGTCACGCTCGCGGCTGGCGAATGCGTCTTCGAGACGTTCGAGGGCCGCGTCGACGTGGGTCGTGGAGTAGCCGCCCTTCTGCATAGCGAAGGCGGTGGTGCGGATGCTCTCCGCCGTGACGACCGACGGCCCGAGCAGTTCGCTCGAGTAGGCGCGGCGGGCGTCTTCGAGGAAGTCTTCGACCTGGTCGACGTTGTAGCCGCGCCGCGACTTGCGGGTGCGGGGGAAAGTAGTGCTCACGTGATAATCCTGCCCTAAACGAAGATGAGGTACAGCGCGTACGCCGCCACGGCCGACGGGAGGATCGAGTCCAGCCGGTCGAGAAAACCGCCGTGGCCCGGAAGCCAGGTGCTGATGTCCTTGATGCCGAGGTCGCGTTTGATGAGCGATTCGGCGAGGTCGCCCATGGTCGCGGTGAAGACGATGACGGTTCCCATGATGAGTCCGACCCACCACGGCTGCTGCAGCATGAACAGGGCGAGGAGCACGCCGGTGGCGAGGGCCGCGACGGCGGAACCGGCGAACCCCTCCCAGGTCTTCTTGGGGCTGATCAACGGAGCCATGAGGTGCTTGCCGAAGTTGACGCCCGACGCGTAGGCGCCGACGTCGACGGAGACGACGACGATGAGCGAGGCCAACGTCCACCACTGGCCGCCGGGCTGCGCGGTGAGCAGGATCGTGAACGCGCCGAGGAACACGACGTAGCTCTGCACGAACGCGCCCGCCGCGATGTCTTTCCAGAACTCCGCGCCGGAGACCCGCAGTTTCGGCACGACCATCTCGCCCACGCGCCAGAGCGACACGAACAGGATGCCGCCGAGGGTGACGAGCCAGTGGCCGGTGGCGAGCCCGTAGAACGACGCCGGTACGATCGCGAGAGACGCGATCACCGTGGGCACCCGAGGCACGTCCCGGCCGGCGAAGCGCAGGGCGCTCGCCAGTTCGAACGAGGTGAAGACGAGCAGAATCGCGCCGAACACCATGAACAGCTCTTTGACGAAGACCAGGCTGACGATCAGCGACCCGCCGAGCGCGAGACCGATCAGGATCGCCGACAACAGGTTGCGGCCGCTCTTCGCGTTGATCCTGTCGTTCGTCGCGCGAACCTGCGCCTCGATGTCCGCGACCGTCGCCTCGAAGTCCGCTCGCGACGGCGGATGCTTCTTGGCCTTGGTCTCAGATCTGGGGCGGTCTTTGTTCCCGCCGGCGGCATCCGACATCTATACCTCTAGCAGCTCGGCTTCTTTGCGCTTGAGAGCGTCGTCGATCGCGTCCACGTGATGCTTCGTGGTTGCTTCGAGGTCTTTCTCAGCGCGGGCGATCTCGTCTTCGCCGACCTCTTTGAGTGCGTCGAGGTCGTCTTTCGCCTTGCGACGGATGTTGCGCACCGCGACCTTGGCCTGCTCGGCCTTGTCGCGCACGATCTTGACGAACTCCTTGCGGCGGTCCTGCGTGAGCTCGGGCAGCGTGACGCGCACGATCTCGCCGTCGTTGCCGACGTTGGCACCGAGGTTCGGGGCGGCGACGATGGCCTTCTCGATCTCTTTCAGCGCCGACTTGTCGAACGGCGTCACGATGAGCGTGCGCGCCTCGGGGTTGTTCAGCGAGGCGAGCTGTCCCAGCGGGGTGGGGCTGCCGTAGTAGTCGACCAGGATTTTCTGGAACATCAGGGGGTTCGCGCGTCCGGTACGGACGGTGGCGAAGTCTTCCTTGGCTACTTCGAGGGCCTTGGCCATCTTGTCTTTGGTGTCGGCCAGTACGTCGCTAATCACGGGAGCTCCTTTGTGTCTAGTGGAGTTTACCGGCTAACCAACCGCGAAGAACCCGACACCGGTGCTCCCGCCGTGTCGCGGGGGTCGGGGGGGCGCCCCGGGCGGCCCCCCGCGGGGGGGGGATTTTT
>NZ_JBKKAD010000120.1:0-25512 GCF_046714715.1 Conyzicola sp. | reverse complement strand
GCCTCGAAGACATCTACCTGCAATTGGTCGGACACCACGCCACGAACACCGAATTGGAGCCGGCATCATGACCACCTTCGCACCGAACCCCACCCTCCCCGCCGGACGCACCGTTCGCCTGGGCGTGAGCCGGATCGGCTACGAGGTGAAGGCGTATTTCCGGCAGGGCGACGCGGTGTTCTTCACCTTCCTGTTCCCGGTGGTCATGCTGACCATCTTCTCCGTCGCGTTCAGCGAGGGGAGCTTCGGGATCGATGACGACGGCAATATCGTCAGTGCGGCCGCCTTCTACCTGCCCGCGATGCTCGCGGCGGGCATCCTGCTGAGCGGACTGCAGAACATGGCGCTCGACATCGCCGTCGAGAAGAGCGACGGGACACTAAAGCGACTCGCCGGCTCACCCCTCCCGGTGGTCAGCTACTTCATCGGCAAGATCGGGCAGGTGCTCGTGACCGGCGCCGCCCAGGCCGCGCTGCTGCTGCTGGTCGCCCGGGTCGTGTTCGGAGTCGAGCTACCGACGGACGCCGGGGCCTGGGCCACCTTCGGCTGGGTGTTCTTTCTCGGGGTGACCACATCCGCGGTCTTGGGCATCGCGCTCAGCCGGGTTCCCCGCAGCGGGAAGAGCGCGTCGGCGGTCGTGCTGCCGATCACGCTCGTGCTGCAGTTCATCTCGGGCGTCTACCTGCCGTTCAGCCAGCTGCCCGACTGGCTGCAGAACATCGCGAGCCTGTTCCCGCTCAAGTGGATGGCGCAGGGGATGCGGTCGGTGTTCCTGCCCGAGACTTTCGAGAGCGCCGAACCGGGCGGGGTCTGGAATCTCGCCGGCGTCGCCCTCGTCACCGGGCTGTGGTTGGTGCTGGGCCTGATCGTGTGCCGCATCACCTTCCGCTGGATCCGCAAAGATAGCTGAATGGGCAATACGAAGTGGTGGGACATCGCGGTCGTCTCGGCGGCCGCGATCCTCTGCCTGCTGCTGGTGGCGAACCAGGCTCGCGACCGGGAGCTGGTCGGTGCGATCGTGGTGATTGTGGTCTTCGTGACCGTCTGGTTCGCGATCGGCCGGGGCCAGGCCGACGGCGGCAGGCGCGCCACCGTCGCAGCCGCGCTCGTCATCGTCCTCTCCGGTGTCGGAACGGCGATCAACCCCGGCATGGCGACCATCCAGGTGATCGCCTTCCCGCTGCTCTGGTACTACGCGGCGACGCTTCGCGAGGCGATCGTCACGAACGTGCTGCTCGCCCTCTCCGTGGGCATCGGCTACTGGTCGGCGCTCGGCGCGACCCTCGACGACCTGCTCGAGGCGACCCTGGTCGAGTCGATCTCGCTCGCCGGCAGCATTACGCTCGGCCTCTGGATCAGCCGCATCTCGGTCGAGAGCGCCTCCCGGGAGCGCCTGCTCGTCGAACTGCGCGAGACGCAGGCGCAGCTCGCCGCGGTGAGCCGCGACGCGGGAGCTCTGAACGAGCGCGAGCGCCTCGCCCGCGAGCTGCACGACACCATCGCGCAAGACCTCACCGGTCTCGTGCTGCTGGCCCAGCGCACCCGGCGCGAGCTGGTGAGCGGCAGCCCGACGGTCGGCGAGACGCTCGACCTGCTCGAGGACAGCGCGCGCAACGCCCTCGCCGAGACCCGCTCGCTCGTGGCGGCGAGCGCGCCGGTCGCGCTCGCGGAGGGCGGCATCCGCGCCGCTCTCGACCGGCTCGCCTCACGCTTCGGCCGGGAGACCGGCATCGTCGTCAGCGTCGCCGGCGAGACCCCGCCGCTCGACCGCGACACCGAAGTGGTGCTGCTGCGCTGCGCCCAGGAAGGACTCGCCAACGTGCGGAAACACTCGGCGGCGTCGAGCGCCTCCCTCGAGCTCACCGGCGACGCGACATCCGTGACCCTCATCGTGCGCGACGACGGCGGGGGCTTCGATCCCGCTCTCGACAGCGACGGTTTCGGCCTGAGCGGCATGCGCGACCGACTCACCCTCGTCGGCGGCACCCTCGCGATCGCCAGCGCGCCGGGCGAGGGCACGTCGCTAACCGCGACCCTGCCGCGGTCGGCGGTGCTCGCGTGATCCGCGTGCTGGTCGCCGACGACCACCCCGTCGTGCGGGGCGGCATCGTGGCTCTGCTGGCCGCCGCCGACGACATCGAGGTCGTGGGCGAGGCGTCGAACGGCCGCGAAGCCGTCGACCTGGCGCTCGCGCTCGCCCCCGAACTCGTGCTCATGGACCTGCGCATGCCCGAACTGAACGGCGACGAGGCGACCGCCCTCATCCTGCAGGCGAATCCGGCGATCCGGGTCGTCGTGCTCACCACCTACGAGACCGATGCGAGCATCCTCACCGCGATCGAGGCCGGCGCGAGCGGCTACCTGCTCAAGGCCGCGCCGCAGGAGGAGATACTCGCCGGCATCCGGTCGGTGGCGCGCGGCGAGGTGGCGCTCGCGCCGTCGATCGCGGCGATGCTCGTCGGTCGGGTGAAGACGCGCGCCATCACGCTCAGCCCGCGCGAGACCGAGGTGCTGGGGCTCGTCGCCCAGGGCATGAGCAACCCGGCGATCGCGAAGAGACTGTTCCTGGGCGAGGCGACGGTGAAGACGCACCTGCTGCACGCGTTCGAGAAGCTCGGGGTGAGCGACCGCACGCGCGCGGTGACGAAGGCGATGGAGCTCGGGCTGCTGTAGCTACAGCCAGACGCCGACGAGCACCGGTTCGGCCACCATCCGCACGCCGAACTGCGAGAACACGCGGGTCTGCACGTAACGCCCCAGCTCGGTTACCTCGGCGGCGGTCGCCCCGCCGGTGTTCACGATGGCGAGCGTGTGCTTGCTCGAGATGGCCGCGCGCGAGCCGGGCAGCGAGAAGCCGCGCCCGATGCCGGCCTTCTCGATGAGCCAGGCCGCGCTGAGCTTCACCCGGAAGTCGGTCTGCGCGGGAGGCGCCGCGGGCTCCTCGCCGAGCGGCACGGCGACCGGTGCGGGCTCGGGGGCGTTGGCCCAGCGCGGCGCCTGCTCGGGCAGGGTGCGGGCGAAGTTCTCGCCCACGATCGGGTTGGTGAAGAACGAGCCGCAGCTCACCGAGTCGGGGTCGGCGGGGTCGAGCACCATGCCCTTGGATGCGCGGAGCGCCAGCACGGTGTCGCGCACCTCGCGCAGGGGCACGCGGGTTCCGAGCTCCACGCCGAGCGTCGAGGCGAGCTGCGCGTAGCCGACCGGCGCGCTCTCGGCGCTGCGGGTCAGCTCGAAGTCGACGGAGAGCACGAGACCGCGCCTGCCCTGCTTCAGCGTGGACGTGCGGTAGTCGAAACCGAGGTCGGCCGCGGTGAGGCGCTGCAGGTCGCCGGCGAGGTAGTCGAGAAATTCGATCGCGACCAGGCTCGAGGAGATCTCCTGGCCGTAGGCGCCGATGTTCTGCACGGGGGCGGCGCCGGTCGAGCCGGGGATGCCGCTGAGCGCTTCGATTCCGGCGAGGCCGTTGTCGACCGTGTACGCGACGAGGTCGTCCCACGGTTCGCCCGCCTCGACGCGCAGCACGACCCGGCCGTCGATGTCGGAGAGCACCGTTATGCCGCGAGTGAGCACGCGGACGACCGTGCCGTCGAAGCCCTCGTCGGCGACGACGACGTTCGACCCGCCGCCGAGCACGATCCACTCTTCGCCGCTGGCCCAGGTGTCGAGGGTCGCCGCGATGAGCTCGTCGCGCGTGGCGGGTGCGAGCAGCTCGTGGGCCGCACCGCCCACGCGCATGGTGGTGAGTTCTGCGAGGGGCGTCACGCCGCTTTCGTCGACCATCTAGGCGAGGCTGACGCGTGCTTGCGCCTTGCCGAGCACGGTCTGGTCGGCGAACGTCACGGTGAGGTCGATGCGGATCTCGGCGTCGGTGAGCGCGCCTACCTTGGCGACCACGGTCACCGTCGCGCCATCCTTCGGGTCGACGGCGACGGGGCGCGTGAACCGCACCTGGTAGTCGAGGATCTTGCCGCTGTCGCCGATCCACTCGACGACGGGCTGCACCGCGAAGCCCATCGTGAGCATGCCGTGGGCAAGCACGCCGGGCAGGCCGACGCTCTCGGCGACGTCGTCGCGGTAGTGGATCGGGTTGAAGTCGCCCGACGCCCCCGCATAACGCACGAGGGAGTCGCGCGTGAGCACGTAGGTCTTCTCGGCGACGATCTCGCCCACCTCGGCGATCACTCGTCGCCCCGCACCACGAGGGTCGAGGTGGCCGTGACCACGTGGGCGCCGGTCGCATCGGTGATCGTCGACTCGGACGTGACCATCGAGTGCCCGCCGAGCGACTTGATCGCGGTGACCGCGAGGGTGGCGGTGAGTTCGTCGCCGGCGACGATGGGGCGCGTGTAGCTGAAACGCTGGTCGCCGTGCACGACGCGGGTGAAGTCGATTCCGGCGTCGGGCTCGGCCAGCAGCTGGGCCAGCGTCGACTCCTGGATCACGATGGGAAACGTGGGCGGTGCGACGATGTCGGCGTAGCCCGCGGCCTTCGCAGCATCCGGATCATTGTTCACGGGACTCGTGGCGAAGACGGCGCGGGAGAATTCGCGGATCTTCTCACGTCCCACGAGGTACGGGGCAGTGGGCGCGAACACGCGGCCCTGCAGTTCGGGGTTCACTGGCACGTAGCGATTCTACGTGCCCCGCTTTGGGCGGGTCTGCGTAACGCCCGTGCAACCACAAAACCCCGGGTGCCTTGCGGCAACCGGGGTTTCGTCGGGGGTCTTGTGGGGTGCTATCTGCCTACTGGCAGGAGTCGCACTGCAGAAGATCCATCGGGTCAACGGGAACTGCGTAGCCGCCGACTGAATCGTTGTCGTTGTCCATGTGATCCTCCTTCTGTGTCGTCTTAGTTCGTAGCTGTTGCTGCGAGGGTTCTCACTATATAACGGGAATCACAGCTATGTCATTCCACTACATCTAGTGTTTCGGCGTGTCGCGCTGATTAACATTCTCCGCCGAGCCACCGACATTTCGTGTGCCGCGGAATCATGCGGATGTCGCGTGCGCGGCGAGAATTCGGTGCCGAATTTGCCCCCCGATCTGGGTGCGGGCGTGTCGGGCGCGGCGGCGTGTCGGGGCCTCTGGTGTGTCGGGCGCGCGTGGCGTGAGACCGGCGCGGAGGTCGTGCGGCGGCGGCGCCTCGGGTGCCGCGGTGTTTTTTCGCGGGCGCTGCCGAACGTTCGGGCGCGCGTGCAACAAACCGCCGCGCTATCGGGTGGTCGCGGCCTCATCGGCGGCCTGGCTCCGATGTGGGGGGCGGCCCCGCGACTGCGGCGGCGCGGCACGGGTGCGGGCGTGCGCACACCTGCACGCGCGCCATACGCCCGCAAGCGCCGCGAGCGGCAGGGCGGCGCGGTCTTTCGTTGCGGGCGCTGCCGGTTGTTCGGGCGCGCGGGCAACAAACCGCTGCTCCATGCGGAGCCGCGGCCTCATCGGCGGCAAATTGCGCTTCCGTGGCCGCCGGAGCAGCAATATGCCGCCAGTGAGCGCGCGACCTCGGCGGGTCACGCTCGGGCGCGGGCGCCCGAGGCGCACCGCGGTGGCGGCGCTAGTTGCGGTACGAGGCCGCGAGCCGCCGGAAGCCCTCGTCGAGCGACACGGCGGGTGCCCACTGCAGGTCGGCGCGGGTGCGGCGCTGGTCGAACCAGTGTGCCGTCGACAGCTGCTCGGCGAGGAACCGCGTCATGGGCGGCTCGTCGACGCCGGGGCGCACGCGCCAGACCGCCTCGATCACCGAGCCGGCGGTGCGCGCGACACCGGCGGGCACGCTCCAGCGTGGCGCCGGAACTCCGGCCGCGGCGCACATGCCCGCGATGAGTTCGGCCACCGGACGCGGCTCGCCGTTCGTGACCACGTACGCGTTGCCGTGCACCTCGGGCGCGCGCTCGAGTGCGGCCGCGATGGCGGATGCCGCGTTGTCGATGTATGTCGTGTCGATGAGCGCCGCGCCCTGGCCGAGCAGGGGCAGGCGGCCTTGGCGGGCGCGCTCCACGATGCGGGCCACCAGCTGCGTGTCGCCGGGGCCCCAGACGATGTGCGGCCTGACCGCGACGACCGCGAGCGAGTCGGAGTCGGCGGCGAGCGCCAGCAGCTCCGACGCGGCCTTGGTGCGCGCGTAGTCTCCGCGCGCCCGCAGGGGGTCGGCGGGCAGCGCGTCGTCGCCGACGATCGAGCTGCCGGAGTGCGCGACCGACGGTGACGACACCTGCACGAAGCGCCCGACGCCCGACTCGCCCGCCGAGCGCAGCAGGCGCAGGGTGCCGCCGACGTTCACGGCGTCGAACTCGGCGGGGTCGCCGGCGAGCGAGACCTTGGCGGCCAGGTGCACGATTCCATCGACCCCGTCGGTGGCGCGGGCGACGCTC
Source organism: Conyzicola sp. (assembly GCF_046714715.1). Lineage (GTDB taxonomy): Bacteria > Actinomycetota > Actinomycetes > Actinomycetales > Microbacteriaceae > Conyzicola. The sequence goes on along the minus strand of NZ_JBKKAD010000120.1, from coordinate 19,144 downwards.
GTCGCATCCGTCACCGAACCGAGCACGTCGTCGACGCCCGCCAGACCGGAGGGGCTGCGCTGGAGGGTGCGCACCTCGTGTCCGGCCGCGAGGATCGCCGACGCCGTCGCGCGACCGAGCAGCCCGCTCGCGCCGGTGACCAGGACCTTCACGCTGGAACGGGCCTCACGGGCGCGTCATCCGCCCGCCGGTGAGCACGTCGCTCGCCCAGGCGCCGAGACGCACCCGGTCGATCTTCGAGTTGTGGCGGATGTCGGTCGGCAGGTGCGGCACCACGAGCACGGCCGCGACCGGCAGGTCGGTGGATGCGCGCACGGCACTCGCGAGCGCCGAGTTCGCGAGCGACACCCGGAACGCGGGCGGCACCGTCTCGATCACCGCGACGAGCTGCTGCTCGCCGCGGGGTCCGACGCCGACGAGCGCCGCGCGGGCAACCTCGAAGACCGACTCGAAGCGCTGCTCGGGCCCGACCGGCGTGACGACGCCGCTCTCGGTGACCACGACGTGCGGCATGCGGCCCTCGACCCAGAGGCGACCCTGGTCGTCGAGATGGCCGACGTCGCCGGTGCGGTGCCAGCGCTCACCGGGCACGGCTCCGCGGCGTGATGCCCGTTCGGTGAGCCAGAGTCCGTCGTAGTGGTCTTTCACGTGCGGCGCCGAGACCACGATCTCGCCGGTGATGTCCGCGGCATCCGACAGCTCGCCCGTTGCCTCGCCGCTCTCGTCGAGGGCGCTGATGCGCACGCTCACGTTCGCGGCGGGAGGTCCGACGCAGACCCCGCCCGGCCCGCCGAGGCTGAGCGCGGCGTCGCGGATGCCCTCGAGCGTGATGTCGGTCATCAGCAGTCCCTCGGTCATGCCGTAGGGAGTGTGCGCCGTCGCGCCGGGCATGAGGGCGGATGCCGCGGCGAGCAGTCGCTCGGACACGGGGGCCCCGGCCGACAGGAAGGTGGTCACGCCCCCGAGCGCCTCGCGGTCGGCGTCGTCGAGCGACCCCGCGGTGGCGACGACATTGGTCACGGCGGCCGGCGACAGGAACACGACCGTCGCGTCGACGGCGGCCACGGCGGCGGCGACGGCCTTCGCGGTGAGCGTCTTCGGCGAGGTGACCACCATGTCGGGCGTCACCGAGCGCGCGCCGAGCGCGGGGCCGAGCAGCGCGAAGGGGGCAAACCCGGCGACGAGACCGGTTCCGGGGCCGACACCGTAGACGGCGGACAGCGCGTCGACGAGCGCGGCCAGCTGACCGTGCGTGTAGACGACGCCCTTCGCCGGGCCCGTCGAGCCGCTGGTGAACAAGACCGCTGCCGTGTCACCGGGCGACGGCAGCTCGGGCAGTTCCTCTTCGACGCCGAGCGACACGAGGTCGCCGAGCGAGTAGGCGACGTCGAGCGAGCGGCGCACGGGCTTCAGGTACTTGGCGGTGGAGATCTTCTGTCCGGGCCAGCCGAGCGCGGTCGCCGCGGCGAGTCCGGTCGGCGCACCGATCACGTGGTCGGGCCAGGCGCCGCGAACGGCGCGGGTCAGGCCCTGGATGCCGAGTCCGGCATCCGCCATGACCACGACCGCGCCGATGCGCAGGCAGGCGTAGAGCACCGCGGTGAGGTCGGCGCCGGGCTGGATGAGCAGCGACACCCGGTCGCCGCGCTTCACTCCGACCATGGCGAGTCCGGCCGCGATCTGGCGCACGCGCTTGGAGAGCAGCCTCCACGAGACGACGGTGGGGGTCTTGCTTCCCGCGGGCGCCATCTCGACGAGCGCCGTGTCTGCGCTGTCGCGGAGGTCGTCGAGGTAGCGGAAGAGGCCGGCGGGCGGGCCCTGCTTGACCGGCTTCACGTAGCCCTCGTCGAAGCGGTCGGGGTCGAGCTCTTCCTCGACCGGCTCGGTCGCGAATGCGAAGCGCGACGGATTGCCCGCGGCGGTGCCGAGAGAGGCGAGTTCGGTTCCGCGGTCGCCGAGCCAGGTGAGAACGGATGACGCGTAGTCGACGTCTTCGGCGATGAGGTGACCGGCGCTCTCGAACCTGTGCACGTCGGCGTGCGGCAGCCGGTCGACGAGATCGTCGAGATAGCGGTCGCCGAAGATCGGGTCGCGGGGACCCCACAGGGCGAGCGCGGGCACGGCGAGGAAGCGGAGCCCTTCGGCAATGCGCTCCAGCTCGGGGAAGCTCTCGTGCGACTCGTCGGCGGGGATGTCGGCGACGAAACCGCCGATACCGCCGCGACGGGAGGCCTCGAGGTAGGGCGCGCGGTAGCCGGCCTTGACCTCGTCGCTCAGAGGTGGGTGTGCGAGCGACAGGGTCGTCTCGAGGAAGGCCGGAGTGGTCACGGTCGCCGCGCCGAGCACGCCGCGCAGAAGGGTGGCGCGCAGCGGAGCGGGGATCGCGTCGCCGGCCGGCTGGTGGATCGCGGTGTTGAGCAGGGCGACGCCGGCGAGCAGGTCGGGGTGGTCGACGGCCCAGCCGAGGCTGACGACTCCGCCCCAGTCGTGGCCGAGGGTGATCACGGGACCGGTCAGGCCGAGGCCGTCGGTGAGGTCGCCGAGGTCGCGCACGCGTCGGGCCAGATTGCGCGGCTGTCCGGCGCGCTCGGAGAATCCCATCTCCAGCTGGTCGATGGCGATCACCCGCCACGCTTCGCCGCCGTTCGCCGCGGCATCCGTCGCCTGCGACACGAGCGAGCGCCACAGGTAGCTCCACGTGGGGTTGCCGTGCACGCAGAGGATCGTGCCGACGGGTGTGACGCCAAGCTCGGCGAGGCGGGCGCCGTTGTCGAGCAGGTGCCACTCGTGGCTGACCGCCGGGCCACCGCTCGTCGGCACGCGGACGAGACGCGAGAACGACGGGTCGAGACCCTCGAGTCCCGCGGGTGGAAGGCTCGCCGGAACGGGAGCGGAACGCGGGATTCGAGAAGTCACCAGGCGATCTCCAACATTGCAGTATTGAGTCCGGAACCGACGCCCATCAGCAGCACGCGGTCGCCTTTCTTCAGGTCTTCGGCCTCGTAGGCCAGGGTGATCGGGATCGACGCGGGGCCGATGTTGCCGAGCAGCGGGTAGGTGCGCGGCACCTTGGCCTCGTCGAGGCCGGCGGCCTTGACGATGGCGTTCGTGTGCACGGACGAGACCTGGTGCAGGATGTAGCGGTCCATCTTGCCCCACGACCAGTCGGTCTTCGCCTCGTTCCAGGCGGACACGACGAGTTCCATGCCGCCCTTGAGCAGCGCCTTCGCGTCGGTGAACATGCCGTCGACGCTGCCGACGCAGAGCTCGTTGAACTGGGTGGCGGCGCGCGTGACGCCGCCGAGGATGCGGTGCCCCTCGGGGTGCGCGTCGGCACGGCCGAGCACGGCCGCGGCGGCACCGGAGCCGAGGGTGAGGCTCGCGAACTCGCTCATAAAGTCTTTGCGGCTGAGGCTGTTCGCCTCGAGACGGTCGACCGTGTTGTTCTGGATCTCGTCGGCGTCTTCGCCCGCCACGATCACCGCGTAGTCGATCTGGCCGGAGTCGATCAGCGACGAGGCGAGGCTCATTCCGTTGACGAAGCCGAGGCACGCGTTGGCGATGTCGAAGTTGAGCGCCGAGCTCGGCAGTCCGAGACCGTGGTGGATGCTCACGGCCACGGAGGGCTCGAGGTTCTTGCGGGTCACCGAGGTGTTGATGAGCAGGCCCACCTGGTCGGGCCGAACGCCGGCCTGGGCGAGCGCGCGCTTGCCGGCCGCGACCGCCGCGTCGTCGAACTGCTGTCCGGGTTCCCAGTTGCGACGCTCGTAGACTCCGGCGACGCGCTGGAGCAGCCCCTTGGGCAGGCGGAGTCGTTTGAGGGCGCCCTGCAATCGCTGGTCGATTGATTCTGACGTCGTGATGCGTGAGGCAATCGTGCTTGCGACTGAGAGCAAGGCGACGTTGGTGTGCGTCGTCGTGGCGTTTCCGGGCAACGGATCTCCCTATCGAATTGTCAACTAGAGCGTAGTGACAAGTTAATTATTGTCCGTCTCGAACCTGACCGTTGACCGGGCCGGGGACCGTGTGAGATGCGGCGTGCGGCGGGGTGCCGCGAAACCGGCCCGATTGGGGCGTCGGCGTCGATGGGAGTCAACCCGACAGCTGTGGAGAAGATTCCCGGATGCCGGCCCGCCCACGGCATCCGCTCGCTCCGCCGGCGCTGCGCTTTCGGCGCTGCGCTGCTGCGTACGCGACCGCCGGGCGCCGACGGAACAGCGCCACGTCGACCGCCCGGAAGAGTCGACGGGAGGGACGGGGTTCCGGGCGCTGGGAAGGCCTGACGCGGGCGCGCGCCCGCGTGGTACTTTGGCGGCAATCGGCCGGGCGCGCAGGCGCCCCACCACCGTTCAATGACGAACTTGGAAGGCACCCGAAATGAAGAAGCTCATCAACGCGCCCGAAGCAGTGCTGGCCGAGGCCCTCGTGGGCATCGCGGCCGCACACCCCGAGCTGAACGTCGACCACGTCAACCGCATCATCTACCGCGGCTCGCCCACCCGGGAGGGCAAGGTGGCCCTCATCTCGGGCGGCGGCAGCGGCCACGAGCCCCTGCACGGTGGTTTCGTCGGCCTCGGAATGCTCGATGCTGCGTGTGCGGGCGAGATCTTCACCTCCCCCACCCCCGACCAGATGCAGGAGGCCACCCGGGTCGCCGACTCGGGCGCCGGCGTTCTGCACATCGTGAAGAACTACACGGGCGACGTGATGAACTTCGAGATGGCGGCCGAGCTCGCCGAGGCCGAGACCGGCGTGAAGGTGGCCTCGATCGTGATCAACGACGACGTGGCCGTCGAGGACTCCACCTGGACCGCCGGGCGCCGCGGGGTCGGACTCACCGTGCTGCTCGAGAAGATCGTCGGGGCGGCGGCGGAGGAGGGCCGCGACCTCGAAGCGGTCACGGCCCTCGCCCACCGGGTGAACGACAACGGCCGGTCGATGGGCATGGCCCTCACGAGCTGCACCGTGCCCTCGGCGGGCAAGCCGACCTTCGACCTTCCCGACGACATGATGGAGATCGGCGTGGGGATCCACGGTGAGCCGGGCCGTCACCGGGTTGCGCTGGCTCCGGCCGCATCCATCGCCCAGCAGCTGGTCGACCCGATTCTGGCCGACCTCGACTTCACCCAGGGCCCGGTGATCGCCATGGTCAACGGCATGGGCGGCTCGCCCCTGATCGAGCTCTACCTGATGTACGGCGAGGTGGCGAGGCTGCTCGAGACGGCGGGCGTGAACGTGGCGCGGTCGCTCGTGGGCAACTACATCACGAGCCTGGACATGGCCGGATGCAGCGTGACACTGTTGCGCGTCGACGACGAGTTGCTCGGCCTGTGGGACGCCCCCGTCAACACCTCGGGCCTGCGGTGGGGAGTCTGAGCGTGGCGACCACGGCGACCGTACCCCTGCTGGTCGACTGGCTCGAGCGGTTCCGCGCCCTCGTCGTCGAGAACCAGGCCTACCTGACCGAGCTCGACTCGGCGATCGGCGACGCCGACCACGGCTCGAATATGACGCGCGGCATGACGGCCGTCGTGGACAAGGCGGGCGCGCCCGCGACGGTAGACGCGCTGTTCCGCACCGTCGGGATGACGCTCGTGAGCACCGTGGGCGGGGCGAGCGGGCCGCTCTACGGCACGTTCTTCCTGCGCATCGGCACCACGGCGGGGTCCGTCGGCGGGCTCGACGGCCCCGCGCTCTCGGCCGCGCTGCACGCCGGGCTGGCCGGGGTACTGCAGCGCGGCAACGCCGAGGTGGGCGACAAGACGATGGTCGATGCCCTCACGCCCGCGCTGGCCGCCCTCGACGCCAGCCTCGCGACGGGCGGAGACCTCGCCGCCGCGACCCGTGCCGCCGCGGACGCCGCGGCGAAGGGCCGGGATGACACGGAGCCGCTCGTCGCCCGGAAGGGCCGCGCGAGCTATCTCGGCGAGCGCAGCGCGGGCCACCTCGACCCCGGGGCCACGTCGACGGCCCTGCTCTTCGAGGCGCTCGCGGCGGCCCTCGCGTGATCGGCATTGTCGTCGTCTCGCACAGCCCCGCGCTCGCCGAGGCCGCTGTCGCCCTGGCCCTCCAGATGACCGGCGACACCCGGCCGGCCATCGCGATCGCGGCCGGCGCGGGCGAGGGAGTGATCGGAACCGACGCGGTGCGCGTCGCCGACGCGATCGACGAGGTCGCCTCGCCCGACGGCGTGCTCGTTTTTATGGACCTCGGCTCGGCGGTGCTGAGCACGACCATGGCGCTGGAGTTCCGCGCGAGCACGACCGAGGTGCGGTTGAGCAGCGCCCCGTTCGTCGAGGGCATCGTGGCCGGCGTCGTGCTGGCCGCGGCGGGTGCGAGCCTCGACGAGGCCGAGCGCGAGGCGTCGAGCGCTATGACCGCGAAGAACGCGCAACCGGGTTCGGCCGCGCCCGCGGAGGCGCCCGCGACCCAGGCCGAAGTCGACGTCGCCGTCACGGCCGAGGCGACGATCGTGAACGACGTCGGCCTGCACGCCCGGCCGGCGTCGGTGATCGTGGCGAAGATGGCGGGGTTCGACGCGAAGGTGACGATAGCCGATGCGGATGATCCGGGCCGCTCGGCTTCGGCCAGCAGCCTGCTCGCGCTGATGGGCCTCGGACTCGGCAAGGGCACACGGCTGCGCATCAGCGGCACCGGTGCCGACGCGGCGGAGGCCGTCGAGTGGCTGCGAGCCATCACCGCGGACGGGTACGGAGAGTGAGAGATTAGTCGCGCACGTTTCATCCGCAATTCTTGAGAGAGCACTTCCCATGTTGACTGTCGGCACCGTCGCTCCCGCCTTCTCGCTCACCGACAGCGCCGGCACCACGGTCTCGCTCGCCGGTTTCGCGGGAGAGTGGCTGGTGTTCTGGTGGTACCCCGAGGCGAACAGCAGCGGCTGCTCGCTACAGGCGGCGGCCCTCGACCGCGCGTACGACGCGCTCGGCGCCGCGGGAGCGCGGGTCCTCGGCGCCTCGTTCAACAGCCCCGGCGAGAACGGCGAGTTCTCGGAGGACGCCGCCCTGCGGTTTCCCCTGCTCTCCGACCCGGACCGCATCGCCGGCGCGGCCTACCAGGTCGTGCGCGAGCCGGGCGTGCCGTTCGAGAAAAAGCCGTTGCGCTACACCTACGTGATCGCCCCCGACGGTGTCATTGCGCACGCGGAGGACGCGAACGAGCTGCCCCTCGGCAACTACGGCGAGCACGTGCTCGACGTGGTCGCCGGGCTGCAGTCGGGCCGGCCGTAGCGCGCCGCTTAGACGGACGCCCTCGTGCTCGCCCGCACGATCAGCGACGGCTCGGTGACGACGGTGCGGTGCTGGTGCGGCTCCGACGGATGGGTCTCCTCGAGCAGCAATCCGGCGGCGATGCGCCCCATCTCGATGCCCGGCTGACCCACCGTCGAGATGGGCACAACGCTGTCGGCCGCGAAGTGGTTGTTGTCGTAGCCGATCACGGCGATGTCGGCGGGCACGGAGATGCCGCCGTAGATCAGCGCCTGCACGCACCCCGACGCGAGCGCGTCCGCCGAGGCGAAGATGCCGTCGGGACGCTCGCCGACCGCGCGCCCGGCGATCTCGTGACCGACCCCGAGCCCGGCGGGAACGGTGAGCCTGTCTGTCTCGAGCAGTTCGAGGGTCGCGGCGCCGCCGGTCTCCTCGACCGCCCGTCGGGCTCCGGCATACCGCTGTTCTACCGCGTGCAGGGTCAGGGGGCCCCCGGCGAAGAGCAGCCGCGACCGCCCCGAGTCGAGCAGGTGGCGGGTGGCGAGGTATCCGCCGAGCTCTTCGTCGACGACGACCCCGCACGACTCCCCCGGTTCGCCGGGCCAGTTCACCAGCACCACCGCGCGACCGTGGCTTCGCACCTTCGCGGCCCCGTCGAGCGGCGCGTCGAGTGGGGCGAGGAGGATGCCGCTCACCCTGGCCTCGTCGAACAGGTCGAGGTAGGCGTTCTGGCTGTCGAGGTCGACGTCGCTGTTCGCCAGCAGCAGCTTCATGTCGCGCTCTTCGACGGCCTTCTGTGCCCCGCGCGCGATATCGACGAAGAGGGAGTTGCCGATGTCGACGATGACGAAGCCGAGGGTGTTCGCACTGCCGGCGGCCAGGGAGCGGGCGAGGTTGTTGCGCACGAAGCCGAGCGCGGCAATCGAGTCGAGCACGCGGAGGCGGGTGCCCTCCGCGACCTTGGCCGGGTTGTTGAGCACGTTGGAGACGGTACCGAGGGCGACGCCCGCGTGCCGCGCGACGTCGGCCATGCTGGGCGCGGAATCCCGCCCCGGAAAATCGGTCATTGCCACCATGGTGCTCCAAACTTACCGGCCCGGTTCAGGCTCCGTTCATTTTATTGAAGCGCATCAATAAAACTGTTGCGCTGCTGGAGACGACCCGCTATCTTCATTGAAGCGCTTCAATGACCGGAACGCGCACCCATTCAAGGAGGAATGATGTCCATACGTCACAGCAAGCGGCGCTCACTTGCCCTGGTCGCCGGAGTCGGAACAGCGGCTCTGCTGCTCGCCGGGTGCGGCGGAGGCGGGGGCGGTGCCAGCTCCAGTCCCGAGGAGTTCAGCCTCCTCACCAACTCGGAGAACCAAGAACTGCCGTCGATCTTCACGGCCCTCTCCGAAGACCAGTGCACCGCCGAGAACACGGCGCTTCCGTTCACCGCCGACTCGGTGCCCCAGACGAACCTCGACCAGCGACTTCAGCTGCTCGCCGGCCAGAACGGCCTGCCCGTCGTCTACTCGGCCGGAAACGCGCCGGCACTCACCAAGACCCTCGACGACGCGGGCAACGTGCTCGACTTCGACGAGACCCTTACCGACCTCGATGTCATCGAGAACATCGAGCCCGCCGCCATCTCGACGATCGAGGCGCTCTACGGCGGCTTCAAGGTGCTGCCGTTCGAGTACAACATCGAGGGCATCTGGTACAACAAGACGATCTTCGCCGACAACGGCGTCGAAGCGCCCGAGACCTGGGACGAACTGGTCGAGGCGGCAGAGACGTTCAACGGCGCGGGCGTCACTCCGTTCTCCGCCAGCGGCGAGCAGGGCTGGCCCATCACCCGCCTGATCGGCAACTACATCTTCCGCACCCTCGGCCCCGACGCGCTGAAGAAGGTCGCCGACGGTGACGCCAAGCTCACCGATCCCGAGTACGTCGAGGCCGCGCAGGCGGTCGCCGACCTCGGCGCTTCCGGCTACTTCGGACAGGGCGTCGGCTCGATCGACTACGACACCGCCGCCAACCAGTTCATGAACGGCAGCGCGGCCATGTTCTACATGGGCAGCTGGACGCTCAGCGACTTCGGCGTCGCCGAGCGCAACCAGATCGGCATCGACAACATCGGCTTCATGCCGTTCCCCGACGTAGACGGGGGCGAGGGCGACAGCTCGCAGATCGCCGCCAACGTGGGACTCCCCGCGGCGTTCAACGCCAAGAGCTACGACGAGAAGGTCGGCGACTGGCTCACCTGCATCTCGGAGAACTACGGCAGCGTGGCCCTGTCGACCCAGGGCCGTGTGTCGGGCTTCAAGGTGAACACCCCCGTCGACGACGTGCCCGCGCTGACGCAGGAGGTGCAGGAGCGCATCGCCACCACCGAAACGGCCGTGCTCTGGTTCGAGGCGCTGTTCTCGACCAAGGCGACGACGACCAGCCAGACCAATGCTGCGCAGCTCGTGACCGGCGACATCACCGCGGAGGAGTTCATGGAACTCGTCCAGAACGACCTGTAACCGTCTCGACCGCCGCACGATCCTCCGGTCGCGGCAGCCCCGTGCTGCCGCGACCGCCGGGTACCCGCGTAGAAATGCAGATGCTATGAACAACGTCCTCGGCGACAGAAAATCGATCATCATCCTGATCGGTCCCGCGCTCCTCGTCTACACCCTCGTCATGCTCGTCCCCGTGGTCTGGTCGCTCGGCTACACGGTGTTCGAGGGCAATGCCATCACCGGCTTCACTTTCGTCGGGTTCGACAACTTCGTCGCGCTCGTGCAAGACGACCGGGTGCGCGATGCGCTCTTCTTCACCATCAGGTACGCGATCGTCATCACCGTCGGCCAGGTGATTTTCGGCTACCTGCTGTCACTGCTCTACGTGTTCGTGCTCAGGCGTTCGTCGAGCATCGTGCGCACGCTCGTGTTCTTCCCCGTCGTGCTGCCCACCGTCGCCGTCGCGCTCATGTTCCAGAAGATGTTCGAGGTGGCCCCGCAGAACGGCCTCGTCAACGAGCTGCTCAACGCCATAGGCATCCCGTCGATCGACTTCTTCGGCAGCGCCGGCAGTGCCTTCCTGGTCATCGCCATCATGGACATCTGGCGCTCGATGGGGTTCTACGGCGTGCTGCTCTACGCCGGCCTCGTCGACATCCCCGAGGAGACCCTCGAGTCGGCCCGCCTCGACGGCGCGAGCGGGCTGAAGCTGGTCAGGCACATCGTCATCCCGCTCTCGCTGCCCGTGCTGCTGTCGTCGATCATCTTCAGCATCAACGGCACCCTCAAGGTCTTCGACAGTGTTCTGGCCCTCACCAACGGCGGGCCGGGAACGACCACGAGCCCGCTCACGCTGTACATGTTCCAGACCTCGTTCACCTACGGCGAATACGGCTACGGCAGCACGATCGCCCTCCTGCTCACGATCCTCTGCCTCGTCGTCACGGTCTTCATCTTCCGTTCCTCGCGACGCGACCTCACGAAGGCCTAGACCATGTCTGCTCCCGCCGTCCAGAACCGCACGCTCCGACCCACCCAGCGCACGCGCACCGCCCGCCGGGTCGCGAAGAAGATCCCGACGACGATCCTCGTCGTGATCCTGCTCATCATCGTCGTCTACCCGCTGGTCTGGCTTCTGCTCGGATCGTTCAAAACGAACTCCGAGTTCTTGAACAACCCGGTCTGGTCGCTGCCGTCGTCGTTCGGCTTCGACAACTACGTCGAGGCGTGGAACACCGGCAACATCGCCCAGTACGCGACCAACAGCGTCCTCTCGGTCTTCCCGGCGCTGGCACTGATCATCCTCTTCGGCACCGCCGCGGGCTTCGCGCTCGAGGTGCTCGTGTGGAAGGGCCGCGGCGGCGTGCTGCTCGCCTTCCTCATCGGCATCATGGTGCCGACCCAGATGATCCTGCTCCCGCTGTTCACCGTCTACTTCCAGACCGGGCTCACGGGAACGCTCTGGCCGCTCATCATCACCTACACCGCGATCGGCCTGCCCCTCACGGTGTTCATGATGGCGACCTACTTCCGGGCCATCCCGCGGGAGGTGTTCGAGGCCGCGACGCTCGACGGTGCCAGTGTCATCCGCACCTTCTTCTCCGTGGGAATGCCCATGGTGAGCAATGCCATCTTCACCGTCGCGCTCGTGCAGTTCTTCTTCATCTGGAACGACCTGCTGATCGCGCTGACGTTCACCAACTCCAGCGACCTGCGCACCATCCAGGTGGGGCTGCTCAATTTCAACGGCGAATTCGGGGCGACCAACTACGGCCCGCTCTTCGCCGCCATCTGCATCAACGTGTTCGGAACCCTGGTGCTCTACCTGCTCCTCAACCAGCGCGTACAAAAGGGCCTCACCGCAGGCTCCGTGAAAGGCTAGTCGCCCCGTGCACCCCGCAATCACCCGCCCCGTCCGGTTCGAGCACCACGCGACGGAGGCGCTGGGGATCGACGTCCGCGCGCCCCGCATCTCGTGGCAGACCACCGCCGAGCCCGGCTTCGAACAGGCCGCGTACGAGCTCGAATTCGAGCGCGGCACGACCGTGCAGTCGACCGGCCGGATCGATTCCGCCGACCAGGTGCTGGTTCCGTGGACGGTCGCCCCGCTCGCCTCCCGCGAGCGTGTGGGCGTGCGCGTGCGCGTCTTCGGCGCCGACGGCAGTGTCTCGCCGTTCAGCGAGACCGGGTTCGTCGAGGCGGGGCTGCTCGAGCCCGGCGACTGGATCGCGAGCGCCGTGGGGCCGGCGTGGGCGGAGGATCCCGACACCGACCGGCGGCCGCCTCTGGTGCGCACCGGCTTCAGCGTCGACGGCCCGGTTCGGCAGGCACGCCTCTACGTCACGGCGCACGGCGTGCACGAGACCGAGATCAACGGCCGGCGGGTCGGCGGCGACATCCTCTCCCCCGGCTGGACCGTCTACGGCGAACGCCTGCGCTACTACACCCACGACGTCACCGCGCTCGTGACCGAGGGCGCCAACGCGATCGGCGCGTGGCTCGGCGATGGCTGGTACCGGGGGCGCATCGGCTTCAACGGCGGCTACCGCAACCTGTACGGCTCCGACATCTCGCTCATCGCCCAGCTCGAGATCGAGTACGCCGACGGGCGGCGACAGACGGTGGCGACGGATGACTCGTGGTCGGCGTCGTTCGCACCGATCCTGCTCGCCGGACTGTACGACGGAGAGACCTACGACACGCGGCTGGAACAGCCGGGGTGGTCGACCGCCGACTTCGACGCGTCCCGGTGGACACCGGTCGCGATCGCGCCCAGAGACCCCGCGACGCTCGTGGCACCCGAGGGGCCACCCGTGCGGTGCACGGAAGAGCTCGCGCCGGTCGAGGTGACGCGCAGCCCGTCGGGCACGGTGATCCTCGACTTCGGCCAGAACCTCGTCGGCCGGCTCAGCATCGTCGTCGACGGCCCGGCGGGAACGAAGGTCACCCTGCGGCACGCCGAGGTGACGCAGGACGGCGAGCTCTACACGCGACCGCTGCGGCTCGCTGCGTCGACGGACACGATCATCCTCGACGGCCTCGGCGAGCGCCGGTGGGAGCCGCGCTTCACCATCCACGGCTTCCGCTACGCCGAACTCGACGGCTGGCCCGGCGAGCTGCTGCCCGGCGCGGTCACGGCGAAGGTGTACCACACCGATCTCGAGCGAACAGGGTGGTTCGAAACATCCGACCCGCTCGTCAACCGGCTGCACGAGAACGTGCGCTGGAGCATGCGCGGCAACTTCGTCGACATCCCCACCGACTGCCCGCAGCGCGACGAACGTCTCGGCTGGACGGGCGACCTGCAGGTGTTCGCGCCCACCGCGTCGTTTCTCTACGACGTCTCCGGCATGCTCGGGTCGTGGCTGAAGGACGTCGCGGTCGAGCAGCTCGACGACGGCACGGTGCCCTGGTACGTGCCGGTCATCCCCGGCGGGTCGACGTGGACGCCCATCGACCCCGGAGCCGTCTGGGGCGATGTAGCCGTACTCACCCCGTGGACGCTCTACCAGCGGTTCGGCGACACCGGCATCCTCGAGCAGCAGTACAACAGCGCGAAGGCGTGGGTGGATCTGATGGACACCCTGGCCGGCGACGACCACCTGTGGAACACGGGCAGGCAGCTGGGCGACTGGCTCGACCCGGCCGCGCCGCCGGAGGACCCGGCGGCCGCGCTCACCGACCGCTACCTCGTCGCGACGGCCTACTTCGCCTTCTCGACGCGCACCCTCGCGGAGACCGCCCGAACCATCGGCCGAGTCGAGGACGCGATCCACTACGGGCGGCTGGCGTCGGCGGTGCGTGCGGCGTTCATCACCGAGTACTTCGACGAGCGCGGCCTCATGACGAGCGACGCGCAGACGGCCTACGCGCTCGCGATCGAGTTCGACCTGCTCCCCGACGAGCCGCAGCGCGCGGAGGTCGCACGGGCACGCGTCGGAGAACTCGTGCACGCCGCCGGCAACCGCATCGCCACCGGGTTCGCCGGCACACCGGTCATCTCCGACGCGCTCACCCGGGCGGGCGCGGTCGACATCGCCTACGACCTGCTGCTCGAGCGCGAATGCCCCTCCTGGCTCTACACGGTGCTGCAGGGCGGCACCACCATCTGGGAGCGGTGGGACAGCAGGCGGCCGGACGGCAGCGTGAATCCCGGCGAGATGACGTCGTTCAACCACTACGCGCTCGGCGCGGTCGCCGACTGGATGCACCGCACGGTGGCGGGCATCTCGCCCGCCTCCCCCGGCTACCGCGAGATCCTGGTGAAACCGCAGCCTGGCGGCACCCTCACCTCCGCCTCGGCGACGCACCTCACGCCCTACGGCGCGGTGTCGATCGCCTGGACTCTGGCCGACGGGCGGTTGACCGTCGACCTCACGGTGCCGACCGGCTCGACGGCCCGCGTCGAGCTTCCCGGCTGCGACGCGACGACGGTGGGCTCGGGCACGCACCGGTTCGAGTCGGCGCAGGCCGCGGGGCGCCCGGTGGAGGCCCTCGCCTAGTCCGGGGAACGCGTGAGCCGCCCGCATCGGTTTCCCCCGGTGCTAGGTGTGGCAACCCCCGGGCGGCTCACGATCCCGCCGCGGCGTCGCGGGAGATGGGCGCTAGGGACGCCCGCGAGGTATTCGGAACCGACGATTGCGCGGATTGCCCTATTCGCGCGGCCGCGCCCGAGGGCACACTGAGCGGCCTTTGGCGAGCCCTAACGCTTCGCGGCCCACACGGGTTGGCTGGGTTCATGAGCACTCCCCGCGAAGTCACGGCCGTCTTGTTCGACATCGACGGCACCCTGGTCGACTCCAACTACCTGCACGTCGACGCGTGGGACCGGGCGTTCGCCTCGGTCGGGCGTCCGGTCGACGTCTGGCGGATCCACCGCTCGATCGGCATGGACTCGGGAAAGCTGCTCGAGGCGCTGCTCGGCGACGACGCCGACAGTCTGGGCGACGCCGCCAAGGAGGAGCACACCCGCCTCTACATGCAGACCACCGACCGGCTGCGCACCATCGGCGGCGCACGAGAACTGCTGGCCGAGCTGGCCCGGCACGGTCACACGGTGGTCCTCGCGACATCCGCCCCCCAAAGCGAATTGGAGATTCTGCTCGGAGTGCTCGAGGTGGATGACTCGGTGAAGGCCGTCACGTCGTCCGAAGACGTGGGAACCGCCAAACCAGACCCGGACATCATCGAGACGGCGCTCGACAAGGCCGGGGTGCCCGCCGGCGCCGCGGTGATGGTCGGCGACTCGGTGTGGGACATCGTGGCGGCGAAGCGCGCCGGGGTCGCGAGCATCGGCGTGCTGAGCGGCGGGTTCGGGCGCGAAGAACTGCTGTCGGCCGGCGCGAGCGCGGTCTACGAAGACGTCGCCGAGCTGCTCGAGCACCTCGACCAGAGCCCGATCGCGCCGCGGGGGTAAGTCAAGCCCGGGAGTGAAATCCGGTCGGCGCGTAGCGTCGTGCAGACATGACCGGCGAAGTCGCCGGCGCCGACAGGAGGACTCAGGATGTCTCAGCGCAACACTCTCGTCAGAAGCATGCACGATCTCGGACTGGCCGCCTGGTTCGGCGGATCTCTTATGGGAACGGTCGGGCTGAACGGCGGCGCCGCCACGGCGAAGTCCCCCGACGAACGGCTCGCGATCTCGGCGAGCGGATGGGCCAAGTGGGCGCCCGTGCAGCTGGCCGCCATCGCCGTGCACGGCATCGGCGGTCTCGGCCTGATCGCCGGCAACAAGACGCGGCTGGTCGGACAGCAGGAGGCCCGCACGAACACCGTGATCAAGATCGTCATCACCGGTCTGGCCGGCGCTTCGACGCTCGCCTCCGGCCTCGTGGGTAAGAAGATGGGCGATCACGCTGCCGAGGGCGCTCAGGGAGTCACCGAGCCCGGCGCCGGTTCCTCGCCCGAGCTGAGCAGCGCGCAGCGCGCGCAGAAGGTGCTGCAGTGGACGACGCCGCTACTCACCGCGGTGCTCATCGTGCTCGCCGCCCAGCAGGGCGAACAGCAGCGGCCGATCAAGGGCCTCTGGGAGACGACGCTGAAGAACCTGCGCCGCAAGTGAAGGTCGTCGTCACCGGTTCCCGAGGGAAGGTCGGCAGGGCCGCGACCCAGGCGCTGGTCGACCAGGGGCACGACGTACTCGGCGTGGATCTGGTCAGGCCGGTCTTCGACGCCGGCGAAGTGGTTCCCGGCCGGTATCAGATGGCCGACCTCACCGATGCGGGCTCGGCGTACGCCGTGGTTGCCGGGGCGGATGCCGTGGTTCACGTCGCCGCGATCCCGCAGCCGACCGGCAACCCGCCGCACGTGGTCTTCCAGACGAACCTGATGTCGACGTTCAACCTGATCGAGGCGTCCGTGCGGTTCGGCGTGAAGCGGTTCGTGAACATCTCCAGCGAGAGCATCGTCGGCAACTTCTTCCCCGAACGCCCTTTCCTGCCGTCGTACGCTCCCGTCGACGAACAGCACCCGCTTCTGCCGCAGGATCCGTACGCGCTCTCGAAACACTTCGGCGAGCAGCTCATGGATGCGGCCGTGCGGCGTTCCGACATCCGGGCCATCTCGATCAGGCCGAGCACGGTGCACAACGAGGACAACTACGAGGCCAACCTCGGCAAACAGGTACGCGATCCCTCGGTGCTGAGCGGCAACCTGTGGAGCTACATCGACGTGTACGACCTGGCCGACGCCATCGTGCTCGCGACCGAGTCCGACCTGCCGGGCCACGAGGTGTTCTACATCGCGTCGCCGGACAACGCGGGAGGTCACGACTTCGCCGAGATACTGCACCGCTACTACGGCGACCAGATCGAGCTCAGGAAGCTCGACCGCGTCGACGCCTCGGGCATCTCGATCGAGAAGGCGCGGCGTCTCCTCGGCTGGAACCCGACCCGGTCGTGGTCGGACTACCTCGATAGCGAGGGGCACAACCTGCCACGCAACTGACGGCCGCCCGCCGGCCGAGTACCACTCGGTGGATCAGCGCTTGCCAAGCCTCTCGCCCCGGAATAGCGTCCGAGGCGACGCACGGATCAACGACGATCGAGGAGCTGGCAATGCACACACGTCTTCTGAACCGGAGGGGCACGGCAGGGATTGCGGCGCTCCTGCTGCTCGGGCTCACCGCGGGCCCTGCCTACGGAGTCGCCGCCCCGACGCCCGCGGAAGCCGCCGCGCCGGGCGGCCTCACGGGCGTGGAACCCACCGGCGACGACATGCCGACTGTGGGCGGCAACCTCGGCAATCAGCACTACTCGGGGCTGACGCAGATCGGTAAGCGCAACCTCGACAAGCTCGCCCCGGCCTGGCGTACCCACGTGTCGGCCGTCGAACCGGCCTCCGACGACGTCGGCCAGCAGACTACGCCGATCGTCGTCGACGGCGTCATCTACCTCGACTCGCCCAGCGGCGGCGTGATCGCCGTCGACGGCGCGACGGGTGCGAGCGTCTGGAAGTGGGAGCCCACCGAGTTCGAGACGGTCGACACCCGGCGCGGAGTCTCGGCGGGCGAGGGCAAGGTCTACACCCTGGCCGACGGCGACCGGGTCGTCGCGCTCGACCAGGTCACGGGCGAGCAGGTCTGGGTCGTGCAGCCCACCACGCCCGACGGCCAGAGCCTCGGCAACCTGGAACGCGTGGCGACCGTCTACAACGACGGCATCGTCTACGCGCACGCCGCCAATGGCGACCGTGCCGCGGTCGTCGCGCTCGACTCCGACGACGGCAGCTACCTGTGGCACTTCTTCGGCGGCCCCGACCGCGACGCCGTCTACACCGACGTGAACGGCAACACGGTCGCGGCGGGCGAGACCTGGGGACCGCCGCTGCCCGACGGCACCGAGTGCGCCCTCATCGGCGGCGCGACGCCGTGGATCCACGGGTCGGTCGACCCCGAGCTCGGCATGTACTACATGACCTTCGGCAACGCCCGCAGCTGCCGGTCGTCGCAGGACGGTTCGCTGCGCCCCGGCGACAACCTGTTCTCGAGCACGCTCGTCGCCGTCGACGCCGCCACCGGCGACTACAAGTGGCACTACCAGTCGATCCGGCACGACGTGTGGGACATGGACAACGTGCATCCGCCGACCCTCGCGAACATCGCCGTGGCCGGCGAGCCGCGCAAGGTGCTGTTCTACGGCAGCAAGTCGGGTCACCAGTTCGTGCTCGACCGCACCAACGGTCAGCCCGTGCTGCCCGTCGTGGAGAAGCAGATGATCACCGACTCGCGCCAGAACCACGCCGAGACCCAGCCGTTCCCCGAGAAGCGACTGTTGCCCGAATGTGTCGTGTGGCAGAAGCTGGATCCGAACACCGTTCCCGGCGATCCGTGGCGCGCGGTGCCGAACTACAACGGCTACCAGCCCGATGCCGACGGCAATCTGGTATTCAATCCCGACAGCTATGTAGCTGCGGATGAACCGTTCCTCACCTATCCCGACAACTACCCCTCCGACCACCGTCAGGGCTGCATGTACGACCCGCAGTGGGATCTGCCCATCCTCTCGACCACGAGTCAGAACGGTGGCGGAGACTGGTCGAACAACGCCTACAGCCACAGCACGAACATGGTCTACTTCCCTTACGGCACGAACCCGGTGGCCCACTGGAACGGTGCCGCGGCGAATGGCCAGCGCGCGATCGGCCAGTACCAGACCGGCGGCATCCTCGGCTATGACGCGTCGACGGGCGAGGTGAAGTGGCAGAACCACCTCGGCACCGACATGTCGCACGGCCAGGGTCCGCTCGCGACCGCGTCCGACTTGCTGTTCGCGGGGCAGATCGACGGTCGCCTGCTCGCCATGAACGCCCTCGACGGCAAGGTTCTGTGGGACTTCCAGACCGGCACGGGCATCGCGTCCGCGCCCGTCACCTATAGCGTGAACGGCGAGCAGTACGTGGCGGTGTTCGCGGCGGGTTCGACGAACCCGTACGGCGCCTCGGTCACCCAGGGCGACTCCCTGTGGGCGTTCAAGATCGGCGGCACCTACACAACCGAGTCGGGGAGCGCCGAAGGTCCCGATCCCGCGCCGCTATCGATCAGGCGGCCCGTGAGCGGTGCCGCGGTCGAGGGCGCGACCGTCGGCAACACCGTGCTGCTGGCCCGCGGCGACCGCACGACCGACACCGCCGCCGCGCGCGACAGCACCGCGCAGAGCGCCATGCAGCCGACGCACCTGCGGGTGCCGGTGGGCAGCACCGTCACGTTCCTGAACCCGGGCGCCGAGACCTTCCCCGCGTTCCCCAACCAGAAGGAGCACTGCGCCACCCAGTTCTTCGAGGGCGAGTTCAACGCGCGGCTGCAGCCCGGCGAGAGCTATCAACACACCTTCGACCGGGCCGGGGAGTACTTCTTCAACGACTGCACCGACCCGAGGCCGACCGGCAAGATCGAGGTCTACCTCGACCCGCAGGATCAGCCGGGAG
>NZ_JBKKAD010000119.1:0-3934 GCF_046714715.1 Conyzicola sp. | reverse complement strand
CTAGCCCGCCGGCAGAACGCCCTAATGCATACCCCCCGCCCCCGTGCGACCCGCGGGGGGTGGGGGGGGGCGTTGTGGTTTCGACAGGGTCGCAGCGCGACCTACTCGACCAGCCGCGTGACTAGCGAGCGGCGGAGCCGTCGGTGTAGTCGGCGTCCTGCTGCTTCCACGCGAAGAGAGCACGCAGTTCCTTGCCGGTGGCCTCGATCGGGTGCGCGGCACCCTTCTCGCGGAGGGCGAGGAACTCGGGGGCTCCGGCGTCCTGGTCGGCGATGAAGCGCTCGGCGAACGCGCCGTTCTGGATGTCGGCGAGAACGGCCTTCATGTTCTCCTTGACCTCGGGCGTGATGACGCGGGGGCCGGAGACGTAGTCGCCGTACTCGGCGGTGTCGGAGACGCTCCAACGCTGCTTCGCGATGCCGCCCTCCCACATGAGGTCGACGATGAGCTTGAGCTCGTGCAGAACCTCGAAGTAGGCGATCTGAGGCTGGTAGCCGGCCTCGGTCAGGGTCTCGAAGCCGTACTGCACGAGCTGCGAGACGCCGCCGCACAGAACTGCCTGCTCGCCGAAGAGGTCGGTCTCGGTTTCTTCGGTGAACGTGGTCTTGATGCCGCCGGCGCGCAGTCCGCCGATGGCCTTGGAGTACGACCAGGCGAGGTCCCAGGCGGAGCCTGTGGAGTCCTGCTCGACGGCGACGATGACGGGAACGCCACGGCCGGCCTCGTACTCGCGGCGCACGGTGTGGCCCGGTCCCTTGGGGGCGACGAGCAGCACGTCGACGCCGGCGGGGGCGGTGATGTAGCCGTAACGGATGTTGAAGCCGTGGCCGAAGACGAGCGCCTTGCCCTCGGAGAGGTTCGCGGCGATGTCGTCGGCGTAGAGGTGACGCTGGCTCTGGTCGGGAGCGAGGATGACGATGACGTCGGCCCAGGCGGCAGCTTCCGCGCCGGTGAGAACGGTGAATCCGGCCTCTTCGGCCTTAGCCTTCGACTTCGAGCCCTCCTTGAGGCCGACGACGACCTCGACACCGGAGTCGCGCAGGTTCTGCGCGTGTGCGTGGCCCTGCGAGCCGTAGCCGATGACGGCGACCTTCTTGCCCTGGATCAGGGCGAGGTCGGCGTCGTTGTCGTAAAAGATTTCAGTCACTTTGTTTATCTCTCTTTTCGGATTCGGTCTGGATCAGTTCTTGAAGACGCGCTCGGTGATGCTCTTGCCGCCCCGGCCGATCGCGAGCAGACCGCTCTGCGCGATCTCCTTGATCCCGAAGGGTTCGAGAATCCGCAGCAGCGCCTGGATCTTGCCGCTGTCGCCAGTGGTCTCGATCACGAGAGCGTCGGTCGCGACATCCACGATGCTCGCCCGGAACAGCGAGACGGCCTCGAGAACCTGCGACCTCGTCGTGTTGTCGACACGCACCTTGATGAGCATGTGCTCGCGCGTGACCGACTGCGACGGGTCGAGCTCGACGATCTTGATCACGTTGACGAGCTTGTTCAGCTGTTTCGTGACCTGCTCGAGCGGGAGTTCTTCGACGTCGACCACGACGGTGATGCGGGAGAGGCCGGGGATCTCGGTCTTGCCCACGGCGAGGCTCTCGATGTTGAAGCCGCGGCGCGCGAACAGGCCGGCGACACGGGTGAGCAGGCCGGGCTTGTCTTCGACCAGCAGGGAAAGGACGTGACTCATGGGGGTTACTCCTCTTCCCACTCGGGGGCGATTTCCCGGGCGTGCTGCACCGCCGAGTTGCTGACGCCCTGCGGCACCATCGGCCACACCATCGAGTCACGGCTCACGATGAAGTCGATGACGACGGGACGGTCGTTGGTGTCGAGTGCGAGCTGGATGGCCGCGTCCACCTCTTCCTGCTTCGTGACGCGGATGCCCAGGGCACCGTAGGCGTCGGCGAGCTTGACGAAGTCGGGCACCATGGCGGTTCCGTGGCCCGTGTTGAGGTCGGTGAACGAGTGGCGCCCCTCGTAGAAGAGCGTCTGCCACTGGCGCACCATGCCGAGCGACGAGTTGTTGATGATCGCGACCTTGATCGGGATGTTGTTGATGACGCAGGTGGCGAGCTCCTGGTTGGTCATCTGGAAGCAGCCGTCGCCGTCGATCGCCCACACGACGCGGTCGGGCTGGGCGACCTTGGCACCCATGGCCGCGGGCACGCCGTAGCCCATGGTGCCGGCGCCGCCGGAGTTGAGCCACGAGTTGGGGCGCTCGTATTTGATGAACTGCGCCGCCCACATCTGGTGCTGGCCGACGCCGGCGGCGTAGACGCCCTCCGGACCGGTCATCTGGCCGATGCGTTCGATGACCTGCTGCGGTGACAGCAGCCCGTCGTCGGGCATGGTGTAACCCAGCGGGAACTGCTCTTTCAGGGCGTTGAGCCGCGTCCACCACTCGGTGTAGTCGGGCGTGGTCTTCGCGGAGACGTCGGCCCAGGCGGCGATCAGGTCGATGATGACCTCTTTCGCGTCGCCCACGATCGGTACGTCGGCCTGGCGGATCTTGCCGATCTCGGCCGGGTCGATGTCGACGTGCACGATCTTGGCGTTCGGGGCGAACTCGCTCGTCTTTCCCGTCACGCGGTCGTCGAACCGCGCTCCGAGCGCGATGATGAGGTCGCTCTCCTGCAGGCCGAGAACGGCCGGGACGGTTCCGTGCATGCCGGGCATGCCGAGGTGCTGGTCGTGCGAGTCGGGGAAGGCGCCGCGCGCCATCAGCGTGGTGACGACGGGCACGCCGGTCTTCTCGACGAGCTGAAGCAGTTCGGCGGACGCTTGAGACCGGATGACACCTCCGCCGACGTAGAACACGGGCTGCTTGGCGGCAGCCAGCATCTCGGCCGCGGCGGTGATCTGCTTTCCGTGCGCCTTGGTGACGGGGCGGTAGCCGGGCAGGTCGAGCTTGGGCGGCCAGACGAAGGGCGCGGTGGACTGCTGCGCGTCCTTCGTGATGTCGACGAGTACGGGGCCGGGGCGGCCGGTCGAGGCGATGTGGTACGCCGACGCGATCGCCGCGGGCACGTCCGCCGCGGACTTGACGAGGATCGAGTGCTTGGTGATCGGCATCGTGATGCCGATGATGTCGACCTCCTGGAAGGCGTCGGTTCCCATCAGGGTCGAGAACACCTGGCCGGTGATCGCGAGCAGCGGCACCGAGTCCATGTAGGCGTCGGCGATCGCCGTGACGAGGTTGGTCGCGCCGGGGCCGGACGTCGCGATGGCGACGCCGACACGGTTAGACGACGAGGCGTACCCCTCGGCCGCGTGGCCGGCGCCCTGCTCGTGACGGACGAGGATGTGGCGGATGTCGGTGTCGGCCATCAACTCGTCGTAGAACGGGATGATGGCGCCGCCGGGAAGCCCGAACACGTCGGTGATGCCGAGGTTCTTGAGCGACCGCAGCACGGCGCCAGAACCGGTCAGCAGCTCGGGTTCCGTGCTCGTCGGCTTCTTCGGCGGTCGGGGGCTGGCCGTTGACACGGCTGGTGAGTCCGTGGACATGGGGTTCCTTAGCAATGGTGAGTGATACGGAGGATTAGCCCGTGACCGCGCCTTCGGCGGCGGAGTGCACGAGCTTCGCATATTTCGCGAGCACGCCTCGGGTGTAACGCGGGGGAAGAGGAGCCCAGCCGATTCGGCGAGCTTCCAGCTCTGCCGGATCGACAAGTAGGTCGAGCGAGCGAGCTGCGATATCGACCCGTATAAGATCACCATCGCGCACGAAGGCAATAGGACCTGCGTCTACTGCTTCGGGAGCTATGTGGCCGATACACAGTCCGGTTGTGCCGCCTGAGAACCTGCCGTCCGTCAACAGTAGTACATCTTTGCCGAGCCCTGCGCCCTTGATGGCGGCGGTGATGGCGAGCATCTCCCGCATGCCGGGACCGCCCTTGGGGCCCTCGTAGCGGATGACGACGACCTCGCCCTT
>NZ_JBKKAD010000118.1:0-8604 GCF_046714715.1 Conyzicola sp. | reverse complement strand
GACGCGGCCGCCGCGGCCACCGCGGCAAGTGCGGGTCAGGTGGCCGCTGGCGCGCCTGCGGCCGCCCCGACGGCCGGGTCTGTAGCGTCGAACCCGACAACGTTGCCGTCGCCCGTCACCCGCTGATCGTGGTCGGGGCCGTGCTTCGCAGTAACGGGGGCCCCGGAGCAGCGGGGCAATCGGGGGAACCGGGCAGTCAAGGTAAGGAATCGATGCAGTGAACGACGCTCGCAAGACCAAACGACGCACCGCACTCGCGGTGCTCGCCATTTTCGCGATCTTTTCGTTGTTCGTGGTGCGCCTCGTCGACATCCAGGTCGTCAGCGCGACCGAACTCAACACGGAATCGTTGAGCAAGCGCTCGGTGAGCCAGACGACCTACGGTTCGCGCGGCAACATCGTCGACACCAACGGCAACGTGCTCGCCGACAGCGTCGACCGGTTCGACATCACGGCGAGCCCGCTGCTCGTGAATACCTTCGATCGCAAGACCGGCGACGGCAAAGACACGGTCGAAGTTCCCGTCGCCGATGCCATCGCCGAACTGTCGGTCGCGAGCGGGGCCACCGTGGCCGATATCACCACCGCGCTCACCGAGAAGCCCGGGTCGAACTTCGCCTACGTGGCGAAGTCCGTGACGCTCGAACAGCTGACCGCGGTGCGCGCCCTCGACATCCCGTGGGTGTACGACGTGCTGCACCCGAGCCGCACCTACCCGATGGGAAGCGTCGCCGGCAACCTCGTGGGCTTCATCGGAACCGACGGTCCGCAGAACGGCCTGGAGGTCACCCAGGACTCGTGTGTCGGCAGCACCAACGGCACGTCCACGTACGAGCGTGGCGCCGACGGAATCCGCATCCCCGGCAGCACGGTCACGACCAAGGAAGCCTCCGACGGCGGCACCCTCAAGCTCACGATCGACAGCGATTTCCAGTGGTACACCCAGCAGACGCTCGCGCAGCGCTCCGTGGAGCTCGGCGCCGACTGGGGAACCATCGTCGTGGTGCGTGTCAGCGACGGGCACCTGATGTCGGTCGCCGACTACCCGTCGGTCGATCCCAACAACGTCGACGGCGTCTCCAGCAGCGACCTCGGCTCGCGGGCGTTCAGCTCGCCATTCGAGCCGGGCTCCACCATGAAGTCGCTCACGATCGCCTCGCTGCTCGACGCCGGGGCGATCACGCCGACCACCACCGTCACCGTGCCCGGCCGCCGCGACCTCGGCAACGGACAGTCGATCAAGGACTCCTGGGCGCACGGCGACATCCGCTACACGGCCACCGGCATCCTCACGAACTCGTCCAACATCGGAACGTCGTACCTCACCGACCGTCTCGGCAACAAAGAGGCCCGTCGCGACTACATGACGAAATTCGGGCTGAACTCGCTCACCGCCGTGAACTTCCAGGGCGAATCATCCGGTCTCATCCTGCCGACCAGCCAGTGGGATGCCGTCACCAACTACGCGGTGCAGTTCGGCCAGGGCATGACGGCCACGTCCGCCCAGATGGCGTCGGCCTACCAGGCGCTCGGCAACAACGGCGTGCGTATGCCGCTCACGCTCGTCGAGGGCTGCACGCTGCCCGACGGCACGGTCACCGAACTGCCGTCGACCGAGGGCACGCGCGTCGTGTCCGAGAGCGCGGCGGACACGACCGTCGCGATGATGGAGAACGTCGTGAACCAG
This sequence comes from Conyzicola sp., assembly GCF_046714715.1. Taxonomy (GTDB): domain Bacteria; phylum Actinomycetota; class Actinomycetes; order Actinomycetales; family Microbacteriaceae; genus Conyzicola. Next base: position 6,917 of record NZ_JBKKAD010000118.1, on the reverse strand, counting down.
GGCAGCCTGAAGAACGCGCTGACCATCCCCGGCTACAACGTCGCAGCGAAGACCGGAACCGCGGAAGTCGCCGACGCGAACGGCTACGGCAGCGACCGCATCATCTCGATCGCCGGCCTCGTTCCCGCCGAGGCGCCCGAGTACGCGATTGTGGTCACCTTCGCCAAGCCGGATACCATGAAGACATCGGGCGCCGTGGCGTCCACGTTCAAGAAGATCACGACACAGGTGATCAAGACCTTCAAGATCGCACCCTCGACGGTGCCGCCCACGCAGTTCCCGCTCAACTACTGATGCGCGCCACGTGGGCCCCAGAGCTGATCTGCACGACATGAGAAACGAGAATCGCGTGACCGCCAGGATCCCCCCGGTACTACGACCGGAGCATCCGTCGGCCCGATCTCTCGCCGAGCTCGTCAGTGAGTTCGGTCTCGAGTATCGCGGGTCGCTCGACGCCGTCGAGATCACGGGAGTGACGCTGTCGACCGGCGACCTGCATCCCGGCGACCTCTACATCGGTATGCCGGGCGCGCACAGCCACGGCGCCAGCTACGCGGAGCGCGCGAAAGAGGGCGGCGCCGTCGCCGTGCTGACCGACTCCGCCGGCGCCGACCTGGCCGCGGCCTCGGGGTTGCCGATCCTCGTCGTCGATTCGCCGCGCGCGGCCCTCGGCGAGATCTCCGCCTGGGTCTACCGCACCAACGAGCACCCGCCGCTGCTGTTCGCGACGACGGGCACCAACGGCAAGACCTCCACGTCGTACCTGCTCGAAGGCATCCTCAAGCAGCTCGGCCTCGTGACGGGCCTCAGCTCGACGGCCGAGCGCCACATCGGCGACCTCACCGTCGTGAGCCGTCTCACCACGCCCGAGGCCAGCGAGATGCACGCCCTGCTGGCCCGCATGCGCGAGAGCGAGGTGCGCGCCGTCGTGGTCGAGGTGAGCGCCCAGGCCCTCAGCCGCAACCGTGTCGACGGCCTGCTGTTCGACGTGGTCGCGTTCACCAACCTCAGCCACGACCATCTCGACGACTACGCCGACATGGAGGAGTACTTCTACGCGAAGCTCCCGCTGTTCCAGCCCGACCGCGGCAAGCGCGGCGTCGTCTCGCTCGACTCGCCCTACGGCCAGCGGGTCGTCGCCGAGTCGCGCATCCCGCTCACCACAATCTCGTCGACGCCCGGCGTCGTGGGGGAGTGGAACGTCGAGATCACGGCCGAGGAGGCCGCGTACACCGCGTTCACCCTCACCGGCCCCGAAGGCCGCACGCTCTCCAGCCGCGTACCGATCATCGGCCGCCACATGGCAGCAAACGGCGCCCTCGCGATCGTGATGCTGGTCGAGGCCGGTTTCGAACTCGAGGCCATCGGCCAGGCGCTCGAGCCGAGCGACACCAACCCCGAGGGCGGCATCGACGCCTACCTGCCCGGCCGCACCGAGCGCGTCTCGGGAGACCGCGGCCCCAGCGTCTTCGTCGACTTCGGCCACAGCCCCGACGCATTCCTCAACACCCTCGACGCCGTGCGAACGTTCACCACAGGCAAGGTCATCATGGTGTTCGGCGCCGACGGCGACCGCGACGCCACGAAGCGGCACGAGATGGCGCGGGTCGCATCCGAGGGCTCCGACATCCTCGTCGTGACCGACCACCACCCCCGCTTCGAGAACGCGGCGTCGATCCGCGCGACCCTCGTCGAGGGTGCCGGCCTCGCCGAGCACCAGGCCGAACTGCACGAGGTCAGCCCGCCCGAGAAGGCGATCCGCGTCGCCGTGTCGCTCGCCCACGAGGGCGACTCGATCCTCTGGGCCGGTCCGGGACACCAGGACTACCGCGACATCGAGGGCGTGCGCACGCCCTACTCGGCACGCGAAGAGGCCAGGGCGGCCCTCCGCGAAGCCGGCTGGGACGAAGCCGGCCGGGTGTGATCGTCGCCGTCGCCGGCCGGCGTGCAGCGTCAACCCGCGTCGTGATCGACGCGTTGCTCGCCGATGTCGCCCATACGTTCAGCACCGACCCGGCCGAAGCGGACGTCGTGGTCGTGCTCGGTTCCGATGCCGAGTCCGACCTCGGTCGCGTGCGCGCCGAGGCCCTGGTCGTCGCCTACGCGGATGATCCGTCCGTCGCACGGGCAACGCAGCAGCTCACGGCGCGGGTCGTGACCTTCGGGTTGGCAGCCTCGAACGACGTGCGCGCCGAGGCGATCGAGTCGACCGTCGATGGAACGGGCTTCGTGCTCGTCTCCGGTGACGCCAGCGCTCAGGTGTCCGTCGGTGTCCTCGGCGAGTCGGTCGTGCCGCTGCTGCTCGCCGCCCTCGCGGTCTCCGCGGCGGCCGGCGTGCCCACGGCGGAGTCGATCGCCGCCCTCGCCCCGCTCACCGAGCTCGCGCCGCACGACATGCGGGTCTCGCGCCCGGAGCCAAGGCTGCTGTTCGTCGACGACACCGCGGACGCCTCGCCCCGCTCCACGGCCGACGCCCTCAAGGCTCTCGCGCAGTTCACGATCGACGGCACACGTTCGGTCGCCGTGCTGGGTGAACTCGACCTTCCCGCCGGCACCGACGCCCTCGAGTCTCGCGACGAGCACGACCGCATCGGCCGCCTCGTCGTGCGGCTGAACGTGTCGAGGCTCATCGTCGTGGGTCAGTCGGCACGCCACATCCACAATGCCGCCGGTCTCGAAGGTTCATGGGACGGGGAGTCGGTACTCGTTGATACCCTCGATGAGGCATACGATTTGCTGAATGACACCGAGCTTTCGTCGCGCGACGCCGCGCCCCTGGTGTTGCTCGTGAAAGCCGCTGGCTCTACCGCCCTGATCAACCAAACACGAAGGGCGACCTAAATGATCGCGCTCCTGACAGGGGCGGGCTTTTCGCTCGTTTTCACCCTGCTGACAACCCCGCTCTTCATCAAGCTCTTCAACCGCATCGGTTGGGGCCAGTTCATCCGCGACGACGGTCCCCAATCGCATCACGCCAAGCGCGGTACCCCGACCATGGGCGGCATCGTCTTCATCATCGGTGCGGTGCTCGGTTACTTCGTCGGCCACCTCATCGCCGGCGATGAGTTCACGCTCGTGGCGTTCCTCGTGATGTTCCTCATGGTGGGCCTCGGTGCCGTCGGCTTCCTCGACGACTTCCTGAAGACCCGCAACCAGCGCAGCCTCGGGCTCGGCGGCTGGTCGAAGATTCTCGGGCAGGTGATCGTCGCCGCGATCTTCGCCGCCATCGCGCTGAACTTCCCCGACGAGAACAACCTCACGCCGGTCTCCACGATCGTCGACGACGTGCAGCACACCTACATCTCGTTCGTGCGCGACATCGAGTGGCTCGACTTCGCGTCATTCGGCCTCATCGGCGGCGGCATCCTGTTCGCGCTCTGGTCGATCGTCATCGTCGTGAGCGCGTCGAACGGCGTCAATGTGGCCGACGGTCTCGACGGTCTCGCCACGGGCGCGTCGATCCTCGCCATCACCTCGTACATCTTCATCGGCTTCTGGCAGAACAACCAGTCGTGCTTCAACTCGAACGTCTACGACGATGTCGACCTCGCGTTCAAGTGCTACCAGGTGCGTGACCCGCTCGACCTCGCCGTCATCGCGGCGTGCATCGTGGGAAGCCTCATCGGCTTCCTCTGGTGGAACACCAGCCCGGCCCAGATCTTCATGGGCGACACCGGTTCGCTCGGACTCGGCGGAGCCATCGCCGCTCTCGCGATCCTCAGCCGCACCGACATCCTGCTCGTCTTCATCGGCGGTCTCTTCCTCATCGTCACCGGCTCGGTCATCCTGCAGCGGGCCTACTTCAAGATCACCAAGGGCAAGCGCATCTTCCTGATGAGCCCCCTGCACCACCACTTCGAGCTCAAGGGCTGGGCGGAGATCACCGTCGTGGTGAGGTTCTGGATCATCGCGGGTCTCTTCGTGGCCGCCGGCGTCGGAATCTTCTACCTCGAATGGGCGACAGCGCGACCGTGACCGATCTGACAACACTCACGAGCTGGCACGCCGACTGGAAGGGCCTTCGCGTCGCCGTGCTGGGGCTCGGCATGACCGGCTTCGCCGCGGCCGATACCCTCGTCGAACTCGGCGCCAGCGTGCTCGTCGTCGCGGCCTCCGCTCCCGAGGAGAGCGCCGACCTGCTCGACGTCATCGGGGCAGAGCTCGTGCAGCAGGCCGACCTCTCCACCGTTCCCGACCGGCTCGCCGAATTCGACGCCGAGCTCGTGATCGTCTCCCCGGGCTTCCACCCCGATCACGCGCTGCTGCTCTGGGCGGAATCCGCCGGCATCCCCGTGTGGGGCGACATCGAGCTCGCCTGGCGGGTGCGCGACAAGGTGCGCGCGGCCGAGTGGATCACGGTGACGGGCACCAACGGCAAGACCACGACGGTGCAGCTCGCGGCGCACCTGCTCGCCACCGCGGGCCACCGTGTCGCCGCGGTCGGAAACATCGGCGTCCCCGTGCTCGACGCGGTGCGCGACCCGATCGGTTTCGACGTGCTCGTCGTCGAACTCTCGAGCTATCAGCTGCACTGGATCAACCAGACACCCGAGGGCGCCATCTCGCCGTTCGCGAGTGTCTGCCTCAACCTCGCCGACGACCACATCGACTGGCACGGCTCGGCCGACGCCTACGCGGCGGCCAAGGGCAAGGTCTACGACAACACGCGCGTGGCCTGCGTCTACAACCTCGCCGACGAGGCGACCCGGCACATGGTCGAGGAGGCGGACGTGGTCGACGGATGCCGCGCCATCGGCTTCGGGCTCGGCGCACCCGGTCCCAGCGACCTCGGTATCGTCGACGGCATCATCGTCGACCGCGCGTTCCACGACGACCGCCGCAACTCCGCGTTCGAGCTCACCACCCACGGCGAATTGGCCGAGGCGGGCCTCGCGGCGCCGCACTCCGTCGCCAACGTGCTCGCGGCATCCGCTCTCGTGCGCGCCTTCGGCGTCGCGCCCGCGGTCGTCCGCGAGGCGATCGCGACGTTCCGCATCGACCACCACCGCACCGAGACCGTGCTCGAGAGCGACGGCGTGCTCTGGGTCGCCGACTCCAAGGCCACGAACCCGCACGCGGCGCAGGCCGCCCTGCTCGCGTTCGATCCCATCGTCTGGGTGGTCGGCGGCCTGCTCAAAGGCGTCGACATCGGCCCGCTCGTCGAGCGCAACGTCGCCCGTCTGCGCGCCGCGATCATCATCGGCGAGGATCGGCTGGCGCTTCGCTCCGCATTCGCGCGACACGCGCCCTCCCTCCCGGTCTTTGAGGTACAGGCAGCCGAGACTGATGAGGTGATGCCGCAGGTCGTGCGATTTGCGGTCGCGGCAGCACGACCCGGCGACACGGTTCTCCTGGCACCGGCCGCAGCATCCATGGACCAGTTCGACAGCTATTCCGACCGCGGCAGACGATTCGCCGCAGCAGTGCACGACCAGACGAGAACGACGAACCCAGGAGGTGCAGCGGATGACGACGACACGCAATCCGGGCACGAACCGGGGCCGGACACCACGACCGCCTGAGCCCACACGTGGCGTACCGGCGCCGAAGCCCGACTCGGGGCCGGCCGTCGTCGTCGGGGTGCGCAAGCTCTTCGCGGCGGAGACGCCCAACTACTTCCTGCTGCTCGGCACCACGATCTTCCTGGTGGCCTTCGGCCTGGTGATGGTGCTCTCGTCGTCGTCGGTCGAGTCGCACCTCGAGAGTGACGACTTCTTCGCCTCTTTCTCGAAGCAGGGCCTCTTCGCCCTCATCGGGGTTCCGTTCATGCTGGTCGCGTCGCGCATGCCGATGATGTTCTGGAAGCGCTGGGCCTGGCCGGCCATCTTCGTCGGTATGGGGCTGCAGCTGCTCGTGTTCAGCCCGCTCGGCTACGGCTACGGCGGTAACCGCAACTGGGTCGACCTCGGGTTCACCACCGCCCAGCCGTCGGAGCTGCTGAAGCTGGCGCTGATCGTCTGGGTCGCGTTCATCCTCACCTCGAAGCAGGGGCTGCTCGACGAGTGGAAGCACGTGCTCGTGCCGATCGGTCCTGTCGCCGGCCTCGCGATCGGCCTCGTGCTGCTCGGCCAAGATCTCGGCACCTCGATCGTGATGCTCGCGATCGTGTTCTCCTGCCTCTTCATCGGCGGCGTCAAGGTGCGCTACCTGCTCACCGCGATCACGATCATCGGGGCCTTCGGCATCGTCTTCGCCTTCTCGGGCGAGTCACGGTCCGACCGCATCAACGCCTGGATCAACGGCTGCACGCCGCTGCAATACGAGACCTTCTGCTGGCAGCCGACCCACGGCAAGTGGGCCCTCGCCTCCGGCGGATTCTTCGGCGTCGGGCTCGGCAACTCCAAGGCTAAGTGGTCGTGGCTGCCGGAGGCCGACAACGACTACATCTTCGCCATCGTCGGCGAAGAGCTGGGCCTCATCGGCGCGGTCGTCGTGCTCGTGCTGTTCATCGTGCTGGCGTTCGCGTTCATCCGCGTCATCCGGTCGAACGACGACCCGTTCGCTCGCATCGTCACGGCCGGCGTCGGCATCTGGATCGTCGGACAGGCCTTCATCAACATCGCGGTGGTTCTCGGCGTGCTGCCGGTGCTCGGAGTGCCGCTGCCCCTGATCTCCGCCGGCGGCTCGGCGCTCATCGCCACACTTCTCGCGATCGGGGTGGTGCTGTCGTTCGCGCGCGAACCCGGCGGCACGGCGGACGCCCCTGTCGGCCAGTCGCCGGCCGAGCGTTCCCGCATTGCCGCGACCCAGCGCACCAGGCCGACCGCGCGCGGCCAGAACCCCTCCCAGTCCACCCAGCAGAATCGGCGTACCCGTTGACCACCTATCTCCTCGCGGGCGGCGGAACGGCCGGTCACGTGAACCCGCTCCTGGCCACCGCCGACCGCATCGTCGACCGCCACCCCGAGTCATCCGTT
>NZ_JBKKAD010000117.1:0-7245 GCF_046714715.1 Conyzicola sp. | reverse complement strand
ACAAAAAAATAACACCACAAAAAAAAAAACCCCCACACACCCGGGGGGGGGGGCGCCGCCCTGCCCCCCCCCCCCCCCGACGCATGGCTGGCCCGCCACCCGAGGTATTCTGGGTAATTAGCTCGTGGCACGCTCGCAGATAGGTCTCACCATCTTCATGTACTTCCCAATACTTTCGGCCGGCCCCGTCGCCTGATGTCCGGATACATTCTCAGAAGAATCCTCCAGGCAATCCCGGTCTTCTTCGGCACCACGTTCCTTATCTACTTCATGGTCTTCGCCATGCCGGGCGACCCGATCATCGCGCTCTTCGGCGACAAGACGCCGAACCCCGCGGTAGTCGCGCAGATCCGGGCCCAGTACAACCTCGACCAGCCGTTCATCGTGCAGTACTTCCTGTACATCGGCGGGATCTTCCGCGGCGACCTCGGCACCGCGTTCAACGGCGAATCGGTCAGCACGATCCTCGCCCGTACCTTCCCCGTCACCCTTCGGCTGGCGATCCTCGCGCTGATCTTCCAGGCGGTCGCCGGAATTCTGGTCGGCCTCGTCTCGGGTCTGCGCAAGGGCAAGCTGTTCGACTCGAGCGCCCTCGTCGTCAGCCTCATCCTGATCTCGCTGCCGATCTTCGTGATCGCCTTCGTCGCGCAGTACATCTTCGGAGTGCAACTCGGTTGGGCGCGGGCCACCGTCGGGGCGGGAGCGCCGATGCAGGACCTGATCCTGCCGGCGATCGTGCTCGCGAGCGTGAGCTTCGCGCAGATCGTGCGGCTCACGCGCGCCTCGGTGATCGAGACCGCCGGTCTCGACTTCGTGCGCACCGCCTACAGCAAGGGCCTCTCGAAGCGCCGCATCGTGCCGGTGCACATCCTGCGCAACTCGCTGATTCCCGTCGTGACGTTCCTCGCCACCGACTTCGGCGTGCTCCTCGTCGGCGCGACCGTCACCGAGGGCATCTTCAACGTGCCCGGTGTCGGTAACGCGCTGTTCAGCGCCATCAAGCAGGGCCAGGGCCCGACGGTCGTCTCGTTCGTCACCGTCATGACCCTGCTCTACCTCGCCGTGAACCTCGTCGTTGACCTCCTCTACGGCCTGCTCGACCCAAGGATTCGTCTTGTCAAATAATCTTCCCCCCGAACCGTCGGCCGCCCCCGTGCGCTCCGCCGGCCACTTCGTCGCCCCGCTCGACGAGACCCCGCTCGTCGGGGTCGACGCCGTCAAGATCGCCGAGAAGAAGAGCAACCTCTGGATCGACGCCTGGCGCGACCTGCGCGGACGCCCGTTCTTCTGGATCTCCGCCGTGTTGATCCTGCTCGTCGTCTTCGTGGCGCTGTTCCCGTTCCTGTTCACGCAGACGCCTCCCAACGACGAGTGCTTCCTCGCGAACAGCAACGGCGCGCCGGTCGCCGGCCACCCGCTCGGCTTCACGAAGCAGGGCTGCGATATCTACTCGCGCATCATCAACGGAACCTCGACGTCGCTGTCCGTCGGCCTCCTCGTGATCTTCCTCACGACGATTCTCGGCCTCGTCTTCGGCGCCTTCGCGGGCTTCTACGGCGGATGGGTCGACTCCGTGCTCTCGCGCATCGGCGACATCTTCTTCTCGATTCCCTACATCCTCGCGGCCGTCGTCATCATGTCGGTGCTCTCGCAGTACCGCAGCATCTGGACGATCTCGCTCGCCATCGGGTTGTTCGCGTGGCCATCCACGGCGCGCGTGCTCAGGTCCGAGATTCTGAGGGTCAAGAGCGCCGACTACGTGCAGGCCTCCACGGCCCTCGGTGTCTCGCGCTTCAAGATCCTGCTCAAGCACGTGCTGCCGAACTCGATCGCGCCGGTGATCGTGATCACCGCCATCTCCCTCGCCGGCGCCATCGTCGCGGAAGCGACCTTGTCGTTCCTCGGTGTCGGTCTCGGCGGGTCGGTGATGTCGTGGGGTAACGACATCAACCAGGCGCAGGGCGATCTCCGCTCCGCACCGCAGACCCTCATCTACCCGTCCCTCGCCCTGTCGCTCACGGTCTTCGCCTTCATCATGCTGAGCGAACTCGTGCGAGACGCACTCGACCCGAAGGCGAGGGCACTGCGATGAGCCTGACCACTCCCACCACTCCGGCCACCCCGACCACGCCGTCGGGCCAGACTCCGCTGCTGGAGATCAAGAACCTGCACGTCGGGTTCCGCAACCAGCGCGGGATCGTACCGGCCGTCAACGGCATCGACCTCACCATCATGCCCGGACAGACGGTCGCCATCGTCGGCGAGTCGGGCTCCGGCAAGTCGACGACGGCGCACGCCATCATCAACCTGCTGCCCGGCTCGGGGCTCATCACCGGCGGCGAGGTGCTCGTCGAAGGCCGCGACATCACCAAGCTCAACGAGAAGCAGCTCGAAGAGGTGCGCGGTAACCTCATCGGTTTTGTGCCGCAAGACCCGATGTCGAACCTCAACCCGGTGTGGAGCATCGGCTTCCAGGTCGAGGAAGCGATCCGCGCTAACGGCATCGCCAGCACCAAGAAAGACGTCAAGCGCCGCGCGATCGAGGTGCTGAAGGAGGCCGGGCTGGGCGACGCCGAGCGTCGACTGCGCCAGTTCCCCCACCAGTTCTCGGGTGGAATGCGCCAGCGCGTGCTCATCGGAATGGGACTGGCCGCGAACCCGAAGCTGCTGATCGCGGATGAACCGACCTCCGCTCTCGACGTAACGGTGCAGCGCGTCATCCTGGACCACCTCGCGACCCTCACCCGCGACGCCGGCACCGCCGTGCTGTTCATCACGCACGACCTCGGCCTCGCGGCCGAGCGCGCCGAGCAGCTCGTCGTGATGTACAAGGGCAAGATCGTGGAATCCGGACCCTCGCGCGAGCTGCTCGAGAACCCCCTCCACCCCTACACGCAGCGTCTCGTGGCCGCGGCTCCCAGCCTGGCCTCGCGTCGCATCCGCTCGTCGAGCCGCTCGCTCGCCGACCTCGACTACGTGGCCCCCGCTGCTGCGGCGGGCACCGACCTGCTCGAAGCCGTGGAGGCGCGCGCCGAGGCCCACGCGGCATCGACCGACGTCGAGCCCGTGATCGTGGTGGAGAACCTGACCAAGGTGTTCAAGATCCGCGGACAGAAGCTGGCTGCGAAAGAGTTCAAGGCCGTCGACGACGTCTCGTTCTCGATTCCGCGCGGCACAACGATGGCTCTCGTCGGCGAGTCCGGTTCGGGCAAGTCGACCGTGGCCAAGCTACTGCTGAAGCTCGAGGAGCCGACGAGCGGAGCGATCCGCGTCGACGGAACCGACATCGCGGCGCTGCGGGGCAAAGACGTGCTCGCCTTCCGGCGTAAGACGCAGCCGGTCTTCCAAGACCCGTACGGTTCGCTCGACCCACTGCGCAACATCGGCGCGACTATCGCCGAACCGCTGGTCGTTCACAAGGTCGGCACCGGTGCCGAGCGCCGTGCCCGCGTCCTCGAGCTGCTCGACCAGGTCGCGCTGCCGCAGGCGCTCGCGACGCGCTACCCGAACGAGCTCTCCGGCGGGCAACGCCAGCGTGTCGCCATCGCCCGCGCCCTCGCTCTCAAGCCCGAGATCGTGGTGCTCGACGAGGCAGTTTCCGCGCTCGACGTGTTGGTGCAGGCGCAGGTGCTCAAGCTCCTGGCCGACCTGCAGGCGGAGCTCGGACTCACCTACCTGTTCATCACCCACGACCTCGCGGTCGTGCGCGTGATCGCCGACACCGTCTGCGTCATGCAGAACGGCAAGATCGTCGAGGCCGCGACCGTCGACGAGGTCTTCGAGAACCCGCGTCAGCAGTACACGCGCGACCTGCTGGCCGCCATCCCCGGCGCCGGCCTGGCGCTCGGAGTCTGATGTTCCGGCAGCCGGGGAAGGGAGACGAGCGCGAGCCCGTCTCCCTTCCCCTGCCGCCCGACATCCGTGTGACCCTCGCGTCGCCCCCGTCGGTGCTTCCCGTGCACGCACCGCGCCGCCTCCCCGCACACTCGCGCGACGAGCGCAGACTGGCGAGGATCGACCGCAAGGTCGCCGAGCGCGACCAGTCGACCGACTGAACCCGTCTGTTCAGACGGCAGACGCCCTGTGCCTGCAGCGAACAGTGAAGGTCTACAGCGAACAGTGAGGGTTTAGCCGTTACACTGGTTTGTGCAGGGCACCATCGACGTGATCCTGAGATCCCCACAAACCACCTCCGCGTTTGTGCGTGGTCGTGCCCATGCCGCGAAAGCGCAACGCGCGCGCCCGTCACCGCTAAAAAGCAGTCAAGGAAAATACCTATGGCAATCGCCACCCGTACCGACCTGCGCAACGTCGCAATCGTCGCCCACGTTGACCACGGCAAGACCACACTGGTCGACGCCATGCTCCGCCAGACGAACTCGTTCGACGCCCACGCGCACCTCGAAGACCGCGCCATGGACTCCAACGAGCTCGAGCGCGAAAAGGGCATCACGATCCTCGCGAAGAACACCGCGGTGCTCTACAACGGCAAGCACGCCGAAGAGAACCACGCCGGCGGCAACATCACGATCAACGTGATCGACACCCCCGGCCACGCCGACTTCGGCGGCGAGGTCGAGCGCGGCCTGTCCATGGTCGACGGTGTCGTCCTCCTCGTCGACGCGTCAGAGGGACCCCTTCCCCAGACCCGTTTCGTGCTGCGCAAGGCCCTCGAGGCCAAGCTCCCCGTCATCCTCCTGGTCAACAAGACCGACCGTCCCGACGCCCGCATCGAAGAGGTCGTCGCCGAGAGCCAGGACCTGCTTCTCGGCCTCGCCTCGGACATGTCCGACGAGCACCCCGACCTCGACCTCGACGCGATCCTCGACGTTCCCGTCGTCTACGCGTCCGGCCGCAACGGCGCCGCGAGCTGGAACAAGCCCGAGAACGGCACGCTGCCCGACAACGAAGACCTCGAGCCGCTGTTCGACGCGATCCTCAAGCACATCCCCGCTCCGACCTTCGACGACGAGCACCCCCTCCAGGCCTGGGTCACCAACCTCGACGCCAGCCCGTTCCTCGGTCGCCTCGCTCTGCTGCGCGTCTTCCAGGGCACGATCAAAAAGGGTCAGACCGTCGCCTGGGTCAAGCACGACGGCTCCGTCGCCAACGTGAAGGTCACCGAGCTGCTCATCACCAAGGCGCTCGACCGTTACCCCACCGACTCCGCGGGCCCCGGCGACATCGTCGCCGTCGCCGGCTTCGACGACATCTTCATCGGTGAGACCCTCGCCGACCCCGAAGACGTTCGCCCGCTGCCGACCATCACGGTCGACGACCCCGCCATCTCGATGACGATCGGTACCAACACGTCGCCGATGATCGGCAAGGTCAAGGGCCACAAGCTCACCGCCCGCATGGTCAAGGACCGTCTCGACCGCGAGCTCGTCGGTAACGTCTCGCTCAAGCTCGTCGACGTCGGACGCCCCGACGCCTGGGAGGTCCAGGGCCGCGGAGAGCTCGCGCTCGCCATCCTCGTCGAGCAGATGCGTCGTGAGGGCTTCGAGCTCACCGTCGGCAAGCCGCAGGTAGTGACGAAGCGCGTCGACGGCAAGCTGCACGAGCCGTTCGAGCACCTCACCACCGACGCGCCCGAAGAGTACCTCGGCGCTATCACGCAGCTCCTTGCCGCCCGCAAGGGTCGCATGGAGGGCATGAGCAACCACGGCACCGGCTGGGTCCGCATGGAGTTCATCGTTCCGTCGCGTGGCCTCATCGGTTTCCGCACCGAGTTCCTCACCGTCACCCGCGGTGCCGGTATCGCCAACGCCGTCTCGCACGGCTACGAGCCCTGGGCCGGATCGATCGAGACCCGTACCAACGGCTCGATCGTCGCCGACCGCTCCGGTGTCGCCACCCCGTTCGCGATGGTCGCCCTGCAGGAGCGTATGTCGTTCTTCGTGGAGCCCACGCAGGAGGTCTACGAGGGCATGGTCGTCGGTGAGAACTCGCGCGCCGACGACATGGACGTGAACATCACGAAGGAAAAGCAGCTCACCAACATGCGCCAGTCGACGTCCGACTCGTTCGAGCGCATGACGCCCTCGCGCAAGCTGACGCTCGAAGAGTGCCTCGAGTTCGCCCGCGAAGACGAGTGCGTCGAGGTGACTGCCGAGGTCGTGCGCATCCGCAAGGTCGAACTGGATGCCACCGCTCGCGCACGCAGCCTGTCGCGATCGAAGAAGCAGGCGTAGTCCAGCAGAGGTGTCAACCTCTCACGACATCCGATACGTCGTTGTGATGCCGGGTCGCGCTACGATCCCGGGTATCGAGGCGAGGAGCATCCCATGCTGAAGAAGAGAGTTCGTCCCTGGTTGCTCGCGATCGGGGTCATCCCGCTCGCGATGACCCTCAGCGGATGTTTCGGCATCCCGGGGTTGCCGAGTGGCGACAATGGCGGCAACGACGGCGGCTCGGATGAAGTCGACGAGGAATTCGTCGAAGGCATCGTCGAAGGCGGTACCGACAGCGATGTCGACTTCGAGTCGGATTCGCTTCCGGCCGACTTCCCGGTCGACGACATCCCGCTCGTCCCGGGTGAGGTCGGGCCGAGCATGTCGATCTCGAACGGCGCTGCCTGGACGGTGACGATCTACACCGCCGACGAGGCGACGGCGGCTTCGGCGGCGCAGCTTCTCGAGGATGCGGGCTTCAGCAACGAGAGCGTGTTCGCCTGGGAGAACGAGGAGTACCTCGTCGTCATCGTGGCGTCCGACGAGGACGACGAGGGCAGATGGTACGTGCACTACCAGGTTCAGAGGCAGCAGTGAGCGCGCGGATGCCGCGGGCCGCGGTCGTCGCGCTCGGCGCCGTGTTGCTGGTCGGTCTTCCGACGCTGACCGGATGTTCGGTGGTTGAAGGGATCATCGAGCAGCAGACCGGCGGAGACGTCGACCTCGGCGGCAACACGGTGCCCGCTGACTTCCCGTCGGAGGTTCCGCTCGCCGACGACGACGTCGTCAACGGGTCGAAGATCACCGGAGGCGACGGCGAAGCCGTGTGGAACGTGCTGATGAACGTCTCCGATCCGGCCGCCCCCGACTCGATCGCGGCGCAACTCGAAGGCGCGGGGTTCACGTCGGCCGGCACGGGCGAGGTCAGCGACAGCGGCGGAACCCTCACCTACACGAAGGACGACCTCGTCGTGAACGTGCTGCTCGGCAAGACCGACTCCGGGTGGACCGCGAACTACACCGTGGCGCAGACGGCCGGGTGACCCCGATCGCATCGCGCGTCTTCACGCTC
>NZ_JBKKAD010000116.1:0-6727 GCF_046714715.1 Conyzicola sp. | reverse complement strand
ACCCGGATACCGAACTCACTGTAGTGGTGATCGACGATTCCTCGCCCGACGGAACGGCGGCCCTCGTCGAGAGCCTCGCCGACGGCTGGAAGACCGACCGCATGTCGGTGCGCGTCATCAACAAGCCGACCAAGAACGGCCTCGGTGCCGCCTATATCTACGGCTTCTCGCAACTGCAAGACCAAGGCTTCGACTACTTCCTGCAGATGGACGCCGATCTCTCCCACGACCCGAAATACATCTCCGGGTTCATCCACCAGGCCAAGTCCGGAGTGGACTTCGTCGTCGCCTCCCGGTACATCCCCGGCGGCGGAACGCCGGACTGGACGTGGGACCGCCGCTTTCTCAGCCGCGGCGGCAACTTCTACGCCCGCACGGTGCTGAGCAGGCGTATCTCCGACTACACCGGCGGGTTCAACATGTACTCGGCCGCGCTTCTGAAGCGCATCGAATTCGAGACCATCTCCGCGACCGGCTACGGATTCCTGCTCGTGCTCAAGTACCGCGCGCTGTTGCACGCGAAGTCGCTCGCCGAGCTGCCGATCGTGTTCCTCGACCGCACGCACGGCACCTCGAAGATCCCGCGCAACACCCTGCTCGCCAACTTCATCCTCGTTCCCCAGATCAAGATGCGTCGTGGCCGCTGACCTCGCGACCGCCGCGCCCCGCCGTCGGATCTTCGGACGTTCGATCTCGGCGTGGCTGTACGAACTGTGGGCACTCGTCGTCACCGTCTTCGCCTCGCTGATCGCGATCGGCCACATCGCGACGACCGAGTGGGAGACGACGTTCCTCTATAACGCCGACTCGATCGTGCTGCCGCTGGTCGAGAAGTCGGTACAGCAGGGCGAGGCGTTCCAGTGGGTGTTCTCGTCGCAGAACTTCTTCTTCCCCGAGGGGCTGTTCTTCGCGATCAGCACCGCCTTCACGGATTCGCCGCAGGTCGCGCTCTACACGAACGCGTGCCTCAACATCGTGGTGCTCTACGTTCTGCTGCGCGTGATCGCCCGCCAGCTCGCCCACGGTTCGCGTCACCAGTTCCTCGAGATCACCATCGCTCTCGCCGCGACGATCCTGTTCGTGGTCTACGTGCTGCTCGAGCCGACCGCCACCGTGAACCGCAGCGGTACCGCGACCCTCTTCCTTCTCACGACCTATTACTACGGCGTCATCGTCGTGGGGCTGGTCGTTCTCTCCCTCGTGCTCTGGGTGACCCGCTCCTTCTCTCCGGCGTCGTGGGGCCGCAGCCGGGTGAAGGTCTTCGCGGTCGTCGTGACGCTGATCACCACCGCCACCGTGTTCTCCGACCCGCTGTACTTCGCCCAGGTCGTCGCGCCCATGGCGGTCTGCCTGCTCATCCTCGCCCTGAGCAAACGCCTGACGTGGAGGCGGGCGTGGGTGCTCGTGCTGCCGGGACTGCTCGGCACCCTGCTCGGGTTCGGCCTGCGCGCGATCTTCGCCGACCTGTTCGCCTCCAACCTCGCGTCGTATTTCTCGATCGAGGACTTCCGGCTGAGCATCATGGTGCTGCGCGAGACGTTCGTCGAGATGACGAGCTCGTCGTCGGGTTCGCTGAAGCTGCTGTTGCTCGCTTCGGTGCTCGCCATCACCTTCAGCGTGATGGCCTACGCGCTCGTCGGATGCTTCCGCCCCTCGATCGCGAGCCGCGTCTCCACGG
Organism: Conyzicola sp.; assembly: GCF_046714715.1. Lineage (GTDB taxonomy): Bacteria > Actinomycetota > Actinomycetes > Actinomycetales > Microbacteriaceae > Conyzicola. The sequence goes on along the minus strand of NZ_JBKKAD010000116.1, from coordinate 5,049 downwards.
TCGAGTTCTTCGTGATCGGGTTCGTCTCGGTCTCCACGGTCTCGCTCCTCCTGGGTCACGTGCTCACCGGCGCCATCACCACGCGCTATCTCACGCCGATCTACATCTTCCCGCTTCTCACCATCGTCTACGTCGGCGTCTACCTGCTGCGCCGACTGCTCGTCGAGGTCGAGAACGCGACCCTGCGTCGAGACCTCAGCCGCTTCAGCGTGGGTATCGCCATCGCGGCCTCCATCGTCATCGTGGTCGTCGGCAGCCTCAACCTTCCCGCGGTCGTGCGTTCCGCCTCCGGCGCGAACTACAACTCCATGCAGTGCTTCGACGACTTCGTCGGCGACTCCGACCGCAACGGTGTCGGGTCGTTCTGGAGCGTGCGCACCCTCGAGGTCTACGGCGACGCGCGCGGCGAGATCCTGCAGGTGCAGCCCGACCTCTCCGTCTACCCGTGGATGAACAACCTCGCGCCGTACGACGGCACGGAGTTCTCGTTCGTCGTCACCGACTCCAGCGGCCAGGTGCCGCCCGAGGCGCTCATCCCGCTGGGCGAACCCGCCGAGGTCATCGACTGCGTCAGCTACGTCATCCACGACTACGAGGGCACGCCGGGCGAGGCGATCCTCAACCGCGTGGTCGGCGAGAGCGCGGACAAGCTTCTCGAGTAGCGCCCCACCCGACGAACGTTCAGCCCCGGCTCGCGCCTCAGCGATAGGATTAGCGGATGTCTTCTCTCGATCCCGACGCCACTCCCGACACGGTAGCGCCGGCTCGCCCGACCCTGACCCAGCGGTTGAAGCAGTCGGAAGCCGAGCGCGAGCGCCTGCAGCGCGAGGTCGACCAGTTGTCCACGATCGCGCTGTCGAAGTGGCTGCTCGTTGCCCACCACCAGCAGAGCCACGCCGCGATCACCCAGACGCTGTCGTGGCGGATCACCCGGCCGTTGCGCACAGCCCGTCAGGTGCAGATGAAGATCTCCGAGGTCGGCGTGGCCGGCACCGCACAGGTCGTGGTCGCCACGCTGCGAAAGCGCCGACAGCGGTGACGCTGACGACCGAGGAGCTCGCCGACTCCGCTCTCGGCCGACTCGTTGCCGTCGCCCCCCATCTGCTCGCCGAACCCGGCGACCTTCCCGCCCTCCGCGAACGCGGTGCGGGGCCGCTGACAGTGCGGCTCGTCGAAGACGTGCGCGCGACCATGCGCAACGATCAGATCTGGCTGCTCTGCGTGGGATTGACGGGCACCTTCCCGCTTCCCGACCAGCTGCGCGCCGCGCGCCGCGCTCTGTTGCTCAGCGACGCCGATCTGGCGTTCGTGGACTTCCTCGAGGCGACCTTCGATCTCGGCGCCGGCACCGAGGGACTCGCGTCCGACATCGAGATCGTGCACCGCGGCGTCGTCGTCGACGTCGATTTCTGCGCCACCCACCTCGCCCACACCGGCATCCAGCGCGTGGTGCGCCAGACCATGGCGCGCTGGCACGGCGTTCGCGACGTGACGCTCGTCGGATGGACCCCCGGCGGTCTCGCCATGCGCGGTCTCTCCGCGCTCGAGACCTCACGGGTCACCGCGTGGAACACCTACACCGAGCCGAAGAGCGGGGAGACCGTCGAGGAGGCGCCGACCCGCAAGCTGCTCGTGCCCTACGAGAGCCGCGTCATCCTGCCCGAGGTTCCGCAACCGCACCTGTGCGGCGTGCTCGCCTCCCTCGCCGAGTTCTCGGGCAACCGCGTCGGCCTGATCGGCTACGACGCCATCCCCGTCGTCAGCGCCGACACGGTGCCCCCGGCGGAGACCGAGCGCTTCGTGCACTATCTGACGATCATCAAGCACTCGCACCGCGTCGCGGGCATCAGCGCCGCAGCGACGGACGACTTCCGGGGATTCAGCCAGGCGCTCGAGGCCCAGGGCCTGCCCGTCGTGGAGAGCGTCGAGGTCAGCCTGCCGATCGCGTTGCCCGACCTCGTGCACGAGCCCGTCGCCGAGAACGTCGCGAGCCCGCTCGTGCTCTGCGTGGGCAGTCAGGAACCGCGCAAGAACCAGGACGCCGTGCTGTTCGCGGCCGAGGTGCTCTGGCGCGAGAACCTCGACTTCCGCGTGCGGTTCATCGGCGGCGGTAGCGCCTGGTTCACGCAGGGCTTCGACCAGCGCATCAAAGCGCTCACCAAGAAGGGCTACGACGTCGAGGTCTGGCGCGGTGTGCGCGACGACGCGCTGTTGGCGTCCTACGCCGAGGCCCGGTTCTCGATCTTCCCCTCGCTGCACGAGGGGTACGGCCTGCCGGTCGCCGAGTCGCTCGCGATGGGCGTGCCGGTGGTGACGAGCGGATACGGCAGCACGGCGGAGATCGCCGCGGGCGGTGGCTGCGTACTCATCGACCCGAGAGACGAGATGACGATCGTGGATGCGATGCGCTCGCTGATCAGCGGAACGGACCGCATCGAAGAGCTGCGCGAGCAGATCGCAACGCGGCCCTCCCGCAGCTGGGACGACTACGCCGACGAACTGTGGAACGACCTCGTCGTTCCACTCGAGGACGGTGCACGTGCCTAACCAGACGAACAACGACAGGCTCGGCATTCTGCTCGCGGCCCTCGAACCGGGCGCGCGGAGGATCGCGCCGACGGGTGAACTCGTCGCGATGGTGGCGAAGCATCTCGCGAACCCGACCGACGACGTGGTGTGGCTCGCGCTCGCCGTGCTCAACGCACGCTTCCCCGTGCGCGACGACATCGTGACGCTCCGCCGCCGCCTGCGGCTCGAGAGCCCCGTCGCCGTGATCTCGCAGATCGCTTCCGCCCGCCTCTCGCGGCTGGGCCACAGCGCCCCGCCGGTGCGAGTTCTCACCGGACACGTCGTGGTCGACGTTCACCACACGGCCCGCACCGGGCTGGCGACCGGAATCCAGCGCGTCGTGCGCAAGACCATCGCGGAGTGGGACGAGAAGCACGACATCACCCTCGTCGGCTGGAACACCTCGCTGACCAGCCTGCGCCTGCTGTCGCGGCTCGAGTCCGAGAACGCGATGCACGGCACCGCGCCGCACGCGCACCCCGACGCGGTGGGCGAGGTGCTCATCCCCTGGAAGTGCGACTACATCCTCCCCGAGCTGGCCATCGAGGACGACCGCACGTCGCGTATCGCCGCGCTGGCCGAGTTCTCGGGTAACACCGCGGCCCTCATCGGTTTCGACTGTGTGCCCCTCACCTCTGCCGAGACCATCGGCGCGGGTATGGGTGCCGGGTTCTCCCGCAACCTGGTCGCCGCCGCGCATTTCTCGAAGATCGCCACGATCTCCGAGGCCGCTGCCGCGGAATACGGCGGATGGCGCACCATGCTGGGTAGCGCGGGCCTGACGGGGCCGCACATCCAGTGCGTCTTCCTGCCCGCCGACGCCGGCGTGGTGAGCGAGGCCGGCGTCGAGTCGGCACGCGCGACCCTCGGTGCCGACGACCTGCCGCTGCTGTTCTGCGTGGGCAGCCATGAGCCACGCAAGAACCATCTCGCCGTGCTGACCGCCGCCGAACTGCTGTGGAAGCAGGGCCGCGAGTTCTCGCTCGCCTTCGTCGGCGGCAACGCGTGGGGGAGCGAACAGTTCCAGTACCAGCTGGCCGAACTACAGCGTCGCGGGCGCCCGGTGAAGACCGTCAGCGCCATCACCGACGAGCTGCTCTGGGGCGGCTACCGCGCGGCACGCTGCACGGTGTTCCCGTCTCTCAACGAGGGCTTCGGCCTGCCCGTCGCCGAGTCGCTCGCGATGGGAACCCCCGTGGTGACGTCGAATTACGGCAGCATGGCGGAGATCGCGGCCGGCGGCGGCGCCGTGCTCGTCGACCCGCGCGACGAACAGGATCTCGCCCGCGGCCTCGCGAGCGTGCTCTTCGACGACGACGTGAACACCAGACTCAGGGCGGAAGCCTCGGCCCGCAGCACACGGACGTGGGCGCACTACGCCGACGACGTGTGGGGCTATTTCTTCCCCAGCGCATAGAATCGATCGCTGCGCGAAGCGGCACAATGAACTCGGAGACCTCGTGACCAATCCAGCGCAGGAGCGTGCGACCAGACTCGCCTCGCTCCCGTTTCAAACGACGGAGGCGACAAGCGCCCAACCCGTCGGTGCATTCCTGCGGTCGGTAAAAGAGATCGTCGCCCATCGTGAGCTGCTCGACCTCCTCATCCGCCGCGAGCTGAAGTCGCGCTACAAGGACAGCGCGCTGGGATTCCTCTGGAGCCTGGTCAGGCCCCTCACGATGCTCGTCATCTACTTCGTCTTCATCGGCCAGATCCTCGGCGCCGCCCGCGGAGTGCCGGAGTTCGCCATCTTCGTCTTCGCCGGGCTGACCCTGTGGGGACTGTTCTCCGAGATCATCGCCGGGGGCACGGGCTCGATCGTCGGAAACGCCGGCCTGATCAAGAAGGTCTACCTGCCGCGCGAGATCTTCCCGTTGGCGGCGGTGGGGTCGGCGGTATTCAACTTCGGCGTGCAGTTCGTCGTGCTGCTCGGTGCCACGATCGTGCTGGGACAGGTGCCGTTCAGCGCTGACCTCGTCTACGTGCCGGTCGGTGTGATTATCGTGCTGATCTACGGCATTGCCCTGGCCCTGCTGCTCTCCGCGCTCAACGTCTACCTCCGCGACATCCAGTATCTCGTCGAGGTCTTCATCCTGCTCTTCTTCTGGGCCTCGCCCATCGTCTACTCGTGGTCGTTCGTCGTCGACGCGGCGCAGCGCAATGGCTACCTCTGGCTCACCGAGATCTACCTGTGGAATCCGATCACGGTCGCGATGCTCGCGTTCCAGCGCGGCATGTGGACGGCCGGGTCGCGCGACAGCGTCACGGGTCAGAACCCCGATACCGGGGCCGACATCATCGCACCGGCACAGCCATGGCCGGAAGACCTCAACCTGCGGCTGTTCATCGCCGCCGTCATCGGGCTCGTCCTCGTCTGGATCTTCCAGCGTGTGTTTTCGCGGTTGCAGGGCAACTTCGCGCAGGAGATCTAAGTGGTAACGCAGAGCAATCCGACCGGACCGGTCGTCATCCGGGTCAACG
>NZ_JBKKAD010000115.1:0-5448 GCF_046714715.1 Conyzicola sp. | reverse complement strand
GTCAGTTGCTGGTCATGACGCTACGAGGGCTCCCGCTTCCCTGCGTCAACCCGACGGTGGGCTCGGGGTAAACCCTGGCGGTAGGCCGGGGCAGCCCCCCCCCGCCCCCCCCCCGCCCCCCCCCCCCCCCCCCCCCCCCCCCCCCCCCCCCCCCCCCCCCCCCCCCGGCCGGTGTGCCGCTGTTAGCCGATCGACTCGACGTCTGCCTCGAACTGCTTCCACGAGTCATCCGCACTCTGCGTCTTGTCGACGTCGACGCGGTTGACGGCGTCCTGCAGCGAGCTCATGATCGGGAAGTACTTCACGCTCTTGAACGGGGCGACCGTGATCGCCGCCGCACGCTCGGCGAAGATCTCGCCGGTCGGTGCGTCGTTGAAGAACGGGCGCGTGACCGAGGTGAGTTCCTCGGACTCCTGGATCTCGAGCTGGCTGGGGAAATTGCCGGTCTTGACGAACGACTTCAACTGCTGCTCGGGGGCCGTGAGCCATGCCGCCAGCTTCTTCGCCTCTTCGGTGTTGGCGCCCTGCGCAGGAACCGTGAGGTACGAGCCGCCCCAGTTGCCGCCGCCACCGGGGAAGACGTTGGCGACGTCCCAGCCGGCTACCTCGGGAGCCGCGCCCTCGATGTTGCCGAGGATCCAGCTGGGGCAGAGCATCGTCGCGAAGGCGCCGTTGGCAAAACCGGCGGTCCAGTCGTCGCTCCACTGCTTGAGGTGCGCAGACAGCTCGGGGCTGGCATCGAGCACCTGCTCGTAGGCATCCTTGACGACGGGGTTCGTGGTCGCGATGACTTCTCCGTCGGTCGCCTCGAGGGTCTCTTCGTGCTGGTTCAGAATGCCCTGCAGCATGGCGCCGGAACCGTCGAACCAGGCAGCGTCGCTCACCGCGGTGAACTGCTCGCCGACGGAGAAGTAGTTCTCCCAGTCGCCGTCGAGCAACGCGGCGACCTCGGCGCGGTCGGTTGGGAGGCCGGCCGCCGCGAACAGGTCGGAGCGGTAGCAGATGGCCTCGGGGCCGATGTCGGTGCCGTACGCGATCAGCTTGCCGTCGGCGTCGGTGGCAGCGGCTTCCTTCCAGTCGAGCCAGCGGTCTTCGACGTCGGGCGACGAGAGGTCGGTGAGCTTGTCGGAGTATTGCAGCAGTTCGGCGAACCAGTCGATCTCGACCGCCTCGATGTCGGCGAGGCCGGATCCGGCACCGAGCTTGGTGAAGTAGTTGGCGCGGGCGTCATCGGAGGTCGCCGCCTTGTTCTGCTTGATGGTGACGTTCGGGTTTTCCTTCTCGTACTCGGCGAAGAGCTCGTCGGTGTAGCCGAAGTCATTGAAGGTGGCGACGGTGAGGTTGACCTTTCCGCCAGCTTCGCCTCCTTCTGCGCCGGCGCTGCAGCCGGTGGCGACGAGGGCGATTACTGCTGCTCCGGCGATGGCGCCGGCTTTTTTGCGTCGTGAAAGTCTCACGGTCACTCCTTTGTGTGCGTGGATGGGAGATCCAGCGAGGAATGACACACCAGCATGGGAGCGCTCTCACGGGATCGTGAGTCACACTATGTGGCGGCGATAGGAATAGTCAAGAACTATTTGAGAGCGCTCCCGCGACAAATGCTCGAGGGTAAACGTGTGCAGCCCGCCTCCACCCGCGTGATGACGGGGGAGACGGGCTGCTTCGGTAGACGGGAACTACTTTTCGGAGCGCTCTCCGGATGGCGCCGCCGCTGCCGCGCCCGGCTCGACGAGCGGTGCAGTCTGGCTGGCCGCCCTGTCGGCGTCGAGCGCCACTGCTGCAGCCGCGTCATCCGCGTTCTCCTGAAGCGCCGACTTCGCACGCAACGGCGGAGCCTTCAGGAAGAAGCTGAGCACGAAGGCGACCAGGATAACGGCGAGGGCGATCCAGAACACCGTGATGGCCGAGTTCGCGAAGCCCTCGAGGAAGGCGGCGCTCAGGCGCGGGTCGGAGGTGTTGAGGAACGACGTGTCGCCCGAGACCGAGCCCACGGCCGCGCCCGGGTTCTTCAGGATCTCGATGATCTGGGCATTGGCCGGGTCGGCGGCCACGCCGGGGTCGCTCAGGGCCGCGGTGATGCCGTCCTGAATTCTCGTGGAGTCGAACGCCGTCGCGATGTTCAGCGGCCAGCGGGTGAAGATCACCGAGAAGATGACCGCGGTGCCCACCGTGCCGCCGATCTGGCGGAAGAACGTCGACGCGCTCGTGGCCACGCCGATGTCGCGCGGGCCCACCGAGTTCTGGCTGGCGAGGGTGAGCGTCTGCATGAGCTGGCCGAGGCCGAGACCCACGAACAGCATGCCGATCATGAGGAACCAGACCGGCTTGTCGGCGGTAGCAAAGGTGAAGATGAAGAAGCCGACCGCCATGAATGCCGTGCCGATGGTGGGGAACATCTGGTATTTGCCGGTGCGGGCGATGAGCTGGCCGCTCACGATCGACGAGATCATCAGGCCGAGAATCATCGGCAGCATGAGGAAGCCGCTCTCGGTGGGCGTCGCGCCGTTCACGACCTGGAGGTACAGCGGCAGGGTCATCATGGCGCCGAACATGCCGAAGCCGACGAGCACGCCGAGCACGGTGGCCATCGAGAACGTCGAGCTCTTGAACAGCTTGAGGGGGATGAGCGCGTCGTCGCCCATGAGCTTCTCGCTGAGCACGAAGGCGGCGAGGCCGACCACGCCGATCACGTAGCAGGCGATCGAGCCGAGCGAACCCCAGCCCCACTCGCGGCCCTGCTCCGCGACGAGCAGCAGCGGCACGAGGCCGATGATGATCGTGGCTGCGCCCCACCAGTCGATGCGCACGGCGCGTCGCTCGTGCGGGATGTGCAGGAAGCGCAGCACGATCGCGAGGGCGGCGAGGCCGATCGGGATGTTGATCAGGAATACCCAGCGCCAGCCGGTGACGAACAGGATCTCGGGGGTTGCGGCGAAGAGCCCGCCGATGAGCGGGCCGACGACGCTCGAGACGCCGAACACGGCCAGGAAGTAGCCCTGGTACTTGGCGCGTTCGCGCGGGGCGAGGATGTCGCCCATGATCGCGAGCGGGAGCGCCATGAGTCCGCCGGCGCCGAGGCCCTGGATGGCACGGAAGGCGGCGAGTTCGTACATGGAGCTCGCGAATCCGGCGGCGATCGAGCCGACGAGGAAGATGCTGATGGCGATGATGAACAGCGGGCGCCGGCCGAAGATGTCGCTGAGCTTGCCGTAGATCGGCGTCGATATCGTGGCGAGGATCAGGTAGGCGGTGGTCACCCACACCTGCTGGCTGAGGCCGTCGAGGTCGTCGGCGATGGTGCGCATCGACGTCGACACGATGGTCTGGTCGAGCGATGACAGGAACATGCCCGCCATCAGACCGAAGATGACGAACAGGATCTGCCGGTGGGTCATTACCCCGCCGGCGTCCTTGATCGCTTGGGCCTGCTGCTTGCCCTTGGAGTCGACGCGTGACATGGAACCTCGAAGTCTGTGGTGGTGGTGCTTAACGAAATCGCCGCCGCGGAACGCGGTCCGACGGCGGGCAGCCTCCCGCTAGAATTTTGCGGAGAGTGCAAAGTTACACCCGCGGCAAGGCCTGCGCAAGTAGCGCTGGCTCTTGCGGATGCCGCGTGCCGGGCGTCGCGCGAGAATGGACACCATGACCGGTGACACCTACGAGTTCGAGTCGACGCTGTGGGCGTGGACGGCGCGCAAGGAGCTCTGGGTGTTCGCGACCGTGCCCGACGACGCGTCGGACGAGATCGCCGACCAGCCGCGGCCCCCGTCGGGCTTCGGCGCGGTGAAGGTACGCGTGCGGCTCGGCGAGTCGACCTGGGAGACGTCGATCTTCCCGGGGGTCGACGGCGATGCCTACGTGCTGCCGATCAAGAAGGCCGTGCGCGCCAAGGCGGGGCTCGACGTCGGCGACACGGCAGCGATCGCCATCGAGCTGATCTGAGCGGTTGCCGGTTGAGTAAGGCCGTCTACGGCCTGTATCGAAACCGCTCGCCGGGTTTCGATAGGGTCGCTGCGCGACCTACTCAACCAGCAGCTGCCTATCCGCCCAGGGCCGCGTCGACGATCTCCTTCGCCTCGGCCTGCACCTTGGCCAGGTGCTCGGGGCCGACGAACGACTCCGCGTAGATCTTGTAGACGTCTTCGGTGCCGCTCGGGCGGGCGGCGAACCACGCCTTCTCGGTGACGACCTTCACGCCGCCGACGGCAGCGCCGTTGCCCGGCGCCTCCGAAAGGCGGGCGATGATCGGGTCGCCGGCGAGGGTCTCGGCGGTGATCGCCGATCCGTTCAGCTTGGCGAGCGCCGTCTTCTGCGTCTTGGTGGCGACGGCGTCGACGCGCTGGTAGACCGGGTCGCCGAACCGGGCGACGAGCTCGGCGTACAGCTCCGACGGGCTCTTGCCGGTGACCGCGCGGATCTCGCTCGCCAGCAGCGCGAGCAGGATGCCGTCTTTGTCGGTGGTCCAGACGGTGCCGTCCTTGCGCAGGAAGCTGGCGCCGGCGCTCTCCTCGCCGCCGAACGCCACCGAGCCGTCTATCAGTCCGGGCACGAACCACTTGAAACCGACCGGCACCTCCCAGAGGGTGCGGCCGAGCGACTCCGCGACCCGGTCGATCATCGAAGAAGAGACGAGCGTCTTGCCGATTGCGGCATCCGAACGCCACTCCGGACGGTGCGTGTAGAGGTACTGGATGGCGACGGCCAGGAAGTGGTTGGGGTTCATCAGGCCGCCGTCGGGGGTGACGATGCCGTGACGGTCGGCGTCCGCGTCGTTGCCGGTGACGATGTCGTATTCGCTCTGATGCGCGACGACCGACGCCATGACCGACGGGCTCGACGGATCCATGCGGATCTTCTCGTCCCAGTCGAGCGTCATATACGGCCAGGCCGGGTCGACGAGGGGGTTCACGACGGTGAGGTCGAGGTCGTAGACCTCCTTGATCAGCTGCCAGTAGTTCACACTCGCGCCGCCCAGCGGGTCGGCACCGATGTGCAGGTTCGCCGCCCTGATCGCGTCGAAGTCGATGATCCCCGCGAGGTCCGCGACGTAGGCGCCGCGGAAGTCGTAGGTCTCGACGGCGCTCGGCTCGGCGCGCTTCACGTCGACGCTTCCGTTGGCGATGATCTCGTTGGCGCGGTTCGCGATCCAGCCGGTGGCGTCGCTGTCGGCCGGTCCGCCGTGCGGCGGGTTGTACTTGAAGCCGCCGTCGCGGGGCGGGTTGTGGCTCGGGGTAATGACGATGCCGTCGGCCTGGTCGTCGTGACCGGCCGCGTTGTAGACGATGATCGCGAGGCTCAGCGCGGGCGTCGGCACGTAGTCGTCGAACTCGTAGACGAGCGCGTTCACGCCGTTGGCGGCGAGCACCTCGAGCGCGGTCGTCTCGGCGGGGCGGCTCAGTGCGTGGGTGTCCTTGCCGATGAAGAGCGGGCCGGTGATGCCCTGCCTGG
>NZ_JBKKAD010000114.1:0-9559 GCF_046714715.1 Conyzicola sp. | reverse complement strand
GCCACACCGGGCGCGTCGCCGGCAGCGCCGGCCCCCGTCGCCCCCGCGGCGGCCGACCCCGACGGTCTGCTCGCGTTCACCGGATTCGCCATGGGCGGCCTCGTGCTGCTCGCCGTCGGGTTGCTCGCCGGCGGCGGGGTGCTCATCGTGTCACGCCGTCGCCGCGCGGCCCAGGAGTAGGGCCGCAGTCGGTTGCCGCCCGACCGGGTCGCCCGGTCAATAGGATCGAGGCATGACGAAGTTCCTGCGCCTCGGCCCTGTCGGTAGCGAGATCCCGGCCGTCGACGCCGGCGACGGGGTGCGCGACCTGCGCTCGCTGACCGCCGACATCGACGGTGCGTTCCTCGAGAGCGACGGCCTGCGCCGGGCGCGAGCCGCGGCATCCGACCTGCCCCTTCTCGACAATGCCGACGACCTGCGCGTCGGCACCCCCGTCGCGCGTCCCGGCGCCGTGCTCTGCATCGGCCAGAACTACGCGGCGCACGCGGCCGAGTCGGGCAACGCGGCACCGACCGTGCCCATCCTGTTCTTCAAACACCCGAATACCGTGGTCGGCGCGTTCGAGGACATCCACGTGCCGCCGCGCGCGGAGAAAATCGACTGGGAGGTCGAGCTCGGCGTGGTCATCGGCACCCGCGCCCGCTACCTCGACTCGGTCGACGACGCGCTGAACCACGTCGCCGGCTACGTCGTGAGTCACGACGTCTCGGAACGCACCTGGCAGAAGGAGGAGTCGGGCGGCCAGTGGTCGAAGGGCAAGATCGCCGAGACCTTCAACCCGGTCGGACCGTTCCTCGTGCCCGCCGACGAGGTGGACCCGCAGAACCTGCGGCTCTGGTCGACCGTCAACGGCGAAGCCCGCCAAGACTCGACCACCGCCGACATGGTGTTCTCGGTCGCGTTCCTGGTCTGGCACCTGTCGCAGTACGGCGTGCTCGATCCGGGCGACCTCATCAACACCGGCACCCCCGAGGGCGTCGCGATGTCGGGGCGCTTCCCGTATCTTAGAACGGGCGACGTCGTCGAGCTGGGTGTCGAAGGTCTCGGGGTCATGCGGCAGAAGCTGGTCAGCGCACCCCGCTAATCACCGGTTCGCCACCAGCGACACCGCGTACCGGTCCCACCACACGCCCGCGGCGGGGCCGCCATTGCAGGGCCCGTCGCTCACCCCCGGGTGCTTGACCCAGAGCAGCGCGTCGAGCTTCGTCGTGCCGGGAGTCGCTCGCGGGTTCACTCCGAGGGCCGCGCCCAGCGGGTTGCACCACTCGCCGTTCGCGCCGGCACCGTTGCGCGACACGTCGATCACGTAGTGCTTCCAGTTCACCCGCGCGGATAGCTTTCCGGCGTAATCGGATTCTTGCTGCACGGGGTGGAAGTTCGACACGTTGGTGAAGAAGCCGTTCGCCCGGGCTATGCCGGCCTTCTTCAGCCACTCCGCCTGCGCCGCCGGGCCGAGCCAGTTCGAGTTGCCGCCATCGAGGTACGTGACGAGCCCCGCGTCGGCGAGAATGTCGACGGCCTGCTTAATGAGTGGCGGCCGCACCGCTACCTCGGTGGCACACTTCGCGGCGGCAAGCGACGACAACGAGTCGGGCTCGATGAGCACGACGGCGCGTGTGCCCTCGAGCTCGTCGGCGATCACCCGGTTCCAGTCGAGGTAGGCGTCGTAGGTGGTGCCACCGCCCGAGTGCCCGCCGCAGTCGCGGAACGGAATCGCGTAGGTGACAAAAACGAGGGTCGCGCCCTGCGTTGCCGCGGCCGCGACGTGTCGGCGGATGATCGTGCGCATCAGGTCGTCGCTCCACCAGTTTCCGAGCCAGACCGCGGTGGGCTGCGCCGCGATGACGGCCATGGCGTCGGCCGAAGCGACATCACCCTGCGCTCTGAGGCGGGCGTCCGCTTTAGCGGCATCCGTATTGGCTTCCAGGTAGAGCGGCCCGGGGAAGACGGGATCGGCGGCGCCCGCGGCGGCGGGCGTGCCGACGATGAGTACGATCGCGATGAACAGGGCAGCCACCGCGCGCACGGTCAGCCCTTCGCCGGCCGGTTGTCGACGAGGTCGAGCGCCTGCTCTTCCCACCACACGCCGGCCTTCGGGCCGCCGTTGCAGGCGCCGTCGCTGATGCCCGGGTGCTTGATCCAGAGCAGCGCGTCGAGGCTCGTGGTCTCGCTCGTGGTCACCACGGGCGTCTGCCCGAGGGCCGCCCCGGTGGGGTTGCACCAGTCGCCCTTCCAGCCGTTGCCGTTGCGCGACACGTCGGTGACGAAGCGTTTGCCGCCGAGCAGGGCCGACAGCGCCTCGCCGTACTGGCGTTCCTCGTCGACCCGGTAGAAGTTGGAGACGTTGGTGAAGAAGCCGCGCGCGTTCTCGACCCCCGCCTCGGTGAGCATCTCGGCCATGCGCTTCTCGGGGATCCAGTTGTTGTTGCCCGCGTCGAGGTACGAGGTAAGCCCCGCCGCGGTGAACGCCTCGACGGCGCCCTTGATGAGCGGCAGGCGTCGCGTCTCCTCGCCCGCGCACTTCTCGCTGAAGAGCATGGCGAGCGAGTCGGGCTCCACGATCATGACGGCGCCGGTGCCCTCTAGCTGGTCGGCGAGGGCCTGCGCCCACGGCCCGTACTCGTCGTACTCGAGTCCGCCGGCGGAGAGCCCGCCGCAGTCGCGGTTCGGGATCGCGTAGGGCACGAAGACGAGCGTCGTGCCCGCCTCCTCGGCCTCCGCGATGTACTCGCCGAGCACGTCGGGCATCCTCTCGGCCGTGAGCCACTCGCCGAGCCAGATGGCCGTCGGCTGCTGGCTGATCTGCGCGATCTTCTTCGCTTCCTCGGTCTTGCCCGCTTCCCGCAGCTGCTGTTCGGCGACCATGGCCTCCGAGCGCGGGTCGAGGAACGGGCCGCCGGGGAAGACCTCGGCGCTCGTCTTGATGCCCGGTGTCGTCGTCGGTGTCGGGGCCGCGGATGACTCGGATCCACCGTCGTCCGCGGGTGCGGTGCAGCCGGCGGCGAGCAGCGCGACCGTGGCCGCGACGGCCGCGGCGATGCAGACCCGAGAGAAGGATGGTGCGGTCGATGTCACGTAGCGCCCCCAGCTAGTTGAGGGTTAAGGGTCGCACGGCCTCCCGGGAGTGGCAACGTCACCCAGCCGATACGGAGGTGACGCGGTCGGCGAACAGACCCAGCAATGCGGCGACCGCCGGGCTCGGGTTCGGCCGGCTGATCACGCTCAACCGCCAGTCGACTGCCGGTTCGAGCCGCAGGGCGACCGTGCCCGGCGGCGTCACGAGCGACAGCTCCGGCACGACGGCGATGCCCAGGTCGGCGGCGACGAAACGGGGGACCTCGGTGAGGTCGCTCACGACGGTGCCGACGACGCGGTTGATGCCCGCCTCGGCGAACGCCCGCTCGATCACGACCCGGTTGCCGAAGCCCGGGGGAGTGTCGACGAACTTCTGGTCGGCGAGATCGCGCAGCGTCACGCTCGTGCGGAAGGCGAGCGGATGCCCCAGCGGAAGCACGGCGACGAAGCGGGTCTCGGCGAGCGTCAGTACCTCCAGCCCCGCGAGATCCTGGATCGGCAGACCCATGAACGCGACATCGACGCGCCCGCGGCGCACGTCGTCGGCGAGGCCGGTGGACCCGGAGGCGGATGCACCGAGCTGGAGGTCGACGAGGGGGTGCAGGGCGTGGAACTCCCCGAACAGGCCGGGCAGGTCGACGAACCCGACGTTGGTGAAGATGCCGACGCGCAACCGCCCGCGGATGCCGGCGCTCGACGAGGCGGTGCGCACCCGGTCGATCGCCTCCAGCGCGAGCCGCGCTTCGGGCAGCAGCAGCTCCCCGGCGGGGGAGAGGGCGACGCTCTTGGTCGAACGGACGAACAGGGTGGTGCCGAGGTCGGTCTCGAGCGCGCGGATGCCGGCCGAAACCGTGGACTGCACCGCGAACATCCGGGCAGCGGCCCTCGTGAAGTTGAGTTCTTCCGCGACGGCGACGAAGTATTCCAGCTGGCGGGTGTCCATCGCACCATTATCGCTTGTCTCGATCACTGCGATCAGGATTAGTCGTTGGACACGATGAATGGTCGCGCGCATTCTGGGGTCATGACACTCACGGCACCCGCGCGCACCACCCGGTTCCAGCTCCGCCACGGCACCGGATTCTGGATCATCGCCGCCGCCTTCTTCACGGTGATGGCGTTCTCCACCCTGCCCACACCGCTCTATGCGCTCTACCAGCAGCGCGACGGGTTCGCCGCGTTCCTGATCACCGTGATCTTCGCCGCGTACGGCGTGGGCGTGATGGCGAGCCTGTACTTCGCCGGGCACGTGAGCGACTGGCTCGGCCGCCGCCGCATCATCCTCATCGCGATCGTGGTCGAGATCGTCGCCGCCGTGATCTTCCTGATCTGGCCGGAGGTGCCCGGTCTGATCCTCGCGCGCTTCGTGAACGGCGTCGGAGTGGGCATGCTTACCGCGACGGCGACCGCCCACCTCAGCGAGCTGCGTGCCGTCGCGCGGCCCGACGAGGGCCCGTCGACCTCCGGAACCGTCTCGAGCTTCGTCAACATCGGCGGCCTCGCGGCCGGAGCGTTGATCTCGGGGGTGCTCGCCCAGTTCGTCGTCGCTCCGCTGGTCGTCCCCTACCTCGTCTTCCTGGTGCTGCTCGTGGCGGCGGCGGTCGCCGTGGCGTTCGTGCCTGAGACCGTCGAGCGGCAGGAGGAACGTTCCGCCTACCGGCCGCAGCGTGTGTCGCTGCCCGCGGCGTCCCGCTCGACCTTCTTCGCCGCCGGCGCCGGCGCCTTCTCGGCCTTCGCCATCTTCGGGCTCTTCACCTCCCTCGCCCCGAGCTTCATCGCGGGCACCCTGCACGAGCCGTCGCGCCTCGTCGCCGGTGCCGTCAGCTTCGTCGTCTTCGGCGCGGCCGCCGTCTCGCAGATAGTCACCGCTCGCCTCGCGCCGGTGCGGCAGCTGCAGCTCGCGGTCGCCCTCATGTCGCTCGGTCTCGCCGGCATCGCGACCGCTGTGCTCGTCGTCAGCCTGCCCGCGTTCGTGGGGGCCGGCGTGCTCGCCGGTGCGGGGGTCGGCATCCTGTTCCGCAGCTCGATCGGCGTCGCGGCGTCCCTCGCGAGCGGCCCGTCTCGCGGCGAGATCCTCGCCGCGCTGTTCCTCGTCGCGTACGCCGGCATGTCGGTTCCCGTGCTGCTGATCGGCCTCGCGCTCGCGTTCCTGCCGAGCACGACGGTGCTCGTCGGATTCGCGGCGATCGTGCTCGTGATGGTGCTCGTCTCGGGAACGCGCATGATCGCCACACGCCGCTAACGGGCATCCGCGGGCCCTGCTGGTAGTCTGAAGTCGCAACACACTGGAGCAGGCTGGCGGAAAGCTGGTCAGTGGTGGTGAATTCCCGGCCCGTCGGCCGGTGGTTTTCTACTGTTGACCAGACATGCGCCCCACTCTGGGGAATAAGCGCGCGTACACATATCTGTGTGTCGAACGGCCCCTGCTCCTCGACGAGTCCCCTCCATACGGGAGCGGACGTAAAACAAAGAGGAGAAACCCCCGCATGGAGGGTCCAGAAATCAAGTTCGCCGAAGCCGTTCTCGACAACGGTAAGTTCGGCACGCGCACCGTGCGCTTCGAAACCGGTCGTCTCGCACAGCAGGCCCAGGGCGCAATCGCGGCCTACCTCGACGAAGACACCATGCTGCTCAGCGCTACCAGCGCTGGCAAGCACCCCCGCGAGGGCTTCGACTTCTTCCCCCTCACGGTGGACGTAGAAGAGCGTTCCTACGCTGCAGGCAAGATCCCCGGCTCGTTCTTCCGCCGCGAAGGCCGTCCGTCGACCGAGGCCATCCTGGTCTGCCGTCTCATCGACCGTCCCCTGCGCCCGACCTTCGTCGAAGGCCTGCGCAACGAGGTCCAGGTCGTCATCACCGTTCTGAGCATCGCTCCCGACGAGTTCTACGACGCCCTCGCCATCAACGCCGCATCGCTCTCGACGCAGATCTCCGGCCTCCCGTTCTACGGACCCATCGGTGGCATCCGCCTCGCGCTGATCAACGACCAGTGGGTCGCGTTCCCCAAGTACTCGCAGCTGGAAGAGGCCGTCTTCGACCTCACCGTCGCCGGCCGCCTCGTCACCGATGCCGACGGCAACGAAGACATCGCGATCATGATGGTGGAAGCCGAAGCCACCGAGAACAGCTGGGACCTCATCAAGGCCGGCGCCACCAAGCCCGACGAGACCGTCGTCGCCCAGGGCCTCGAGGCCTCGAAGCCGTTCCTCAAGCAGCTCATCAAAGCCCAGCTCGAGGTCGCAGCGCAGGCCGCCAAGCCGATCGCCGCCTACCCGGTCTTCCCGCCGTACCAGCAGGCCACCTACGACTCGGTCGCGGGCTTCGCCTACGAAGAGCTCAAGGGCGTCTACCAGATCGCCGACAAGGTCGCCCGCCAGGACGCCGACGACGAGCTCAAGGATCGCGTCAAGGCTCACGTCGCATCCGAAATCGAAGCCGGCAACCTCGACGGCAGTGCCACGTCCGAGATCTCGGCCGCCTACAAGTCGGTCTCCAAGAAGGTCATGCGCACCCGCGTGCTGACCGAGGGCATCCGCATCGACGGCCGTGGCCTCTCCGACATCCGCGCGCTCGACGCCGAAGTCCAGGTCATCCCGCGCGTGCACGGTTCGGCGATCTTCCAGCGTGGAGAGACCCAGATCCTCGGCGTGACCACGCTGAACATGCTCAAGATGGAGCAGCAGATCGACTCCTTGGCCCCCGTGACCAAGAAGCGCTACATGCACCACTACAACTTCCCGCCCTACTCGACCGGTGAGACCGGCCGCGTGGGTTCGCCGAAGCGCCGCGAGATCGGGCACGGCTTCCTCGCCGAGCGCGCCATCGCACCGGTGCTTCCTCCCCGCGAGGAGTTCCCCTACGCGATCCGCCAGGTGTCCGAGGCTCTCGGCTCCAACGGTTCGACGTCGATGGGTTCCGTCTGCGCCTCGACCCTGTCGCTGCTCAACGCCGGTGTGCCGCTGCGCGCACCCGTTGCCGGCATCGCGATGGGCCTCATCTCCGACGAGATCGACGGAGTGACGCGCTACGCGGCACTCACCGACATCCTCGGCGCGGAAGACGCACTCGGCGACATGGACTTCAAGGTCGCCGGTACCTCCGAGTTCGTCACCGCGATTCAGCTCGACACGAAGCTCGCCGGCCTGCCCTCCTCCGTTCTGGATGGCGCGCTCAAGCAGGCGAAGGAGGCTCGCACCGCGATCCTCGCCGTGATCAACGCTGCGATCGACGCCCCCGACGAGATGGCCCCCACGGCGCCTCGCGTGATCTCGGTGCAGATCCCGATCGACAAGATCGGCGAGCTGATCGGCCCGAAGGGCAAGACGATCAACCAGATCCAGGACGACACCGGAGCCGACATCTCGATCGAGGACGACGGCACCGTGTACATCGGCGCCGTCGACGGTCCGTCGGCCGAGGCCGCCCGTGCCGCCGTCAACGCGATCGCCAACCCGCTCAACCCCGAGGTCGGGGAGCGCTTCCTGGGAACGGTCGTCAAGATCGCCACCTTCGGTGCGTTCGTCTCGCTCACCCCGGGCAAGGACGGTCTGCTCCACATCAGCGAGGTGCGTAAGCTTGCCGGTGGAAAGCGCGTCGAGAACGTCGAAGACGTACTCGTCGTCGGCCAGAAGATTCAGGTCGAAATCACCAAGATCGACGACCGCGGAAAGCTGTCGCTCGCTCCTGTTGAGGACGAGACCGTCGGTGGAGACACCGAGGGTAGCGCTGCCGCGAGCGAGGGCCCCGAGGCCCCCGCAGAGGGCTAAGCAGCAACTGCAGCGCCCATAGATCTGCTCGAGGCCTCTCGCCAGGCGCTCGAGTAAGACGAAGAAGCCCCCGCCGCAAGGTGGGGGCTTCTTTGCGCACCCTGCGGGGTACAGACTTTTCTCGATGTAACCGGCAGGAGTCCATCCGAATACGTCCTGATAACGATTGGGGTGTCATCCAGCGAATGTCGGCGGCGCATTCTATTCTCGGTAACGAGCTAAGGGGAACTGAGACATGACGACTGCGATCGACACCGGTCGACCGTCAGCGGGCGCGAGCTCCGGACTGAGGCAGATCGGCGCATCCGACCTGCACGTCTTCCCCCTCGCCATCAGCGGAAACGTCTTCGGCTGGACGGCCGACGTCGTCTCCACGAACGCGATCCTCGACGCCTACGCCTCCGGCGGCGGCAACTTCGTCGACACGGCAGACTCCTACGCCGCGGGTCGCAGCGAGATCATGATCGGCAATTGGATGCGCGACCGTCGCAACCGTCCCGACATGGTCGTAGCGACAAAGGTCGGCAAGAGCGCCGACAATCCGGGCCTGTCGGCCCGCGCCCTCACGGCGTCGGTGCACGCGTCCCTCGAACGCCTGCGCACCGGCTACGTCGATCTTCTCTACCTGCACGTCGACGACGAGTCCGTGCCGTTCGAAGAGACCCTCTACGCGGTCGACGAACTCATCCGGGCCGGCAAGGTGCGCTACTTCGGCGTCTCCGACCACACCGGCAACCGTCTCATCGAGGCGCGCATCGCCTCGGGTCAGATGGGCATCGCACCGATGGTGGCCCTGCAGAACCAGTACAACCTGCTGCACCGCGGCGAGTACGAGGGCGACCTCGCCCGGGTCGCCGACCGCCAGGGTCTCGGCGTCATGCCGCGGTTCGCCCTCGCGAGCGGGTTCCTCACGGGCAAATACCGTTCGCGCTCCGACATCGCCAAGAACTCTCGCGGCGCGGAGGCCGCCAAATACCTCAGCCGCAAGGGGCTCCGGGTTCTCGCGGCGCTCGACCGCATCGCGCAGTCGCATGGGGTCCCGGTCGCCACCGTCGCCCTCGCCTGGCTGCTGTCGAAGCCCAACGTCGTGGCGCCCGTGGCGTCGGCGAGCCGCGCAGACCAGGTCGCCGACCTGGTGGCTGCGGCGGCGCTGCCGCTCACCCGCGCGCAGATCGCCGACCTCGACAAGGTCAGCGCGTAACTATCTAGAACAAGCCGGGGATCGCGACCCAGCCGAGCGCGGTAACGATCACGATCGAGTTGAGCACGAGGGCGACCACGGTGAGCGTCTTGCTGCCGCGCCCGCCGGTGAGCAGCGCGAGTACGAGCACGATCTCGAGCAGCACCGCCACGACGATCAGGCTCAGCGGCGCGGGCAGCGCGGTGAAGACGGTCAGCAGCATCAGCACCGCGAGAACCAGCTCGAGCACGGCGAGAACCGTGGAGTTGCGGCTCGACCGCAGGCGTCCCACGCCGTCGACGAAGGCGAGAATGGCGGCGGCCGCGGTTATCACGGTCAGCAGGTTCAGGGTGATCATGGCGGTCCCTCCGGGTACGCGGAACTCCCAAGGCTAGTGGGATTATTGGAGCGGCCGCGCCCATAACGTAGGCTCGGTGGCGATGACCGGTGCAGTGCAGTTACCCCTAGACCTCGCAGAACTCTCTTTCATCTCGACCGGCGACTCGCTCGTGCGGCGCAGTGTTCTGCCGAGCGGAGT
>NZ_JBKKAD010000113.1:0-17805 GCF_046714715.1 Conyzicola sp. | reverse complement strand
GCGAGAAGGCGGCCCGCGTCGGCGAGCTCGACGAGGAGATGGTCTACGAGTCGCGCGTCGGCGACGTGTTCGCGCTCGGCGCCACCAGCTGGCGCATCGAAGACATCACGCACGACCGCGTGCTCGTGTCGCCCGCCTTCGGTCAGCCGGGCAAGGTTCCGTTCTGGAAAGGCGACGGCCTGGGCAGGCCCGCCGAGCTGGGCCGGGCGATCGGGGCGTTTACGCGGGAGGTGTCGACCGACGAGGTTTCGACGGGCTCAACCCGCGTGAAGGAGCGCATGGAGGCGGCCGGCCTCGACGAATTCGCCGCCAACAACCTCATCGCGTTCGTCGCCGACCAGAAGCAGTCGACCGGGCACGTGCCGACCGATAAGACGCTGGTCGTCGAGCGGTTCCGCGACGAGCTCGGCGACTGGCGCGTCATCCTGCACTCCCCCTACGGCATGCCGGTGCACGCGCCGTGGGCCCTCGCCGTGAGCGCCCGAGTGCGCGACAGGATGGGCATGGATGGCGCGGCCATGGCGAGCGACGACGGCGTCGTCGTGCGCATCCCCGATACCGACGCGGAGCCGCCCGGCGCCGAGCTCTTCGTCTTCGAACCCGGCGAGCTGCAGGACATCGTGACCGAAGAGGTGGGCGGCTCGGCCCTGTTCGCGTCACGCTTCCGAGAGTGTGCGGCCCGCGCCCTGCTGCTGCCGCGCTACAACCCCGGCAAGCGCAGCCCGCTCTGGCAGCAGCGCCAGCGGGCGTCGCAGCTGCTCGATGTGGCGCGCAAGTTCCCGAGTTTCCCGATCGTTCTCGAGACCGTGCGCGAGGTTCTGCAAGACGTCTACGACCTGCCCGCGCTCGTGGGGGTCGCCGGCGAGATCGAGAGCCGCAGCATCCGAATCGTCGAGACCGAGACGGATGTTCCGTCGCCGTTCGCGAGGTCGCTGCTGTTCGGATACGTGGCCGCGTTCATGTACGAGGGCGACTCGCCCCTCGCCGAGCGACGCGCCGCCGCGCTGTCGCTCGACTCGACGCTGCTCGCCGAACTGCTCGGTCGCGCGGAGCTGCGCGAACTGCTCGACGCCGGCGTCATCGAACAGACCGAGCTCGAGCTGCAGCGCCTCGCCGCCGACCGCCGGGCGAAAGACGCCGAGGGCATCGTCGACGTGCTGCGGCTGCTCGGGCCGCTGTCGACGGAAGAGATCGTGGAGCGCAGCTGGTTGAGTAGGAACGCCAGCGACGTACCTGCACTGAGTAGGTCGCTCAGCGACCATATCGAAGTGTCGAAACCCGACGACGAGGTTTCGATACGCTCGCTGAGCGAGCTACTCAACCAGCTCGCGCGCGACAACCGCGTGCTGCGGGTGACGATCGCCGGCACCGAACGCTGGGCCGGCATCGAAGACGCCGCCCGCCTGCGCGACTCGCTCGGCGTCCCCCTGCCGATCGGCGTGCCCGCCGCGTTCATCGAGCCCGTCGCCGACCCGCTGGGCGACCTGATCGGCCGCTTCGCCCGCACCCACGGTCCGTTCACCGTCGCCGACGCCGCGTCTCGCTTCGGTCTCGGCGTCGCCGTCGTGCTCGACACGCTGCGTCGCCTCGCGAGCGAGCGCCGGGTGATGGAGGGCGAGTTCCGTCCGGGCGCGGCCGGCAGCGAGTGGTGCGACGTCGAGGTGCTGCGGCGCCTGCGCAGCCGTTCGCTCGCGGCCCTGCGGCACGAGGTCGAGCCGGTCGATGCGCCCACCCTCGGCCGCTTCCTGCCGGCGTGGCAACACGTCGGCAGCAACCTCACCGGAATCGACGGCCTCGTGCAGGTCATCGACCAGCTCTCCGGCGTCGCGCTGCCCGCCTCGGCATGGGAAACCCTCGTGCTGCCCGCGCGGCTGCGCAACTACTCCTCCGCCTGGCTCGACGAACTGACTCTCACCGGCGAGGTCGTCTGGTCGGGCCGGGGCTCACTGCCGGGCAGTGACGGATGGGTCAGCCTGCACCTCGCCGAGACCGCGCCGCTCACGCTCGCCGAGCCGAGCGGCGACGAGACCACCGAGCTGCAGCGCTCCATCCTGGCCAGCCTCGCCGGCGGCGGGGCGTTCTTCTTCCGCCAGTTGTCGGGCGCGGTCGGCAG
Source organism: Conyzicola sp. (assembly GCF_046714715.1). Classification (GTDB taxonomy): domain Bacteria; phylum Actinomycetota; class Actinomycetes; order Actinomycetales; family Microbacteriaceae; genus Conyzicola. The sequence continues at coordinate 15,692 of NZ_JBKKAD010000113.1, read as the reverse complement.
CATGGACGACAAGGAGCTCACGACCGCCCTGTGGGACCTGGTCTGGGCCGGGCTGGTAACCAACGACACGTTCTCGCCGCTGCGTTCCTACCTCGGCGGCAAGGCCGCCCCGAAGCGCGCTCCGTCACGGTCGCGGGCCTACCGCGGTCGCGCGCGGCCCAGCCTGCCGAGTCAGGCCGGCGCGCCGAACGTCGGCGGACGCTGGTCGCTGCTGCCGCTCGCCGAGGGCGACACCACGATCCGCGCCAAATCGATGGCCGAGCTGCTGCTCGAGCGGCACGGCGTGGTCACCCGCGGCGCCGTGGTGAGCGAGGGCATCCGTGGTGGGTTCAGCCTCGCCTACAAGGTGCTGAGCGGGTTCGAGGAGATCGGACGCGCCCGCCGAGGCTACTTCGTCGAGGGCCTCGGCGCCGCCCAGTTCGCGACCGGCGCCACGGTCGACCGGCTGCGCGCGTTCACGAGGGACGACGCCTCCAACGCGCCGCCGGCCGCCATCACGCTGGCCGCCACCGACCCCGCCCAGCCGTACGGCGCCGCCCTGCCCTGGCCGGCCGCCGACGCCGACGAACCCCGCGGGCACCGCCCCGGACGCAAGGCCGGCTCGCTCGTGGTGCTCGTCGACGGCGAACTGGCCGTCTACGTGGAACGCGGCGGCAAGACCGTGCTCACGTTCACCGGCGACGAGGAGGCGTTGGCCGCGGCATCCGCATCGCTTGCCTCGATCGTGCGCACCGGACTCGGCAAGCTGCGCATCGAACAGGTCGACGGCGTCTCGATCACGGGCACGCCGCTGGGCATCGCGCTGGGCGACGCCGGCTTCAGCGCTACCCCGCGCGGATTGTCGATGCGCGCCTGATGGAGCGCACCCGTGCCTGAGGGCGACACAGTCTGGCTCGCCGCCGACAACCTGAACAAGGCCATCGGCGGTCAGGTGCTCACCGCGTGCGACGTGCGCGTGCCCGCGTTCGCCACCGTCGACCTCACCGGCGAGACCGTGCACGACGTACAGAGCCGCGGCAAGCACCTGCTGCACCACGTGGGCGACATGACGATCCACACGCACCTCAAGATGGAGGGGTCGTGGCACCTGTACCGGCACGGCACCCCGTGGCGTCGGCCGGCGCACCAGGCCCGCATCATCCTGACCACCGCCGACTGGGTGACCGTCGGCTTCTCGCTCGGCATTACCGAGATCGTGCCAACCGCCGACGAAGACAACGTCGTCGGCTACCTCGGCCCCGACCTGCTCGGCTCGTTCGACGCCGGCCTGGCGATCGCGCGGCTCACCGCCGAGCCGTCGGTTCCCGCGTTCGTCGCGCTGCTCGACCAGCGCAATCTCGCCGGAATCGGCAACGTCTACGCCAACGAGCTGTGCTTCCTGCGCGGCATGCTCCCGACGCGTCCGATCGGTGAAGATCCGGATGTCGCGGCCACCGTCACCCTCGCGAAGAGGCTGCTCGTCGCCAACCGTGGTCGCGTCGACCGCTCGACGACGGGCGACCTGCGGTCGGGCCGCAACGCCTGGGTGTACGGGCGCGCGGGCAAGCCGTGCCTGCGCTGCGGCACCCGCATCCGCCGCGGAAAACTCGGGGCGACCGTGCTCACCGAGCGCGACACCTTCTGGTGCCCGCGCTGCCAGACGTAGGACGCTCTGGGGTAGCTTCTGCGCAACCCTGGGACGTCTGCGCACCGGCGCGCACCCGCACGTGACCCGAGAGTGCGCAAACACCTTCGCGCGCCGCCCGCGAACGCGAAAGGGCCGCCCCTTTCGGGACGGCCCTCTCGATGAAACCGTTTACGCCGGGATGCTCGCCAGCACCTCGTCGAGGGCCGCGGTGGCTTCCTCTTCGGTGCTCTGGCGCGCGAGCGCGAGCTCGGAGACGAGAATCTGGCGGGCCTTGAGCAGCATGCGCTTCTCGCCGGCCGACACGCCCTTGTCCTGGTCGCGGCGCCACAGGTCGCGAACGACCTCGCTCACGCTGTAGACGCTTCCACTGCCCATCTTCTCGGTGTTGGCCTTGAAGCGGCGCGACCAGTTGCCCGGCTCCTCGACCCACTCGCTGCGCAGCACGTCGAACACGGCCTCGACACCCGCGGCGTCGATGACGTCGCGCACGCCGATCAGCTCGACGTTCTCCTGCGGGAGGTCGATCATCAGGTCGCTGGCGTGCACGTTCAACGTCAGGTAGGTCTTGTCGACGCCCTTGACGGTGCGCGTCTTGACGGCGGTGATGGTGGCTGCTCCGTGGTGCGGGTAGACGACGGTTTCCCCTACTTCGAAAATCATTTGGGCTGCCTCTAATCGTTTGTTGTTGTCGGTGACCGTGGCCGTGTTGTAGCGCGGCGGCTGGTCGCCGTTGTTGGAAGATCGGGTCTTTCGCGCGGCTACATTGCGGCGCATCCTCTGGCTCGCTGAGGAAGGGGTACCAATTCTACCACTCGGCGGGCGCTCTCAACCTGAGTGCGTTATAAGGGCCTCCCCGGCGGGACATTGCACGCCGCACAGCCGCTCGAGCATCACAGGCTAGCGTGGTGAGCATGGTTACCATCGACCCGTCCGCCGTTCTCTGGTCTGCCCCGGAACGGGAACGCGCCGGCCGGCCGCTGCTCGTTCTGCTGCACGGCTTCGGCTCGCACGAGGGCGACCTCTTCGGCCTGTCTCCCCAGCTGCCCCTCGGGCCCGTGATCGCCTCGGTGCGCGCTCCCCTCACGATCGGCCAGGGCAGCTACGCCTGGGCGCCGCTCACGCGACAGGCGGATGCCGCGACGGTCGCCGACGGGGCCGACGAGGTCGCGGTCGCACTTCTCGAATGGCTCGCCACCACAGAGTCCACGTCGGTGGGGCTGCTCGGCTTCTCGCAGGGCGGCGCGATCGCGATGCAGCTGCTGCGCAACGCGCCCGAGCGGTTCGCGTTCGCCGTGAACCTGAGCGGTTTCGCCGTGCTCGACGACAATGCGGGCGACGCCGAGCTGGCGCGGGTCAGGCCACCTGTCTTCTGGGGCCGCGGCACCGCCGACGAGGTGATCACGCCCGACAAGATCGCCTACACGCAGCAGTGGCTGCCCGAGCACTCCGCACTCACCGAGCGCATCTACGAGGATCTACCCCACTCGATCTCCCGTCCCGAGCTCGACGACGTGAACGCCTTCATCCGCTCGGTGTGGAGCTAACGGCGCCGCTGCGCTCCGACCGCGTAGACGAAGAGGATCCCGATCGCGGTCGCGACGCCGAGCGCGATCGAGACGGGCGAGAGGATCTGCAGGATCTGCAGCCCGACGTAGTCGATCGTGGAGGCGGCGTCGGTTCCGAGGAACGGCTCGCGCGCGGCCTGGATGCCCCACACCCCTGCCGCCACGAGGGCGACGCTCACCACGCCGAGGGTTATCAGGAACGGGTTGCGGCGCGGCTGGTCGTCGTGAGCCGCGGCATCCGCCTGCCCTGAATCCACGGCGAGGGGGTCCGTGTGCGCCGGGGGCAGCCCGATGGCGGGCGCCGAGTCGTACGGCTGGCCAGGGGCGGCGGTCGGTTCGGGCGGACGAACCGGGGTCGCGCGCCGCACGTCGCGCTGCACCACGCGCGGTGTTTCCGGTGAGCTCGACGCGTCGAATCCGCGCTGGAAGGCCGGATCGAATCTGGGATCGAAGTCGTCGTCGGATCGTGCGGTCATGGTCGTCCCCTCGGGTGAGGGTTCGAGCGTATCTCGCGACGTGGCTCGCGGCATCGGGATTCCGGGAGAAGGGGCGGATGACGCGTCAGACAGCCAATGGCTCGGTGGGCGGCTGCGGGCGCGCCGAACGCACGGCGCCGATACTCGCCACGATCACGAGGCCGATCGCGACGGCGCCGACCACGGTGAAGCGCTGGTCGAGGATGACGAGCCCGGCGAGCGTGGCGATGGCCGGCGCGAGCGACATGAGAATCGCGAACGTGGCCGCCGGCAGTCGCCGCAGGGCAAGCAGCTCGAAGGCGTAGGGCAGCGTCGACGACAGCAACGCCACGGCCGCTCCGAGCAGCAGGATCTGCGGCTCGAAGAGCGCCGCACCCGTCACGGTAATGCCGAACGGGAGGGTGATCAGCGCGCCGACGCTCATGGCGAGGGCGAGTCCGTCGAAGCGCGGGAAGTGCTGGCCCGTTCGGGCGGAGAGCAGGATGTAGCCCGCCCACGTGGCGCCGGCGCCGAACGCGAACAGCACGCCGAGCGGGTCGAGGTGGCCGAAACTGCCCTGCCCGAGCAGTGCCACCCCGGCGAGGGCGATGACGGCCCACACCCAGCGGGAGCGTTTGCGGCTGGTGAACACCGAGACGGCGAGCGGGCCGAGCACCTCGATCGTCACGGCGGCGCCGAGCGGGATGCGGTCGAGCGCCTCGTAGAAGAGAAAGTTCATCGCGGCGATGGCGATGCCGAAGGCGACGACAGTGGTCCAACTGCCGCGGCTGTAGCCGCGGAGGGTGGGCCGGCTGATGGCGAGCAGGATGAGTGCCGAGAAACCGAGCCGCAGCGACACCACGCCGAGCGCTCCGATGGCCGGGAAGAGCAACACGGCGAATGAGGCGCCCACCTCTTGCAGGGTGAGGCCGGCGACGACGAGCCCGACCGACCCGAGGGGGAGCGCCGAGCGCGTGATTGCCATACCGCAACCGTATTCGTTCGCGGCGGCCTCTCAGTCCGTCAGTGGAGAGCACCGACGACCAGCGACACGGCGAGCGCCACCATCACCACGGCGATGATCGCGTCGAGCACGCGCCAGGCGGCGGGCTTTGCGAACACGGGCTGAAGGAGCCTGGCCCCGAAGCCCAGCGCGGTGAACCAGACGATGCTGCCGAGAACCGCTCCCGCGCCGAACCACCAGCGGCCGTCGCCGTGGGTGTTGGCGATCGACCCGAGCAGAACAACGGTGTCGAGGTACACGTGCGGGTTGAGCCAGGTGAGGGCCAGCGCGGTGCCGAGCGTCGCGGCGAGGCCGCTGCGCACGGCGGGGCCGTCGGCGGTGAGCACGGCGGGCCGAATGGCGCGACGCGCGGCGAGGATTCCGTAGGTCAGCAGGAATGCCGCGCCCGCGTACCGCACGACGGTGAGCACGAGGGGAGCCGACTGGATCACGGCGCCGGCGCCGGCGATGCCGAGGAGGATCAGCACGGCGTCGGAGATCGCGCACACCAGCACGACCGCGAGCACGTGCTCGCGGCGCAGGCCCTGACGCAGCACGAACGCGTTCTGCGCGCCGATGGCGACGATGAGCGAGAGGCCGAATCCGAGTCCGGCGAGAAGTGTGAGGAGCACGGATGCAACGGTAGGCCGGGTCGTGGCATCAGTCCAGCTACTGTTTCTTACGCTGCATTAGTGTGGCTAATCATGGAGTTCGATCTGGCCCACCTCCGCGCTCTCAGCGCCACCATCGCCGAGGGCAGCTTCGAGGCCGCCGCCCGTGCACTGCACGTGACCCCCTCCGCGGTGAGTCAGCGCATCAAGGCGCTGGAGTCGGCCGTGGGTGCCATACTCGTTCAGCGCACCAAACCGGTGCGGGTGACCGAGCGCGGCCAGGCGGTTCTGCGTTTCGCCCGGCAGGTCGACCTCCTCTCCGCCGACGCCCAGCACGAGCTGAGCGACGGGGCGGGCGACGGGCGCCCGGTGAATATTCCGATCGCGGTCAACGCCGACTCGCTCGCCACGTGGATCCTGCCCGCCCTCGCCGCGGCACCCAGCGCGCCGACGTTCGACATCCAGCTCGACGACCAGGAGCACACGACCGCCCTTCTGCGTTCCGGCGCCGTGATGGCGGCGGTCACCGCGGTCGCGCAGCCGATCCAGGGCTGCACCTCGACGCTGCTCGGAACCATGCGGTATCGGCCCCGCTGCAGCACGCACTTCGCCGCGACCTGGTTCGGCGAAGGGGCAACGCGCAGCGCCCTCGACCGCGCGCCGGTCGTCGTGTTCGATCGCAAGGACGATCTGCAGGATTCCTACCTGCGCCGGGCCGGTCGTCCGCTGCCGTCGCCGCCGCGGCACTTCGTGCCGTCGTCGACCGATTTCGTGCGGGCCGTGGAACTGGGGCTCGGTTGGGGAAACGTTCCCGATCTGCAGGACACCCCCGAGCTGGTCGCCTTCGACCTCGAGGCGGTGTTCGACGTGCCGCTCTACTGGCAACAGTGGCAGCTGCGCTCGGCGACGCTCGACAGCGTCGCATCCGCGGTGCGCGCCGCGGCGGCGCTGCACCTGCGCTGAGACGTGAACCCCCGGGCTTTCGCCTACGCTCATTCAGGCACCCCCGAACAGATTGAGCGCGTATGAGCACCCCCGATTTCACCTTCGAATCCGTCGAGTGGGACGACCCCCGCGCCGTCGAACTGCGCGCTGCGATGGATGCGGAAATGACCGTGCGCTACTACCGCCCCGAGCCCGAGCCCGCCGCGATCACGGCGAAACGGCAACTCGCCCTCGCCGTCGACCCGGCGCTCGTGACGGCCACGGTGCTCGTGCTCGACTCCGATGGAACACCCCTCGCCCACGCCGCGCTGAAACTGCTGCGGGGCGACTGGGAGGTGAAGCGCGTGATCGTCGTCGACGGCCAGCGCGGCCGCGGCATCGGGCGCGCCCTGATGAACCATCTCGAGCAGCTCGCCGCGGCGGGCGGCGCGACTCGCCTCATCCTGCAGACCGGCGACCGCCAGCCCGATGCCGTGGCGCTCTACGAGCGGGTGGGCTACACCCCTATCGCGACGTACGAGCCGTACATCGAGACGATCCCGGGTTCGCTCTGCTTCGAGAAGGTCATATCGCGTCGAACAGCGCCGGTAGCCGTCACGAGCAGAACGCCAGAGACAGTGCCGAACCCGTAATCGTCAGCGCCGGGGCCAGGTCGGTTCCGCCTCAGGAGGCCTTCTGTCCGGCGAGGTGGGCGTGGAGGACATCACGGACGGTGGTCCAGACGTGGGGGCCGTAGCGGTCGTTGTCGACGTGTCGCAACTGCGCCTGGCCGCTGAACATGCTGACGAAATACTGCATACCCTGCCAGGCCGGGAACGTCTCGTTCGGGTTCTTCGACAGCTTCCTGCCGATCTTGCTCATGGCCGAGAGCGTCCCGGTCGTGCCGGCCCACTGCAGCTTGAACGGGGTTCCGGTGAGCTCGGTCATCGTGAGGGCGACGTCCCGGGCTGAGACCTGTGCGCCGGCGACCTCGATGACGCGCGGAGCGTCATTGTCGAGCGCGGCGAGGGCGGTGACGCGGGCGGCGTCGTCTTTGGTGGTGAAGTCGAGAACCTGGTCGGCGGAGGACCAGAACAGCACCCGTCGACGGCCGAAGAGGATCATGGGCGCCTCGTCGGTGAGCAGGTCGGTGAACATGCCGTTGAGGATCGACGTCGCGTGCACCGGTGCGGCATCGACCTCGGCGGCGAACTCGCGTCGGAGTTCGAAGTTGCGGTTGCTGTCGGGGGCGATCTGGCGGTAGTCGGCGGAGTAGTCCGACGGGATGAAGCGGGGCACCCCGGCCGCGACGGTCGCTTTTAGTAGGGCGCGCTGGGCATCGACGATAACCGGGCGGATGCCGCTGACGGCCGATACGACGACGTCGACGCCGGAGACGGCGGCGGTCAGAGCTTTGTGGTCGGCGTAGGACGCGGTGACGATGTCGATGCGCTCGTCGTCGCCGAAGAGCGCCGCGGCGGTGGCGCTGCCAGGGCGGGTGAGCACTCGCAGCCGGACGTCGTGCTGGAGGAGTTCGCGGACGATGCGCTGGCCGAGGTCGCCGGTGGCTCCCGCGACGAGGATGGTGGTGGTCATGGGAGGTGTCTCATTCCGTTGAGGTCGAAGGGGTATGTCTGCGGGATCGGTCGGGGGAGGCGAGGGGCTGGTCTGGGTCGGCTCGGGCGTCGGCGATGCAGGATTCGACATTGCCGGCACCGAGCGCCACCCGGGCCAAGAGCCGGCGGAGCTGCGTCTGCTCGTCGTGGTTCAGGTGTCGCATGAGCACGCCCTCGACGTCACGGAGGGCGGCGCGCGCCGACTTCAGCAACGACCGGCCCGCGTCTGTCGGGTGTACCTGGCGGATTCGACGATCGGTCGGGTCGGGGCGCCGCTCGACGAAGCCACCGGCTTCGAGGGCGTCGATGACGTAGGTCATCTGGGTCTTGTCGATCCCGAGACGGTGAGCAAGCGCCAATTGCGACGACGGTTTTTCGGTAGTGATCGCCACCAGCACTTGATAACCCCGCGGCCCGCCCGGTACGTCGACGACCGCACCCGTCGCCGACCGCGAAAACCCCTGATACATCGCCGGAAGAGCCCAGCCGAGTTCAGTCTCGATCCCCCCGGCACCCCAATCGATCTCCGGCAGGGACTCAGTCGCGTTGGCGGTCGCAGAATCATCCATGCTCAAATGTTACGCCAAGAAGATCATCTTGCATAGGGATGATCTTGCGACGGTACGCTCGGATCGAGCCACCTGGAGAGAAGACCATGTCACGATCGACACCCGACTGGACCGAAAATGTGATCTGGTGGCACGTCTACCCGCTCGGCTTCGTCGGCGCGGACACCACCGGCGAGAACCGCGCCGCGACCCACAGCCTGCGTCAGCTCGAGTCGTGGCTCGACTACCTGCTCGCGCTGGGCGCGAACGGCCTGGCGCTCGGTCCGGTGTTCCAGTCGAGCACCCACGGATACGACACCATCGACTATTTCGAGGTAGACCCCCGCCTCGGCACCACGGCCGACCTGGAACACCTCATCGAGGCGGCTCACTCACGTGGCATCCGGGTCATGCTCGACGGCGTTTTCAACCACGTCGGACGCGAGTTCGCGCCGCTGCAAGCCGCACTGAGCGACCCGTCCGCGCCCGAGAACGCCCTGTTCCGGCACACCGACGCCGGCGAGCTCGCGGTCTTCGAGGGGCACGGCGCGCTCGTCGCCCTCGACCACGCGAACCCGGAGGTCGCCGCGTACGTCGGGTCCGTGATGCGCCACTGGCTCGAACGGGGCATCGACGCGTGGCGACTCGACGCCGCGTACTCGGTGCCGGTCGGCTTCTGGGCCTCGATTCTGCCGGCCGTGCGTGAAGAGTTTCCCGCCGTGTACGTGCTCGGCGAGGTGCTGCACGGTGACTACGCGGGCTTCGTTCGCGACGGGGGCCTCGACAGCGTCACCCAGTACGAGCTGTGGCAGGCGATCTGGCACTCGATCGCCGAGGCCAACTTCTTCGAGCTCGACTGGGCACTGCAGCGGCACAACGAATTTCTCGAGACGTTCGTTCCGTACACGTTCGTCGGCAACCACGACGTGACCCGCATCGCTACCCAGATCGCCGACGAACGGCACCGCGCGCACGCGCTGGTTTTGCTGTTGACGCTCGGCGGCACGCCCGCGGTCTACTACGGCGACGAGCGCGGCTTCGAGGCGGTCAAAGAGCAGCGGGTCGGCGGCGACGACGCGATCCGCCCGGCGTACCCGGACACTCCCGCCGAGCTCGCCGAGAATGACATCCTCTCGGTGCACCAGCAGCTCATCGGCATCCGCAGGCGGCACCCGTGGCTGCACGCCGCGACCAGCACGAGCATCGGCCTGAGCAACACGGGCTACGTGTTCGAGGTGACCGACGGCAGCGACCGCATCGTGGTCGCGCTGAACCTGGGCGACGACGCGCTCGCCCTCGATCCTGCCCACGCCGGACTGGAGTTGCTGGCGGGCGGCGCCGACGGGGCGTCGGTGCCCGCGCACGGCTGGGCGATCTTCGGCTGACCTCAGACCGCGGCCGACCCCACCGGTGCGGGCAGCTGGGAGGCGGTCGTCATGCGCGACGGCAGCACGAGCATGGCGAGCAGCGCGGTCGCGACCGAGCCGCCGACAACCATCACCGGAACGGCGAAATCGAGCCCGGCAACGAGGCCGCCGCCGAGCGTGCCCGCCGCGACACCGACACTCATCGCGCTCACAACCCAGGCGTTCGCTTCGGTGAGCGACCCCCGGCCGGTCACGTGCGCCACCGACTCGAAGATCTGGGCGAGGCTCGGCGGCAGCATAAAACCGGCGGCGACGGCGAGTGCGAGCCAGACCGCGGGCGGCAGGTCGGCCAGCGCGAGCGGCAGGTAGCCAGCGGCGAGCAGCAGTCCGCACACCGCGAGCAGGCGCTGCGGGGCACGCCTGAACGGACGCAGTGCCAGCGTCGTCGCTCCGACCAGTGCCCCGAAGGCGTTGGCGGCGAGCGCCCACCCGGCGAAGCCCTCGACTCCGTGACGCTCGCCGAACACGGTGACCGAGATGGTCAGCACCCCGACGGGAATGCCGACGCCGAAGGTAAAGGCGACGAGGCGGCGGAAACGCGCGCCTCGTATCGGGGACAGTCTCGGCGCATCCGAGGTCTCCGCCGCTCCCGCTGTGCGCGACACCCGGTTCAGCGCAAAGGCGATCGTGCCGACCAGACCCAGCGCGGCGGCGAACAGCACGTTGCCGGTGGCGCCGAAGGCCGAGATGCCGAGCACGGTGAGCAGCGGTCCGATGATGAAGATGAGTTCTTGGGCACCGGCGTCGAGGCTGAACGCGGCCTTGAGGGGGCGCCCCTCGGGCACGATGCGCGGCCAGAGCGACCGCAGCGACGGCTCGAGCGGCGGGGTGAACAGGCCGGCCAGGATGGCTCCGACGAGGGCGAGAACGGGGGCGTCGGCCGCGAAGACCGCGACCGCAGCGAATCCGAGCGAGCTGACCACGGCCGCAACGACGAGCACGACCGTCTGCCCGACCCGGTCGACGACGCGGCCGAGCACGGGTTGCCCCACCGCGCCCGCGACGATGTAGACGGCGGTCATCGTTCCGGCGAGCGCGTAGTCGCCGCCCTGCAGGCGCACGAGCTGCACGATCGCCAGGGCCGCCATCGCGCTCGGCAGTCGTCCGACGAGCGAGCTGGCCAGCAGGTAGACGGCGCTGGGGGTGCCGAGCACTACGCGGAGAGGGTTCACCCGTCCATTCTGTCGTCAGCGCGTCCGACGCAGCGACTCGGCGTGTTGTACGCACGCCACAGCGGCACAGCGGTCGCCAGCACGAACGCGCAGAACAGCGACTGGTTGATGAGGCCGAACAGGCCGAACCCCTCGATGGTCGCGAAGACCGTCCAGTTCACCGCGACGTCCGCGAGCATGATCGCCACCCCGAGCACGACGCCGACGCGCGACCTTCGCAGCAGCAAGACCACGGCTGCCGGATCGAGCAGCGTCAGCGAGACCCAGAACACCCGCGCGGCGTCGGGATAGCCGGCGTAGACCTCGACGCCGCCCACCACGAGGTCGGCGACATGCGTGGTCGTGCCGATGACGAAGCCGGCGATCCAGACGAACCGGATGACACGGAGGCCTCGGGAGAGTCGCTCGGTCACCCGGCCAGAGTAGACCCGCCGACCAGCTCAGTCGGCGATCGTGCCGATCGGCTCGCGCTTCTCGGCTTGGAACCGGTCTTCCGTGCGGCCGTAGGCCCAGTATCCCGAGAGAGAGAAGCGGTCGCGCGGCACACCGCGCTTAGCCAGCACGGCGCGCACGGCCTTCATCGACTCGCGCTCCCCGTGGGCGAACACCTGCACCGTGTCATCCGTCGGCCATTGCGCCTCATCGACCGCGGTCGCGAGCAGCGACGAGTCGCGATCGTGCCCTCGGTGGATCCAGTTGACAGTGACGCCGACCGGAGCCTCGAGCCGCAGCACGTCGTCGTCGTCCTCGACCTCGATGTGCACGATGCCGCGGGCGGTCGGCGAGAGGGCGGCGACGGCAGACGAGATCGCCGGCATCGCCGACTCGTCGCCGGCGATCACGTGCCAGCCCGTCTCGGGGTGGGGCGCATAGGCGCCGCCCACACCACCGAGCACGAGAGCGTCTCCTGGCCGGGCGTTCGCGGCCCACGGGCCCGCGACACCCTCTGTGCCGTGCACGACGAAGTCGACGGCGATCTCGCGCGTCTCGTAGTCGACCGAGCGGATCGTGTAGGTGCGCACGACCGGCCAGTCGGCCTGAGGCAGCGAATCGCGCAGCGCCGGGATGTCGTAGGGGGCGGCCAGACCGAGCTCGGGCTTGACGAAGATCAGCTTGCTGTACTTGTCGGTGAAGTCGTTCGGCGCGAGGTCGTCGAAGCCGGGTCCACCGGCGATCACGCGCACCATGCGCGGAGTGATCCACTCGGTGCGCACGACGGACAGGACGATCTGGGGCCAGGCTGGGCGCGCCGGGATCTGGGTGGTCACACTGGAGCCAATCACGGCGACCTGTGCGTTTATTCCACTCTGCCGGTTGAGTAAGGCCCTCCAGGGCCTGTGTCGAAACCTGTCGTCAGGTTTCGATACGTCGCTGGCGCTCCTACTCAACCAGCGCGAGCGTGATGCGGCCGTCCGTCACCGTCGCGGTGATCTGCGCGTAGTCGCGGATGCGGGGGAGGTCGCGCGCGACCTCCCCCGCCGCGTCGCCGACCACGATCACGCGCATACCGGCCGCGAGCCCGGATTCGATGCCGGCGTCGGCGTCTTCGAAGACGACCGTGTCGCTCGGGTCGGCGCCGAGGGCGGCTGCGGCTCTCAAATAGGGCTCCGGATGCGGCTTACCGCTCGTCACGTCTTCGGCACCGACGAGCACCGCCGGCATCGGAACGTCGACCGAGCGCATGCGCATGGCCGCCAGGTCGCGACCGGCGGACGTGACGAGCGCGATCGACTCGGGCGGGAGGCTGCGCACGAACGCGGGCGCACCCGACACGGCGACGACACCCTCGGTCGTGGCGAACTCGAACTCGGAGAGGTCTTTCTGCTGCGCGGCGACATCGACGCCCTCGGGGCCGAACCGCACGATGGAATCCTCCATGCGTCGCCCGTGCGACGAGGCGAGGATGTCGGCCAGGTCGAGGCCGAAGCGCTCGGCGAACCGGGCCCAGACGCGTTCGACGACCGCGGTGGAGTCGACGAGGGTGCCGTCCATGTCGAAGAGGATGGCACGGCAGTCGATCGTCGTGGTCATGGGTTCAAGTGTCCGCTCATACTGGCGTGGAGGCGCGCGCTGCGTTCGTCGAGGCCGCGCACCTCGACCGTCGAGCCCTCCGCACGGTACTTCTCCTCGATCGCGTCGAGGGCGGCGACGCTCGACGCGTCCCAGATGCGCGACTCGGTGAAGTCGATCACGACGCGCGTCGGGTCGGTCGTGAAACGGAAGTGGTCGGCGAGCTCGTTGCTCGACGCGAAGAAGAGCGCACCGCGCACGAGGTACTCGACGCTGGCGCCGTCGCCGGAGACGATGCGGGTCACCCCGAACGCGCGGGCCGCCCGCTGCAACAGCAGCAGCGCGGCCAGCACTGCGCCGACCCCGACGCCGATCGCAAGGTTGCTCGTGATGACGACGGTCGCCACGGTGACCACCATCACGATGGTTTCGGAACGCGGCATCCGCTTCACGACACTCGGCCGCACCGAGTGCCAGTCGACGGTGCGCACCGCGACCACCATCATGACGGCGGCGAGTGAGACCATCGGGATGACGGCCATCACGTTCGACAGCACCGCCACGAAGAGGAGGAGGAAGACGCCGGCGAACAGCGTCGACAGGCGGGTGCGGGCGCGTCCGATTTTCACGTTCACCACCGTCTGGCCGATCATCGCGCAGCCCGCGACGCCGCCCCAGAACCCGGCGAGAATGTTCGCGACGCCCAGTCCCCACGACTCGCGCGTCTTCGACGAGGGGCTGTCGGTCATGTCGTCGACCAGTTTCGCGGTGAGCAGCGTCTCGATCAGGCCGACGAACGCGACGGCGATGGCCGTGGGCGCGATCAGCAGCAGGGTTCCCAGGGTGAGCGGCACACCGAACGGCGTGATGCCGGGCAGCCCGCCGGTCACGTGCCCCTCGTCGCCGACGGTCGGCACCGTGATGCCCACGGCGACGGTGAGCGCGGTCACCGCGACGATCGCCACGAGCGGCGCCGGCACGTGCGTCGTGATCTTCGGGAACAGCCAGATGATCAGCAGCGTCAGCGCGAACAGCGGGTAGACCTGCCACGGCACGTCGATCAGGCTCGCGACCTGGGCGACGAAGATCAGAATGCCGAGCGCGTTGACGAAGCCGATCATCACCGAGCGGGGGATGTACCGCATCACCCGCGCGAGCCCGGTGACGCCGAACACGATCTGAATCACGCCCGCGAGAATCACCGTCGGCAGCAGGTACTCCACCCCCTCGGCGTGCACGAGCGGCGCGACGACGAGCGCCACCGAGCCGGCCGCGGCCGTGACCATTGCGCTGCGTCCGCCGAGAAACGACATGGTGATCGCGAGAACCGCGGATGCGACGAGCGCGTTCACGGGGTCGACCCCCGCGATTATCGCGAAGGAGATCACCTCGGGGATCAGCGCCAGCACCGTGACCGCCCCGGCGAGCGCCTCGGTGCCGACCAGGGCCGGATTGCGGAGGATCGCGCGCAGCGGGAGGCGGCCGCGAGCGTTGAGCTCGCGCGGGGTGATGGCGGTTCTGGGCACGGTTTACTGTAGGGCCGATAGCAGCTAACGGCCGCCTCCACCAGTAATTACGCCGCCGCCCGCCCGGGTGTACACATGCAGTACACCCGACCCGAGGACGCCCCGTGAGACCCGAAACCCGCGGAGACATCGACGACGCGCTCGTCATCAGCCGATTCGACGTGCTGTCGACCACCCCCGACCGGCTGGCGGGGCGCCTGCTCGAGGCGGTCGACGAACGGCGGCGGGTCGCGTTGTTCTTCGCCAACACCAACTTCGTGGTGCAGTGCCGCTTCCTGCTCGAGGCGCCCGGCGAGGTCGAGACGGTGATCGTCAACGACGGACTGGGCATGGATGTCGCGGCGATGCTGGTTCATCGCCGACGATTCGCGCACAACCTGAACGGAACCGACTTCACCCCGTTCCTGTTCGAGCGCGCCGGCAGACCGCTGCGAGTGTTCCTGCTCGGCGCACGTCCGGAGATCCTGGAGAGGGCGGTCGAGCACGCTCGCACGACGCTCGGCCAGAACGTCGTCGGCAGCAGCGACGGCTTCGAGGGCGCCGCGGATTCGGCCGCCCTCGGGAGACGCATCAACGCGGCGCGGCCCGACGTGGTGCTCGTCGCCATGGGCAACCCCCTGCAGGAGCGCTGGATCGTCGAGCACGCGCCGCACCTCGACGCGAGCCTGTTCATCGGCGTCGGAGCGCTCTTCGACTTCTGGGCGGGCGGCAAGAGCAGGGCGCCCGACGCCTTCCGACGCCTGCGCATCGAGTGGCTCTACCGGCTGGGCCTCGAGCCCCGACGCCTCGCGCGCCGTTACACGATCGACATCGCGGTCTTCCTGAGGCAGTGCCTGCGCGACCGCTGAGTCTTGACTGGCAATGACCGCCATCCGCGGGCCGCAATCGTAGGCTGGAAGGATGACGACTTCGCTGAGAAACGTCCTGACCGCGACATCCGCGGTCGCGATGATGGCTCTCCTCGCGGGGTGCGGCACCGACTATCCGCCGGCGACACCCAGCGAGTCGGGCACCGTCGACCCCGAGCCGCACGACACGGCGACCGCCATCGTCTCCGAGTATCTCGACGCCATCGCCCTGGGCAACCAGGGCGGCGCGTGGGCCCTGCTGTCGCCGGAGACGCAGGCGACCTACGACTCGTCGGCCGAGACCTACGCCGAGTACTCGCTCGACAACGAGACGGTGACCGCGGCCGACGCGAAACTGCT